>JBIICE010000037.1:0-24368 GCA_044239025.1 Verrucomicrobiales bacterium
CCCGGATGATTGGGCGACCCGTTGCCGCCGGAGCATCCGCGGAGCCGGTATCCGGGGCAGGGGAGGCTGCGGAACTGCTGCGTCTCGAATCAGCGGAGCGCCGCGGCACGGTCGGCCCGCTGAATTTTTCCGTGCCCGCAGGCGCGGTCACTGGTCTGGCCGGTCTGCTTGGCAGCGGGCGGACGGAAACGGCGCGACTGCTGTTCGGCATTGATCCGGCGAACGGAGGCCGCGTTGTTCTGGAGGGTAAGACTCTGGTGCTGGATTCGCCGCGCGACGCCATGGCGGCGGGATTTGCCTTCTGCAGCGAGGACCGCAAGGTCGAGGGCATCATTCCCAGCCTGAGTGTGCGCGAGAACATTATGCTGGCCCTGCAGGCATCGCGCGGTGCCCTGAGGCAGTTGCCGCGCGCCGAGCAGGAAGCACTTGCCGAGAGGTTCATCCGTGCGCTCAACATCAGAACGAGGGGCCCGGAAACCCCCATCGGGACTCTGTCCGGGGGCAATCAGCAGAAATGCCTGCTGGCCCGCTGGATGGCCGTGCAGCCGCGACTGCTGATCCTCGACGAACCGACGCGCGGCATCGATGTCGGAGCGAAGGCCGAGATTGAAGCGCTCTGCCGGGAACTGTGCCGGGCCGGCATGAGCATCGTCTTCATTGCGGCGGAACTCGAGGAAGTGGTGCGCAACTGCAGCCGGGTGGTGGTGCTGCGCGACCGCCGCCAGGCTGCCGTCCTCGATGGTGCCGCGATTTCCGTCCGGACGATCATGGAAACCGTTGCCGCCGCATGAATGCGTTCCGTTCCACAGTCCTCTGGCCGCTCGCCGCACTGGTGGCTCTGCTCGTTTTCAATGCGGCAGCTTCTCCGGGTTTCTTCCAGCTCGAGTGGAAGGACGGCCGGCTTTTCGGAACGCTGGTCGACATTGTCAATCAGAGTGCCCGGGTTCCCATGCTGCTGGCGCTCGGCATGACGCTCGTGATTGCAACGGGCGGCGTCGATCTGTCGGTGGGTTCACTCATGGCCGTGAGCGGAGCGGTTGCGGCCATGCAGGTGAATCACGGGGCCCCGCTCGGGCAGGCGGTCGCTCTGGCCCTGCTGACCACCACGGCGCTGGGCCTCTGCAACGGTCTGCTCGTGGCGAAGGTCAGGCTTCAGCCGATCATTGCCACGCTGGTGACCATGGTGGCGGCGCGTGGCCTGGCCATGCTGCTCACCGAAAGTCAGATGGTTCCGTTTCAGCACAAAGGACTGCAGTGGCTCGCGAATGGTTCGCTTTTCGGTCTGCCCGTTCCGGTCCTGCTGGTGCCGTTCATGGCCCTGCTGACGGGCGTGGCGCTGCGCCGCACGGCAGCGGCACTTTTCATTGAAGCGACCGGCGACAATGAGACGGCCAGCCGGTTCGCGGGCGTCCGGACGACCACTGTCCGCATGGCGGTCTACGTCTTCAGTGGGTTCTGCGCCGGGCTGTCCGGAATTCTCGAGGCATCCAACATCGCCGCTGCCGATCCCGCAAGAATCGGGGACACGAGGGAACTGGACGCCATCTTCGCCGTGGTGGCCGGCGGCACGGCGCTGTCCGGCGGGCGTTTCAGCCTGGCCGGATCGGTTGTGGGTGCACTGCTGCTTCAGACGCTCACGCTGACGCTCTACAATCAGAATGTTCCACCTGCCGTGGCTCCCGTGCCCAAGGCCATCGTGATTCTGGCGGTCTGCCTCCTCCATGCGCCCAGGGTCCGGGCCCTGTTTGCCCGGAGCAACTCCAATGCAGCCAAGGCATGAACCGCCTACTGACCTCAAGGCTTCTTCCTCTCGCGGCCACGGCCTTCGTCCTGCTCGGTCTGTTTGCGGTGGCGGGTTGGCATTACGAAAACTTCTTTTCGGCGCGCGTGGTCCTCAACCTTTTCAAGGACCGGGCCTTTCTTGGAGTGATTGCCATAGGCATGACCTTTGTCATTCTCGGTGGTGGAATTGACCTCTCGGTCGGCGCCGTCATGGCCTTCACAACCGTGTCCATTGCTGCGCTGGTTGGCAGTCATGACTGGTCGGCTCCGGCCGCCATGGCGGCGGCGCTCCTGGCCGGGATTGGGTTCGGGGCACTGCAGGGATGGATTATTCAGGTGTTCCGGATCCCGGCGTTTCTCGTGACGCTGGCGGGCATGTTCTTCGCACGGGGCATGGCGTTCATGGTCAGTCCCCGGTCCATCGAGATTGCGGACCCATTTTATGCGGACGTTGCGGAACGCGGCATCCCACTTGGGCCGGGTCTGCTGCTGACCATGGGGCCGATTCTGTTTCTGGTGCTCCTGGCTGCCGCCATGGCAGTGGCGCATGGTACCCGGTTCGGCCGCCATGTCTATGCGCTCGGCGGCAACGAGGCGAGTGCCACGCTGATGGGACTGCCAGTTGCGGCGACGCGCATTTCCACCTATGCCCTCTGCGGCGGCTGCGCGGCCCTCGGCGGAATCATTTCGACTCTGGCGCTCAGCAGCGGCGATCCCACCCGCGGCAATGGACTCGAACTCGACGCCATCGCGGCCGCGGTCATCGGGGGCACGGTACTGACCGGCGGGCGCGGTTGGCTGTTCGGTACTTTCCTCGGTGTTCTCATCCTCGGCACGATCAAGACGATCCTTGATTTCAATGGCAGCCTTGATCCGGCGTGGCTGCGCATTGCCAGCGGTGGTCTCCTGCTGGCCTTCATTCTCCTGCAGAAACTCCTCGCCAGCCGCAGTGCTGGATCGTGAGACCGGGGTCCCGACGGCCGGGGAAAGCCGAAACGCCAGGACAAAGTCCAGACCAGTTGCCGTGGCTGGTACTTTCTTGACCGCACATGGCCGATTCGTAACGATGGCACTGCCCCCATTTCCGGGAATCTCCCACCACCTCCCAATTCCTCCCTCTGCATTCCGATGAAACGACCGAATTTTCTCATGCTGCTTGCTGCCGCGGCATTGGTTCCTGCGTGCAAGCCCGCCGGCACGGGCGGTGGTGCCGCTTCCCCGGGTGGCGGACGCCTCGTGGTGGGCTTCTCGCAGATCGGGGCCGACAATCCATGGCGCACGGCAGAAACCGAATCCATCAAGTCCGAGGCTGTCAGACGCGGCATCGAATTGAAGTTCTCGGATGCCCAGGGGCAGCAGGAAGCCCAGATCAGCGCCATGCGCAGCTTCATCGCCCAGGGAGTCGGAGCCATCATCCTCGCACCGAAAGTCGAAACCGGATGGGATGCCATCCTCAAGGAAGCCCGTGACGCGAAAATTCCAGTCGTGCTTGTCGACCGGGGGGTCACCGTTTCTGACGATACTCTCTTCACCACGCTGATTGCGTCCGACTTTGTCGCGGAAGGCCGCATGGCCGGGGAATGGCTTGCGAAGAAATGCGCCGGCAAGGCGGGGATCATCCAACTGGAAGGAACGACGGGATCGGCTCCCGCCAACGACCGCCGGAAAGGTTTTGAATCGGCCATCACGGCTCATCCGGAGATGAAAATTCTCGCCAGCCAGACCGGTGATTTCAAGCGGAGCGACGGCAAGAACGTCATGGAAGCTCTCATCAAGGTGCATGGAGCGGCCATCACGGCGGTCTATGCCCACAACGATGACATGGCCATTGGTGCGATCCAGGCCCTTGAGGCAGCCGGGCGCGCTCCGGGCAAGGACGTGACAGTCGTCAGCATCGATGGCATGGGTTTCGCCTTTGAAGCCATCCGTGATGGCAAGCTCAACTGCACGGTGGAATGCAATCCGCTTCTTGGTCCCATGGCCTTCGATGCCGTCGAAAAAGCCCTCAGGGGTGAGAAACTGCCGAAGACCCTCGTTCAGGAAGACCGGCTCTTTGATGAGACGAACGCAGCTGCGGAACTTCCCAACCGGAAGTACTGAGATGAGAGGTGCTCTGCTGGCATGGCTCGCGGCGGCGGCTCTCACGGGCATGGCCACCGGGCAGGCGGGCGACGCGGCCGGGCGATGGTCAGTGGAGCGCGCCAACGCATGGCTGGATCAGCACGGCTGGCTGGCCGGCTGCAACTTCACTCCGAGTACCGCCATCAATCAGCTCGAGATGTGGCAGGCCGAAACGTTTGACGGGGAAGCCATCGACCGCGAACTCGCCATGGCCGCCGGACTCGGCTTCAACAGCGTCCGGGTCTACCTTCATGATCTTGCATGGAAGCAGGATCCCGAGGGCTTCCTGCAGAGGGTGGACCGCTTCCTCGCGATCGCTCACAACCATGGCATCGGCGCTCTTCTCACGATCTTCGACAGCTGCTGGGACCCGCTTCCGAAGGCCGGCCGTCAGCCGCAGCCGATTCCGCACACGCACAATTCCGGCTGGGTGCAGAGTCCGGGCACCGAAGTTCTCCAGCGTCCGGAGAAGCAGGGTTACCTGCGCGACTATGTGACGGCTGTGGTGCGGCGCTTTGCGGATGATCACCGGGTGCACGCATGGGACGTGTGGAACGAACCCGAGAACAGCGACGGTGGTGGGCCCGGACGTCCCGGGCTCGAGCCGAAGAACAAGACGGAACTCATGCTCCGGCTCCTCCCCCAGGTTTTTGCATGGGCGCGTTCCGCGGATCCCTCGCAGCCGCTGACCTCGGCCCCATGGCTGGGGGATTGGTCGGGTGACGACCGACTCAGCGCGACTCAGCGCATCCAGCTCGGGAACAGCGATGTCATTTCCTTCCACAACTACGATGGCCTGCCGGAAATGCAGAAGCGCGTGGCCTGGCTGCGTCGCTTCGGCCGTCCGATTCTCTGCACCGAATTCATGGCGCGGCCGAACGGCAGTACCTTCGATCCGCATCTTGGCTGGATGAAGGAGCAGAAGGTGGCCGCATACTGCTGGGGTTTTGTCGCCGGGAAGACCCAGACCATCTACCCATGGGATTCATGGACAAGAAAATACTCCGGGGAACCACCGGTATGGTTCCATGATATCCTGCGACAGGATGGCTCGCCGTTCCGCCAGGACGAAGTCGATTACATCCGAAAGGTCACCGGAAAATGAATGCCATGCCGCTGGCTGTTCTGGCCGTCCTCCTCGCGGGTGCCCCTGCGGAAACGCCGCTCTACCGCAACCCGGTGCTGCGGGGAGACTATCCGGATCCCTCGGTTGTGCGGGTCGGGAGCGATTACTTCGCCACCGCGACATCATCGGAATGGGCTCCTCATTTCCCGATCCTGCACTCCCGGGATCTCGTGAACTGGACGGTCCGTGCGGCGGTGTTTCCGGAACCTCCTGCCTGGGCCTCGGGGAATTTCTGGGCCCCGGAACTCTGTGCGTGGAAGGGACGCTTTTTTCTCTACTACACGGCCCGCAGGAAGGATGGCCCGCTCTCGGTAGCCGTGGCCTCGGCGGACCGTCCGGATGGTCCGTGGACCGATCACGGACCGCTGGTTTCGCAGGAAGCCGGATCAATCGACGGTGCGGCCATCGATGACGAAAGCGGCCAGCGCTTCCTGATCTGGAAGGAAGACGGCAACAGCCGACAGCTGCCCACCATTCTCTGGGCTCAGCCTCTTGATGAGTCCGGCACCCGCCTCACGGGAGAACGGCGGGAGATCCTCCGCAACGATGTGAAGTGGGAAGAAGCCGTGGTCGAGGGGCCGTTCCTGCTGAAACGCGATGGATGGTTTCATCTCTTCTATGCCGGCAATTCCTGCTGCGGCAGCCGTGCCGAATACGCCGAAGGTTCAGCCCGCTCGAAGTCGCTCCTCGGCCCATGGGAAAAGTGCCCGCGCAATCCACTGCTGGCCGCCAACGATGCCTTCCGCGCCCCCGGCCACGGCAGCATTGTCGACGATCCCAGTGGCCGTCTCTGGATCCTCTATCACGCCTATTCCCAGCCGACCATGGTCTTCACCGGGCGCGAGATGATGCTCGACGAGGTCACGTTCGGCGCCGACGGCTGGCCATCAATTCACGGGGGCCAAGGCCCATCGGTGCGTGCCGCGGCCCCGCACGGGATCCCCGGACGGCGCACGGAAACCACGTTCCGCGACGACTTCACCTCGCTCCGTCCCGGCTGGCAATGGCCGATCCATCAGCGCCCGCGCTTCGAACCCTCTGCCCCGGGGATGCGCGGGGCCGTACTCGCCTCATCCGGCGATCAGCCCGCAATCCTTGGCCGCCCGGTCACTTCCGGTGACCTCCAGGCCACGGCCGTCTGCAGCCGTCCCGGGGACGGCGCCATGACCGGACTGAGTGCCTGTGGCGATCCCGGAAACATGGTGACTCTCGAATGCAGCGACGGCAAAGCGTCGGTCGTGCGCACCGAGCGCGGCAAGCGCGACACGCTCTCCGTCACAGATCTCCCGGGCGGCCCAACACTCCATCTCCGCCTGAGCATTTCCGGCGGACACCGGCTCCAGTTCGCGGTCAGTCCCGATGGAGCGACCTGGACGGCTGCCGGCGCCGGCGACGGCGGGTTCCTGCCACCATGGGACCGCTCGATCCGTACGGCGCTGGTCGTGCGCGGCGCAGCCACCATCCATCATTTTCAGACCGAACCACTCCAGCCCTGAGCAACGATCCGCATTTCCCATGACGAAACCAACACTCTCCCTGCTCGCCTTCACGATTGCGCTTGGCACGGCTACGGCCGGGGTCCTCGACAAGCAGAAGGCCCTCGAATCCCAGACCTTCTGGGACAACCGCGACTGGGACTGGTACAAGTCCAACATCCCGTTCTTCGAGTGCCCTGACGAGGAACTCGTCACCACCTATTACTACCGATGGGAACTCATCACCAAGCACATGACCTACGGGTCGCCCAACAGTGGCTACAGCTTCACCGAGTTCACGGACCGTCCCTTCTGGAGCGGTGCCTACGGAGCCATCAGCTGTCCCGTCGGGCATCAGCTCTATGAACTCCGCTGGCTCGCGGACGACCGGTACGCCCGTGATTATTCCCGCTACTGGTTCCGGACCCCCGGAGCCCAGCCGCGCAATTACGGCTGCTGGCTCGCCGATGGGATCTGGGCCATGCATCAGGTGCATCCCGACGATGCCTTCATGGTCGGTCTCCTGCCCGACCTGAAGAAGAACTATGAAGAATGGACGAAGCGCCAGTTTGTTCCGGAGGTCGGCCTCTTCTGGCAGAACGGCCACGACGACGGGATGGAATTCAACATCAACAGCCGGCAGACCACGGACATCCTCCGCGGGGCTCCAGGCTACCGCCCGGGCTTCAATGCCTACATGTATGCCGACGCCCTTTCGATCGCCCGCACCGCGCGGCTGGCCGGCGACACGGCGGCAGCTGAGGAATATGAAAAGAAGGCGGCATCTCTGAAGGAGAAAGTGCAGCAGCTCCTCTGGGATCCGAAACGGGAGTTCTATTTCCCGATGTCCATGCGCGAGGAAAAAGACAAGGAAGGCGTCGTCGTCCAGAAGCACACGCTCACCTATCAGTCCGGCCGCCACGCGGGCAGTCCCCACGGGCGCGAAGAACACGGCTACATTCCATGGCAGTTCAACATGGTCGATCCCGGACGGGAATCGGCATGGAAGTTCCTCATGGACCGGAACTATTTCTACGCGGACTTTGGTCCGACCACGGTGGAGCGGCACGACCCCATGTTCCTGCTGCAGAAGGGGTGCTGCTGGTGGAGCGGGCAGTCGTGGCCCTACTCGACGGCCCAGACGCTCAAGGCCATGGCCAATGTGCTGCACCATTATCCGCAGGACGCCATCACCCGGGCCGACTATGTAAAGCTGCTGCAGATCTTCTCGAAATCCCACCGCAAGGACGGCAAACCTTACCTTGCCGAGGCTCTGCACCCGGACACTGGCTCCTTCGAGGGTCATGACGGCTACAACCACAGCGAGCACTACTTCCACAGCAGCTTCAACGACCTCGTCATCACGGGCCTCGCCGGACTGAAGACGCGCGCGGATGACACCCTCGAAATCGATCCGCTCTTTCCTCAGGACTGGGCCTTTTTTGCCATGGACGACATCCCGTACCGGGGGTTGAAAGTCTCCATTCTCTGGGACCGCGATGGTTCACGCTACGGAAAAGGAAGCGGATTGCGCGTGCTCGCGGATAACCGGGAAATCGCGGCGTCGCCGACGCTCGCAAAGCTCACCGTCAAACTACCCGGTGCTCCTGCCGGAAAGAAGGAGACGGCTACCGTCTTCAACTACGCGGTCAACAACGATGGCGACTACTGGCCAAAATTCGCGGCCACCTTCACGGCGGACAAGACTTCGCTGAACCGCATCCACGATGGTCACGCATGGTACACGATTCATCCGCCCAACCGCTGGACTGCGGAAGGTTCTCCGAACGCGAAGGACACCGTCACGGTCGAGCTCGGCATGAGGCGCCGCATTGATGCCGTGAAGCTGTACTTCCTCGATGATGCGAAGGGGGTCACGGCCCCGGCCGCCTATGCCCTCGAGGCATGGAACGGTTCGGCATGGCAGGAAATCGCGCAGCAGCAGCGTCAGCCGGAAAGACCGGAAGGCCACCGTGCCAATGCGATCCGCTTTCCGGCGCTTGAGACGGACAAGGTGCGTGCGGTCTTCACCCATGGTTCCGCCGGGCAGACCGGTCTCACGGAATTCGAAATCTGGGGCCCGGGTGAGCGGCCTTACACCCCGTCTCCGCCGCCGCCCGGCAACATCGCCCTCAATCAGAAAGGGGAGGGCTTTCCGCAGGCAAGCGCCTCGCACCACGATACCTTCGGTGGCCTCCCGAAACTCGCCATCGACGGCCGCACCGGCTACCTCCCGACTCCCGTCAACCGCTGGACCTGCTACGGCTCCAGAACGCCGAGCGACTGGCTCGAAGTCGATTTCGGATCGCCGCAGGAGTTCCAGCGGCTTGAAATCGGATTCTTTGATGACCGCGGCGGCGTGCAGGCACCGGAAAGCTACAGCATTGAATACTTCGATGGCAACTCATGGAAGCCTGCCGCCAATCAGCGCCGCACTCCCGACAAGGCCGCCGGTGGATCCATGAATTCCGTCCGCTTCGACAAGGTGACGGCTGCGAGGGTCCGGCTCGTCTGCAACCACAAGGGTCAGTCGAAGAGCGGGGTCACGGAACTCGAGGTCTGGAACGACTGAGCACCTCCGGGCCCTGTGCACGAGGGCGCTTCAGCGGGGCTCGAACCGCATCACGAGCGACTCGTAGCCCAGGGTGCGGCTGAAGGCAGCTTCGTGCTCGGTCCGCGGCTGGGCGTTCACGATTTCCATGGAGCCTACCCGCTCGGCGCAAAGCCGCAGCAGGGTGCGCATGATGAGCCGGGCATGAGCGGCTCCGAGACAGAGGTGCGCTCCGAAGCCGAAGCTGAGATGAGGATTCGGCTTGCGGTCGAGCTTCACGGTCAGCGGATCGGCGAAGGCCTGCTCATCGAAATTCGCCGAGGCCCAGCAGAGCGAAATGCGGTCTCCGGCCGGTACGGTTTCTCCGCCTACCTCCACGGACTCCGGGCAGACCCGGCCAATGTGCGTGAGGGGCATGAAGACGCGGAAGAATTCCTCGCCGGCATGCACGACGCGCGCCGGATCCTCGCGCAGCCAGGCGAGGCTCTCCGGATGCTCCGCCAGCCATGCGAGCGCGCAGCTGATGCTGTGAATGACGGTGTCCCGGCCGCCGGCGAATGCGAGGTTGGCAAATCCCATCATCTCTTCCCGGCTCAGTCGCCTCCCGTGGAACTCGGCCCGGGTCAGCGCGCTGAAGAAATCGTCCCCGGGCGCGGCCTCCGCCCGGTCAAACTGCCGGTGGAGATACTCCTCGAGCGCGAGGCCCTTCTTCAGTCCGCCCGCCACCTTGAACACGTGGATGCCCCAGCCAATCCAGGTTTCGGCTTCGGCCGCGGACACATTCAGAAGATACGTCAGCGCATGCGACTGCACAGGCAGGGCAAAGCCATGCACCACCTCCACCGGGTCGCCCTGCAGCAGGGCCTCGAGGCGGGATCCGATCAATTCCTCCACCCGGGCCACGAATTCCGGATCCTTTGGCCTCTGAAAGAAAGGCTCCACGATCCGGCGGTAATCGGCATGCTCGGGCGGGTCGGTTTCGATGGGCAACTGGCGCATGGACCGGGCATCCTCCTCCGAGGGAATGGGCACCCGGAACGGGGCGTCGGAACTGAACGTCTTCCAGTCCTTCGCCGCCCGCCGCACGTCCTCGTGCCGGAGCAGCATCACGATTTCCTCGCCGTGGAATGGACACTTTAGCACGCCCGCACCGCGGCGGGCATCCTGGAACGGATCGGGTTGCGTATTCATGAAATCTCCGTGCTCCCTACCGCCGCCACGCCCGCCGGAAAGCACGGAATGCGACCCGTTCCGGGCTTCTTCGCAGTCGCGGAAAAAATTCTTATTTGGAATTATTCTTGATAAGCCTCCAGACGTAGCTATGCGCAGAAGCCCATGTCCGCCCGTCCGTCACCGCCTGCCATCAGCACCTCCGAAGGTCCCGGACTGGGTCCTGCCTACCGTCTGACGCGCCAGCGCCGGGAAGTCTATGAGGCACTTGTCAATCAGCGCGACCATCCGACGGCCACCGAGCTTTTCATCCGGGTCAAGGAACGCATCCCGAGCATCTCCCTCGCGACCGTCTACAACTGCCTGGAGGCTCTCACGCAGAATGGCCTCGTGAAGCAGGTGAATCTGGACCGGGCTCCCTCCCGCTACTGTCCGAACCTCAATGACCACGGTCATTTTCACTGCGAAGGCTGCGGGAGCATCGCAGACATCGACTTCAATCCCGAATCCGGGACTGTCCTTGACCTGCCGCGCGGCACGGTCGTGAACCGCATGGATGTGGCCATCCGCGGACTCTGCCCGAAGTGCGCGCGCGCGGCCCGGGCGGGACACCGGGCCAGTCAATCCGGAACAGCGCAACGATCATGAAACTCGAAATCAAAGACCTCCACGCCACCATCGGCGAACGTGAAATCCTCAAGGGCCTCTCGCTGGAAATTCCCAAGGGAGAGGTTCATGCCGTCATGGGGCCTAACGGATCGGGCAAAAGCACGCTGAGCAAGGTGCTGGCGGGACACGAGGATTACGCTGTCACCGGTGGCGAAGTTCTCATGGACGGGCAGAATCTGCTCGAGATGGCCGTCGATGAGCGCAGCCGTGCCGGGCTCTTCCTTGCATTCCAGTACCCCATTGAAATTCCGGGTGTGAGCAATGCGAACTTTCTGCGGGCTGCGCTTCAGGCGCGTCTTCCCAAAGGGGAGCAGATTGACGCGGTGAAGTTCTACCAGCGTCTCTACCAGAAGATGGACATGCTGAAGATGGACCGTTCCTTCACGGCGCGCAGTGTCAACGAAGGGTTCTCGGGGGGCGAAAAGAAGCGCAATGAAATCCTCCAGATGGCCATGCTCGAACCGAAGTACGCCATTCTTGATGAAACCGATTCCGGGCTCGACATCGATGCGCTCAGGATTGTGGCAGACGGAGTCAATGCGATGCGCGGCCCCGAGGTCGGCATGCTCGTGATCACTCACTACCAGCGTCTCCTCGACTACATCAGGCCCGACGTGGTCCATGTCCTCGCGGACGGACGCATCATCCGCACCGGTGGTCCGGAACTGGCTCTCGAACTCGAAGAGAAAGGGTACGACTGGCTGCTTCAGGCCGCCTGATTTCCCGCAACCACCAACGGCTCCAGTACCATGTCTGATTCCTTCACTGCCAGTCCTGAAATTGATGAGGAAACCCGCTCGGCGGTCGATATCGACCGCTCGGTCGGCGACTTCACGTATGATGTCACGCACAAGTACGACGCTGGTTTCGGCCTCAGCGAGAAGACGGTCGATTACATCTGCGACGTCAAGAACGACCCCGACTGGGTGCGTGATTTCCGCAAGCGTGCGCTCAAGGTTTTCCTCGACAAGCCGATGCCCACGAACTGGGCGACCAGGGATCTCGACTCCATCGACTTTGACCGGATCCGTTATTACCTGAGCAGTGGTTCCCTGCCGAAGCGTTCGTGGGACGAGGTTCCGGAAGATGTGAAGCGCACCTTCGAGCGGCTCGGCATCCCGGAGCAGGAACGCAAGTTCCTTGCCGGAGTCGAAGCCCAGTTCGACAGCGAGGCGGCCTACTCGAACATCCAGAAGGCCGTTGCGGACCAGGGTGTCATCTTTGTGAATTCCACGGAGGGCCTCAAGGAGCACGCGGATATCTTCCGTCCGTGGTTCGGCAAGGTGATTCCCACGGGGGATAACAAGTTCAGCGCCCTCAACAGCGCGGTCTTCTCCGGCGGTTCGTTCATCTATGTGCCCAAAGGCGTGAAGGTGAAGCATCCGCTGCAGGCGTATTTCCGCATCAACAGCGAACAGTTCGGGCAGTTCGAGCGGACCCTGATCATTGTCGACGAAGGAGCCGAAGTGATGTACATGGAAGGCTGTACGGCACCCAAGTTCGAAACGAGCACGCTGCACAGCGCAGTGGTCGAACTGGTTGCCATGAAGGGGGCGAAGATTCAGTACGTGACTGTGCAGAACTGGTCGCCCAATGTCTTCAACCTTGTGACGAAGCGGGGCATTGCGCACGAGGATGCGGAGATCCGCTGGATCGACTGCAACATCGGGAGCCGCCTGACCATGAAGTATCCCGGGGTCATCATGAAGGGACGCCGGGCCCGCGGCGAGGTGATCAGCATTGCCCTCGCGGGCAACGGCCAGCACCAGGACACCGGAGCCAAGATGATCCATGCCGCCGACGAGACGACTTCGAATGTTGTGAGCAAGTCCATCAGCCTTGGATCGGGCCGCGCCACGTATCGCGGTCAGGTACACATTCCGAAGCATCTCAAGGGCTGCAAGAACAACACGGAATGCGATGCTCTGCTCATCAACGGCAGCAGCCGGACCGATACCTATCCGGCGATCACGGTGCGCGGCAATCAGCACGCCTGTCAGCACGAAGCCAGCGTGAGTCAGGTGAGTGCCGAGCAGATCTTCTACATGCAGCAGCGCGGCCTCAGCGAGGGGGAAGCGATGAGCTTGTCGGTCAACGGGTTCATCAATGACCTCGTCCGCGAGTTCCCGATGGAGTACAGCGTGGAACTCAAGCGTCTCATCGACCTCGAAATGGAGGGCAGCGTCGGCTGAGCATGAAGCGCTGGGAGTACAAGGTGCTCAAGCCCGACGTCAGCGGGCCGCTCGGCTGGTGGGGTGGAGGACGTGTCGACACCGATGAAATCGCGGCCGAACTCAATCGGCTGGGATCACTCGGCTGGGAACTGGTTTCCACTCTCGACACGAGCAACACCACTGGCCGCACGGTCGATGTGATCCTCCTGTTCAAGAGGGAAATCCTCTGAGCCGTTCAGTCCTTCCCAGTCACGCCGCATTTCTTCTCCCTGCCTGCCAGATGTCCGTCACTCTAACTCAACCAACTTCCTTTGTGCCTTCTGTGTTTCTCGATGCACCGAAATGGGACCATGCCGGTCTGCCGGAATGGTTCGTGCAGTCCCGGCTCTCTGCATGGGAACAGTTCACGCAGCTTCCGCCCCCGAGCCGGAAGGATGAGAACTGGCGCTTCGCGAATCTCGCGCTGCTGCAGTTTGATGGATTCCATCGGCTGGCGGCGGTTCCGGTGCCCGCCTTCCGAGGGCTGGCGAAGACAGCGGCCCGCGTGACCACGGTGAATGATTTGGTGGTTTCCCGTGAAACGCCGACGATGCCCGGACTCGAGGTGCTGTCGCTGCAGGAAGCACTGGAGCGCCATGGCGAGCGGCTGCGGCCGATCCTGACGGCACCGGATACGGGACTGGGCGGTGCGCGCTTTGCGGCGTTGCACCAGGCGCAGCTGGCGGATGCGGTGGTGATCGTGGCCGCCCCGGGAACGGAGGTCGAGCATCCAGTGGAGATCGTGCACTGGCTTTCGGGAGATCATGCCACGGGGTTCCCGCGCACCATTGTGCTCGCGGGCGAGCGGTCGAAGCTGTCGGTGGTGGAGCACCATCTCTCGGCGGGCGAGGCTCCGGTGCTGTCCTGCGGAGCGACGCAGATCGAGGCGGCGGCTGGAGCATCGGTTTCCTGCGTGCAGTTCAACCGCCACCATGCGGCGGGCTCGGCGCTCAATCTGACTTCCCTGCGAAGCGGTCGTGATGCCCAGGTGAAGCATGCGTCGTTCAATATCGGATCCGGTTATGTGCGCAGCGAGGTTCTCAGCCGGGTGGCCGGGGAAGGGGGCCGCAGCGACATGCTGAGCGTGTCGGTGGCGGCGGATGGTCAGGAAACGGATCAGCGGACGCTGCAGGATCACCTTGTGCCGCACACGGGGAGCGATCTCCTCTACAAGCACATCCTCTTCGGGAAGGCGCGCACGATCTTCGCCGGCCTGATCCGGGTCGATGAAGGGGCGCATTTCACGGATGCCTATCAGAAGTGCCGCAACCTGCTGCTCAGCGACGAATGCGAGGCGAATTCAATGCCGGGTCTGGAGATCAATGCGGATCAGGTCAAGTGTTCCCACGGAGCCACGAGCGGCCGTCTCAGCGAGGAGGAAGTCTTCTACCTGCTGAGCCGGGGGATTCCGCGCGAGGCCGCCGAGCACATGATCTCGCTGGGTTTTACGCTGGAGGTGGTGGAGCGGATCGGTCAGCCGGAAATTGAAGTGCTGGCGCTCCAATTGCTGGAAGAACGTTTCGCCGAAATCGGGGCGTGAAGCGGTCTCTGCCGTGTCTCCCGCTGCTG
Source organism: Verrucomicrobiales bacterium (assembly GCA_044239025.1). Classification (GTDB taxonomy): domain Bacteria; phylum Verrucomicrobiota; class Verrucomicrobiia; order Verrucomicrobiales; family V1-33; genus V1-33. Next base: position 14,677 of record JBIICE010000037.1, read on the forward strand.
GCCATGGCCATCGTCACGATGGTGGGCTGTGCGCACCGGACTCAGGAGGCCGCCGATGGGTTCGATCTTCCGCGTGCTGCACAGCCCGCGCAGACGACGTTTGTTCCTCCCGGAATGGGCAGTTTGGAGGAAGCGGCGCAGCGCAATGCGCAGATCTTTGCGGCTACTTACGGCATGTACCGCTGCGCGGACGGGGCCCCGCCGGGACTTCTCCGCACAGCCTTCCAGCATCCTCGTGCCGGCCAGATCCTTGGGTCCGTGGACGGCTGCCGGATCTCCCTGCAGCCCGGCCCGGAGCGGCAGACCGACGCCGGACTGCGCACGGCCTCGCGCTACCGGCTGCGGAATGCCGCCGGGAAAACCCTCGCGGAGTCGGAGAGCCTCCTTTCCGAAGATATTCTGAAGAGAGATGATTTGGAAGGGGAAAACCGGACGGAACTCTTCACGGATCCAGCTGGCTCGGCGTTTTTGATCGTGGAGTTCCGTTCGGGAACGGGCCCGCGCTGTCATCTGTTCGTCCGCAGCGGCGACGCATGGCAGGCCCGCATGGTCCACGTCCCGGTGCGCGAGGAACCGTCTTACAGCCCCATGCATTTCACGGAGCCTCAGGTGATCGGCGTCTCCGGTGACCGGATCTTCTGTGAGACCGACGGTGCCGTCTACGCATTCCCTTCCGGCGAACTTGCTGAACTGACGGATCCCGCATTCGGCATCGGATGAGGCAGTGGCATCAGCTGCCGTGGCCGCACCGGAGGTTCCGTTGTCAGGAATTCTGGTCCCATGCGCGGCGCAGCAGTTCGGGGCCATAGAGCCGCTCGAGCCGCCGGACCGTGAAATGAGCCGTGGCCATGCGCTGGTAGTGGCCCATGAAGAGCAGATTCACGGCGGCTCCTGCGACCGCTCCCGCGACGGGTACGGCCTTGGCCGCCAGCTGTTCTCCCACCGTCGCTCCGAAGCGTCCGGCAATCGCGTCGAGCAGCCTCACGAGCGCAGGCCCGGTTCCGCCGGTGGCTCCGCGGGCGGCCCATGCGGCGGCATCGCTCACCGCGGCACCCAGAGCGGCCCGCGCGGCCCAGTAGCCACTTTCGGCCGCATCATCAAAAGGAGAATCCGAGCCGAGCGCAAAGACGGCAAGGCAATCGAGTCTTCCTTCCGGCGTCCCGATATCATGCCCCTGCGACCGCGCGATGTCGGCGATGCTGCGCAGAATCAGACAGGTGGACACGGGCAGTTCGAGGGGCAGGGCGGCGAGACCGAAGGCACCGCCGGCGGCCCCGCTCGCGGCCGTCATGAGCTTGTGCAGCCACGGTGATGGCTCGGACGCCTTCCGCGGATCGGCTTCCATGGAACTGAGCGCGAAGTGGGCGGCCTTTTCGAGCGCTCCCTGCACGGCCCCGCGTACGGTTTTCTGCCAGCCCGCGGGCAGGGCCGAGAGACCTTTCTCGATGGGCGTCCCCAGTACGCTGGCGGCCTGCATGGCAAAGGATGGGGTTTCCAGGGCCATGCGCGCGGCCCGCAGTTCGGCCAGATGCTCAGGCCGCAGGGAAGTCACCAGTTCCGGATGAGATTCGTTCATGGGAGCAGTCGGGTGGTTCAGGGCAGGGTGGCAGGCGTTCCCAGAATCGCTTCGGTCATGCGCAGGGCTTCCGCGTTGGCGCGGACCGCATGCACCCGGAAGATACGGACTCCCATCTCCCGTGCAAGGCTCGTCAGGGCCACCGTGGGCCAGTCGCGTGCCGCCGGATCCGTGGTCCCTGTGAGCTGGCCGAGAAACGACTTCCGGCTCGCTCCCAGCAGAACCGGACGGCCTCCCACGGCAAAACTTCCGGGCGAACGCAGGATGGCCAGATTGTCCTCGAGCCGTTTGCCGAAACCGATGCCGGGGTCGAGAACGATCGATTCGGCGGGCACTCCAGCGGCGCGGGCGATTTCCATCGATGCCCGCAGGGCTCCCGCGACCTCCGCGAGAACGTCTTCGTAGCCTGGGCGGATCTGCATGGTCCGGGGGGTCCCCTGCATGTGCATGATGACCAGTCCGGCTCCGGTGTGAGCGGCGACCGCAGCCATGTCCTCATCGAAATGAAGTCCGGAAACATCATTGATGATGTCGGCCCCGGCTTCCATGGCGGCTGCGGCGACACTGGCTTTCATGGTATCCACCGAAATGGCCGCGTCTGTCAGCGGGCGCAGCTGCCGGATCACGGGGAGCACGCGCGCCATTTCCTCTTCGGCAGAAACTGGATCGGCTCCTGGACGGGTCGATTCGCCCCCGACATCAAGGATATCGGCCCCCTCGGCGATCAGTTCGAGCGCGTGCGACACGGCCTCCGCGGTCCCTTGATGCCGTCCGCCGTCCGAAAACGAATCCGGCGTCACGTTGAGAATCCCCATGACGAGTCCGCGCTCCGTGAGGTCGAAGGTTCTCGACCGCGTGCGCCAGATCATGCGGCGGTGCGCTTCCATGGGAGCTGCAGCAGAATGTTGGCGAGGGTAATGAGCACACCGCCGGTGATGGTGGCGCTGCTCAGGACCTCGTTGGCATAGGGCACACCGGTCCAGGCGGCCAGCAGGGCAGGAAGAATCAGCACGTACAGCGCGGTGGTCACCGGCTCGAGACAATAGATGAGGCCCGCTTCGGTGGCCCGCACAAAAGGCTGCCAGCGGTTCATGGCGGTATAGGCATACACCGTGCAGATCAGAATGATCGCGAGCATGATGAGCATTTCCGACGGGTTCTGGTAGATGCTGCCGACTGCCTGCCAGGACGGCTTGCGGTTCAGTACCACGGGAAGCGCCACGAGGAAGAAGCCAAGGAACATGACCACCGAAACGGGCAGCATCCGGTGATGCCGCCACTTCTTCACCTCCAGCAGCTGAATCTGCACCGTGAAGACCGCGGCCGACAGCAGGGTTTCGGTCTCGCCCCGTCCGAGGCGGAAATGCTGCCAGTCGAAACCGGAAAGGATCGTGATGCCCGCAAGCACGAGAGCGGTGCACAGCAGCAGTTTCGGGCTCGGCCATTCCCGACGCCGCAGGCATTCCCATGCCGGCAGCAGGACGCAGTAGAACTGCGTCAGAAATGCACTCGTGGAGGCGCTTGTATAGTGCAGTCCATCAGCCTGCAGGATGAGCCCCACGCCTCCGAACAGTCCGAGCAGAGATCCCTGAAGCCATTCCGAAGCCTGCAGCCCGCGCAGCAGCCGGGGCACAAACGCGAGAATGATGACCGCCGCGGCGATGGCCCGCAGACCAATCGCATGCGCAGCAAGAAAGAAGCTGTCGGCCTGCGGTTCGTGCCCCTGCTGCACCGCAAAGAGCATTTTGAAGAGCGGAAAGCTCAGCCCCCAGGCAGCGGTGGCCAGCACCAGCTGCACGACAGCCTGGCGATGGCGGGGAGAATCAGGTGCGGTTGGCTGCATGGATGCCCTGCCTTGCGGCGGGATGCGGCGCTCCGCAAGGATTCACTCGGCTGCGTGTTCCTGCTCAGCCATCCGGGTAATCGTGGCATCCAGCAGGGCAATGTATTCCTGGACTGGCAGGGCGTCGGCTCCGGGGACTCCCCGGACGGCGTAGAGCCACCCGTCGATGTAGGGATCCGTCCTCACCAGACAGGCATCCGCGGCAAGGGCCGGATTGCCACCCGCAAAGCTCCCGTCCATCGCGCAGTAGACATCGCTGGCGGCCTTGAAACCTTCCACGTGCCCGATCTCCATGCCGGCTTCCACGGCGTCGCCGACCGCTGGACGGAAGACAAAGTCGACGAGTTCCCCGAGCATCCGGGTCGCGAATTTTGTGAACCCCACCTGCCAGAGGCCGGGTTCGACCTCCCGCATGCAGTAATGCGAGGCCGAGTAAAGAAAGTCTGCCGGGAATCTCGCGCTGAACCGGGCGTGCCGGTAGCGCACCCATTCGCGCGGTGCAGCGGGATCACTCATGCGCCGGCCCCGAACTGTACCTTCACGGGAGCCCGTTCCGCCTCGGTGGCCACTTCAAAAAGCTGCGCCGGGCTGAAACCGAAGCCGCCCGCCAGAATGCTGCCGGGGAACATCTCGCGCTGGTTGTTGTAGTCGGTCACCGCCGCATTGTACCCCTGCCGCGCATAGGCAATCCGGTCCTCCGTGGCAGCCAGTTCCGCACTCAACTGCGTCATCACGGTGTTCGTCTTGAGGTCAGGATACGCCTCCGTGAGCGCCATGAAGCGGGTCATGGCCCCCGTCAGTCCGCTCTCGGCCTGCGTCAGCGACTGCACCGCAGCCGCATCGCCCGGATTGGCATGGACGGCCTGACGCGCCGCCGAGGCCTGATTGCGGGCATTGATGACGGCCTCCAGCGTGCCTTTCTCATGGGACATGTACGACTTCGCGGTCTCGATGAGATTCGGAATGAGATCGTGACGCCGCTTGAGCTGCACATCGATCTGCGCGAAGGCGTTGCGGTAGCGGTTCCGCAGAGACACCAGTCCATTGTAGAGACTGAGCCCCCAGATGGCCATCAGAAGGGTGAGACCGGCAATGAGGGCAATGACGATGAGCAGAGCGTTGATCATGGAGAGCAGAGGATTCCGTTCGGGCCTGATTGTAGCCGCTCCGGCGCAGGCGCAAAGGAAATCGCAGGGGGATCCGCCATTTGTCAGGTGGCACCCGGGACACCGAGGCGGGCCGCCGCATGCACCAGTTCGACCACGCTGGCGAGTCCCAGTTTTTCCATGAGGCGCATCCGGTGAACCTTGATGGTCTGTTCGCTTGTCCCCAGCTTCTGGGCAATCTGCTTGTTCAGCAGACCCGTGATGACGTGCTGCATGACCTCGTACTCCCTGGGCGTGAGCCGTTTCAGCCGGACCCTCAGTTCCCGTTCCGCCTCCTGTTCCGCAGCGGCCCGTTCCGCCTGTCCAAGTGCCGCCCGCACTGCCCGCAGCAGGTCCTCATCATCCACCGGCTTGGTCAGAAAATCGACCGCGCCCGACTTGATGGCCCGGACACTCATCGGAATATCGCCATGCCCGGTAAGAAAAACCACCGGTGCTCGGATTCCCTCGGCCTGCAGGCGTGACTGCAGTTCGAGACCAGTCATGCCGCCCATGGCGACGTCGACGACCATGCACCATGCACCTTTCATGCGCGGGGCCGCCAGAAAGGCCTCGGCTGAGCCGAAACCGCGCACGGCGAAGCCTTCGGTCTGCAGCAGCCGCGTCAGCGCCCGCAGCATCCCCGGCTCGTCATCCACCAGCACCACCGTTCCCGAACTCATGCCCGGACATGCACATGGCCCAGCCCGCCCGCCAGCGCCATTTTGTCAGGAAATCCACGGCACCGCAGGCCGGATGAAGGTTCCAAAGAGGACAAAAGGCATTTGACAGACGTTCCCGGCAGAGTAGGATCCCGCCCCTGCTTCCCGGGGCAATTTGCAAACATCATTGATTTTCAACGACAAATGAAAACGATCTCCGCCAAAGCTGAAGATATCCAGCGCAAATGGTATCTGATTGATGCCAAGGACCGCGTCCTCGGGGACGTGGCCGTCGAGGCTGCCAACCTGCTCCGTGGCAAGCACAAGGTGACCTACACCCCGCACATCGACAACGGTGACCACGTCGTCATCATCAACGCCGAAAAAGTCGTGCTCACCGGGAAGAAGGAAACCGCCAAGATCTATCACCGCTTTTCGGGCTACGTTGGTGGTCATCACACCGATTCTCCCCGTTCCCTGCGTGCCCGCCGCCCCGAGCAGATCGTCCTGCTTGCGGTCCGTGGCATGATCCCCCACAATAAGCTCGGTCGGCGGATCTACACCAAATTGCGCGTGTACCGCGGCGAAAAGCACAACCACGAGGCCCAGCAACCCGTGGCCCATCAGTTCTGATTCCCTGAACCTTTAGCGAAAATCATACCATGGCAGAAACAGTCTACGCCGCCACCGGACGCCGCAAAACCGCGAGTGCCCGCGCCCGCCTCACCGCTGGTGAAGGCCACATCACGGTCAACGAAAGATCCTTCGATGATTACTTCACCACCGAAACCATGAGGAATGCGGTTCTCGCTCCCCTCCAGGTGACCGGTAATGCCAACAAATTCGACATCGCGGTGACCGCCGTCGGCGGGGGCCTCAATGGTCAGGCCGGCGCGGTCCGTCTGGCCATCGCCCGCGCACTGCTTCAGGTCGATGCCACCTTCCGGGCCCAGCTCAAGGAAGGTCGGCACCTGACCCGTGACGCCCGCGCCAAGGAACGGAAGAAGTACGGGCGCCCGGGTGCCCGCAAGCGCTTCCAGTTCAGCAAGCGCTGATGTTACCGGGGCCACTGGGCCCCTCCCGATCGGCAGTATCACAGCGGCACCCGGAAACGGGTGCCGTTCTGCTGTGGCTGTGAAACGTTCTTGCCGCGCGCCCTGGAGAAAGGCAAACAGGTAACCCTAGAACCATGAGATCATTGATTCCCGGAGGACTTCTCATTGCAGTGGAAGGCATCGACGGCGCCGGCAAAACGAGCGCCGCCACCCTTCTCGCCCAGTACTGCGGGGAACGCGGCATTGCCTGCGTACTTTCCAAGGAACCGACCAGCCTCCGCTGGGGACAGGAACTGCGGCGCTCGGCGCAGGAAGGGCGCCTGACCCTCGACGACGAGCTGCGCCTCTTCCGGCTCGACCGGGACATGCACGTGCGGGGAACCATCCGCCCGGCCCTTGATCAGGGCTGTGTCGTCATCGTGGACCGCTACTACTGGAGCACCGCTGCCTATCAGGGAGCCCGCGGAGCCAGTCCCGCCGCCCTTGTCGCGGACCACGAAACCTTTGCGCCCCGCCCTGATGGGGTCCTCCTGCTCGACATCCCAGCCATCGCCGGGCTCGAACGGATCCGCCGCCGCGGTGACGAACCGAATTCGTTCGAAAACGCTCACGCCCTGGAGTCAGCCCGCGCCATCTTCCTCGACCTCGCCGCCCGCTTTCCGGAAACAGGCCACGTCATCGATGCCTCCGTGTCCGCCCGTGATGTCGCCCGCCGCTGCCTTGCCACCATGATTTCCCTCGCCTCGGCCCGGCTTTGCGGCGACCCTGCGGCTCTGGCGTGGCTGCGCGACGGCATTGCGTCTGTCGATCCCTGATGCGGTGGAAACTCTGGTTGTGCGTCGGCATCTCCGTCCCATCATCCGGAGCGCATCCGGCCCACCGAAATCCATGTCCGCAGACCGTTCCAAACACACAGCCCACCTGCTGATCTTCCTGACGGTTCTGATCGATCTGATCGGATTCGGGATACTCATTCCCATTCTGCAGCCGTTCGCTCAGCAGTTCGGGGCGACGGACCAGCAGGCCATGTGGCTCATGGGAATCTACAGCCTCATGCAGTTCTTCTTTTCACCAGTGCTGGGGAGGATTTCCGACCGCATCGGTCGCCGGCCGGTCATCATTGCCAGTCTGCTCGGGAGCATGCTGGGCTATCTCATCATCGCCCAGGCGGCCAATCCGGTGCTCAGCATGGGAGGAAAGCTCAGTCTCTTCCTGCTTTTCCTTGCCCGGGTCGTCACGGGCATCTGCGGGGCCAGCTTCTCGACGGCGCAGGCCTACCTTGCCGATATCACGGCTCCGGAGAAACGCGCCGGTGTCATGGGCATGATCGGGGCGGCCTTCGGCCTTGGCTTTGTGCTCGGACCGGTCATTGGCGGTCTGACCAGTGGCACGCGGTTCGGCCCTTCGCTGCCGTTCTACATCGCGGCGGCCATGAGTTTTGCGAACGCGGTGTTCTGCATGAAGAGCCTCCCGGAGACCCTGCCTCCGGAACGACGCGGGGCCCCGCGGGCCCATGCTTCCATCCGGGAAACCATGCGCCGCATGAGCCACACGCATTTCCCGGCGGTGCTGGTCTCCAATTTTCTCGTGATCATGGCCTTCTCGATCATGACGGCGACCTTTGTGATCTGGGCGGGCCGGGAACTCGGTTACAGCCAGCGCGGCATTGGACTGCTGTTCGGTTTCGTCGGCCTCATCGCCATCGTCATCCAGGGCGGACTCATCCGCAGAATTGCCCGCCACGGCAACGAGGGCCGCCTCGCGCTGGGGGGAGCCGTAGCCATGACCTTGAGTCTCGCTCTGCTCCCATGGGGCGCTGCACTGCCGGCGCTCCTTGGAATCATGGGTCTGCTCTCCACGGGCAACAGCCTCGCCACTCCCACCCTGAATACCCTCGCATCACGCTGCGGCACCGTTCAGAATCAGGGGGAAACCATGGGAGCCATGTCTGGAGCCGGCAGCCTCGGGCGCTTCTTCGGTCCGTTCATCGGGGGCTGGGTCATGAAACTGGCTCCCGGGCGATACGACTGGGCTTTCTGGCTGGCGGCGGCCATCATGGCGGTGGCCGCGGTGGCCATTGCCCGGATCCAGCCAGCCAGCGGGGCGACTGGCTCCGGCAAGCCGACGTCCTGACCGCTCCGCTTCCGATCATGAACGACGTTCCGGGGCCATCTGCCTCTGAAGACGAATCCCTGACGCTCTGGGATATCTTCATGCTGTTGCTCTCGGTCACGGTCCTGATCACGCTGGCGGTTGAGATGCTGGTGCCGATGGATGAGGAAGTGCAGCGTCTCCTCAGGCGCATCGATGCCGCCACCTGCGTCATTTTCTTTGGCGATTTCCTGTGGCGCTTCACCCGTGCCAAGAACCGGAAGGCCTACATGAAATGGGGCTGGCTGGATCTTGTCTCCAGCATTCCATGGCAGGATTTCTTCGCCTGGGGCCGGCTCTACCGCGTGGTGCGGGTGGTGCGCGCGGTCCGGTCGGCCCGCCACATCATCGTGGTGCTGCAGCGGCAGCGCCGCCAGAGTGTCTTCTTTGCGGCGTTCCTGCTGGGTTTCCTGATCATCGAGATCGCTGCCTTTTCCATCTGGCATTTTGAGCGCGGGGCTCCGGGTGCCTCGATCACGGATCCGCAGCGCGCCTTCTGGTGGGCCATCGTCACGGTGACCACGGTGGGCTACGGTGATGTCTACCCTGTGACCACGGAAGGCCGGGTCGTGGCGGCTGTCCTCATGTTCAGCGGAATCGGAATTTTTTCCTCGCTGGCTGCGGTGCTTTCCTCATGGCTCACCACAAAAGAAGTGGAGCAGGTCGAGGCCGAGGACGAACAGCACCTGAAGATCATGCTCGCGGAGATGCGCGAAATGAGGGCGGAAATCAATCAGCTGCGCGGGGAACTCCGGAGGGCGCGCGATGAGCCCCCGCTGCCGCTGGAATGATCCGTTCGAGTGCCCCATCGAGTTCCGGGGCCGAGAAGCGGAAGCCGCGTGCGAGCAGCGCGGCCGGAAAGGCCCGCCGGCCATGGAGCAGTGGTTCCGCGGACATGCCTCCGAGCCACGCCGCCGTCCGCACGAGGGCGGCCGGCCAGCCTGGACACCACGGACGTCCCCATGCCCGCCGCAGGGCCGCCATGAAGCCGGCGTTGCGCTCTGCACCGGGGGCGGCCGCCACCACCGGGCCATGCAGAGTGGCGTCCTGCAGCGCCCACAGAAACGCCTTCACGGCGTCCTCGGCATGCACCCAGCTGACCCACTGCCGCCCGTTTCCGATGGCACCCCCGATTCCTGCCTTCACCACCGGAGCGAGGGTTCCGAGGAGACCACCCCGCTCCGAGAGCACAAAGCCCAGCCTCAGCGAAACGCGCCGCACCTCGGGCAGCGGAGCGGCGAAGAATTCGTGTTCCCATGC
>JBIICE010000229.1:0-6175 GCA_044239025.1 Verrucomicrobiales bacterium
GTGCCACCATGAACATGAGTGGCACTGCCCTCTACGAAGGCTGCGTGGTCCTCTTCGTGGCTCAGGCCTACGGTCTTTCCCTTGATCTCGCGCAGCAGGCCATGCTCGTGCTGCTCACCGTCCTCAGTGCCGTCGCCGTCTCGGGAATCCCGGGAGCTTCGCTGCCCCTCATCGTCGGTCTCCTCGGCACCTTCGGCATCCCCGCCGAGGGACTCGCCCTCGTCCTCGGCTTCGACCGCATCCTCGATATGGCCCGCACCGTTCTCAATGTGGCCGCCGATCTCGTCACCGCTGTCATTGTGGACGAACCGGAAGCCGCCGTCCCTCCCCCATGAATCACTGGCTTTTCAAATCGGAACCGGATGTCTTCTCGTTCGACGACCTGCGCGCACGGCCCCAGCGCCGCGAACCGTGGTCGGGCGTCCGCAACTACCAGGCCCGCAACTACATGCGTGATGCCATGAAGGTGGGCGACCTCGCCCTTTTCTATCATTCCAGCTGCCCCCAGCCCGGTGTCGCCGGAATCATCCGCATCGCCTCGGATCCCTATCCCGACCCCACACAGTTCCATCCAGGCGACGAATACTTCGATCCGAAGGCCTCGCCGGAAAAACCAATCTGGCAACTCGTGGATGTGGCGTGGGCCGCCGACCTTCCGCAGCTGGTGCCCCTCGATGCCATCCGCGCGGAGCCGGAACTGGCGGACATGCTGATCCTCCGGAAGGGCAACCGCCTCTCCATCACCCCAGTGACCAAGGCGGAATTTCTCCGCATTGGCCAGCTCGCGGGACTCAGCCGACCGGAGATCGCTGCGCTCGGCTGAGCGGCCCGCCGGCTCTCCAGAGCTTGCATCACTGCACGGACCCGCGCAGTTTGGCCGTCTCCATGAAGCTGTGTCTCCTCCTCGCCCTGCTGCTCGGCTGCGCCGCGCCCGGCCCCTGCACCGAAAAGCCCAACATCGTGTTCATCCTCGCCGACGACCTCGGCTGGGGCGAAACCGGATGCTACGGACAGCAGAAGATTCCGACCCCGCACATCGACCAGCTCGCCGCCGAAGGAATCCGCTGCACCCAGCACTACAGCGGAGCGCCGGTCTGTGCTCCTTCGCGCTGCGTCCTCCTCACCGGTCTGCACCTCGGTCACGCCGAAATCCGAGGCAATCAGCAGGCCGCCAGATCCTTCCCGGAATTCAAGGAAGGCCAGCACCCGCTCAGCAGCAAGGCCCTCACCATCGCTTCCTTCCTGCAGCGCTCCGGCTACCGCACCGCCGCCTTCGGAAAATGGGGTCTCGGCCCCGTCGGCAGTTCGGGCGATCCCGCCCGTCAGGGCTTCACCACGTTCTTCGGATACAATTGCCAGGCGGTCGCCCATTCGTTCTACCCGGCTTCCCTCTGGCAGAACGACCGCCGGATCGCTCTCAACGACCCACCAGTGCCCGGTCATGCCAGGCTTCCCGCCGGCGGCCTCACGGAGCAGTCCTTCCACGGCACCGTGTACAGTTCCCTGCGCATCGTCGCGGAAGCCGAACAGTTCATCGCCTCGGCTGCCCCGTCGCCCGATCCTTTCTTCCTTTTCCTCCCCTTCACGGAACCCCATGTGGCCATGCATCCCCCCACGGAGGAAGTGAACCGCTTTCCCCGGGAATGGGACAGCCAGCCGTACCGGGGCGAAAACGGCTACCTGCCTCATGCGCGGCCCCGCGCCGCCTACGCGGCCATGATCCACATGCTCGATCAGCACGTCGGGCGCATCCGCAGCTCTCTCGCGAAGGCCGGCATCCTCGACAAATCCATCATCATCTTCACCAGCGACAACGGGGCCACGCACGCCGGAAAACCCGACAGCCCGTTCCACATCGGCGGTGCCGATCCGGCCTTCTTCCAAAGCACCGCCCACCTGCGCGGCTTCAAGGGCTCGGTCTACGAAGGCGGTCTCCGCGTCCCCTGCATCGTCCGCTGGCCTGCCCGCATCAAAGCCGGCTCGCGGAGCGACGCCCCCGGCTACTTCGCCGACTGGTTTCCCACCCTCTGCGCCGCCGCTGGGATCACCGCACCAACCGGACTCGATGGCGAAAATCTGCTCCCCTCACTGACCGGTTCCGCCACCGCCGCTTCCCGGCGGCCCATGCTCTGGGTTTTCCCGGAATACTCCGGCCAGGTCGCCGTCCGCATCGGCCCTCATAAGGTCCTCCGCCGTGGCCTCGCGTCACGCAAACCCCAGCCATGGGAAGTGTACGACATCGATGCCGACTCCTCGGAAACCATCAATCTCGCCGCGTCCCGGCCCGATCTCATCAGGACCGCCCTCGCCCTTCTTCGGTCGGAAGTATCTGACAATCAGACGTTTCCACTGAACATTCCGGACTGATTCCAGCGCGCCGAACCCGCTCCTTCCGCAGACGCCGGGGCTCCACCGGAGGGGAAGACAAATGTCCGCATTTCCTTCATCCCTGCGATGCTGTCGCGTCGTACATCCTGGACAGACCCCAAACAAAACCTAGTCAATGAGTCTCGCGCTGAAAAATCTTGCCCTCGATCCGTCGAAACGCTCGTTCCCTCCTTTCTCCCTCGAACGCCTCCTCCGCAGCGTCTTCGAACCCACTCAGAACCGCCGCATCTGCGTGCTCATCGACCTCCCGGATCCAGCGGTCATGAAGGACTACGGTTTCCTGCAGCACCCGGAATTCGCCATTCAGCGGCGGGCCTACGAGCACTTCCAGCAACCGCTCCTCAATGGCGTCATGAAAGTGCTTGGCCTGACGGGCGGCGAAATGTTCGCCTACCGCATGACCTGCGGCAGCAACCTCGACCTCGAGGACCTCTGCGTGGATGTGCACGGCAACACGCTCAGTCTCGAAACGGATGTCTACCCGGATTACGACATCATCCTGTGCATCTCCACCTTCAGCGCCACGGCCCCACTGACCGCCATGGCCAAAAAGTACAACTTCCGCGGCGCAACGCTGCATGGGGTCAATGAGGTCATCCTCGGCAGCGGCCTCGCCGTCGATTACAATGACGTGAGCCGCGATGCCGAAAAGCTGCGCCGCGCCCTCACCGGGGCCGACCGCATCGAGATCGACTTCGCTCTCGAAACCGGCGAAATCCTCACGGCCTCTCTCGAACTCGGGGGCCAGGAAGCGCAGAAAAGTCACGGTCTCTGCCGCGGCACCCAACCGGACATTGCCAACCTCCCAGCCGGCGAAGTGTACTTCGTCCCCACCAGTGCCGAAGGCCACTTCCCCATGAAATACGAGGACGGCACCCTCGGCAGACTCACGGTCACGGACGGCCGCATCATCCGTTCGGAACTGATCTCCGGCAACCCCGCCACCATCGCCGCCCACAACGACCGCCTCGCAGCCGACCCCATGACGGGTGTGCTCGGGGAACTAGGATTCGGCACGCAGGTCCTCCCGGTCTCGGGGGCGGACATCCAGGACGAAAAAGTCCTCGGTACCTGCCACCTCGCCACCGGCCGCGACGACCATCTCGGTGGTCACATTACCCCTGATCTCTTCAAGGAACACAAGAATGCCACCCACGATGACATTCTCTTCGCTCCTCACAAGACCCCGAATTTCGATATCCGCCAGGTCCGCATGATCCGCGGCGACCAGCAGGAAATCCTCATCGAACACTTCAAGCCCGCGTCCTATCTGCTCGACGCTTTGGCTGCCGATTAGCTGCGGTAGCCAATCTCCCGGGTCCTCCGGGGAGCGGGGCGGGAAGCGCGGTCCTGCCCCGCTCAGCTATTTCCCAGGGCCTCCCGCAGTTCCTCGCTGCGGGAGGCCGTTTGCTTTTCCCGCAACCTTCTGCCCACTTCCCGCCAGTGCCGAACCTCTACGAATCCTCCCGCCTCGTTCACGAATACCTCCTGTTCCATTACGGAGCCTCCCACGAGATTCTCCCGTGGCCGCAGGGCCCCGTCGCGGCCCTCAATTTTCCAGTCCGCACGGTCACGGAAATGACCGCAGCCACCCCGATCGCCCGCGCCCTCGATGTAGGCTGCGCCGTGGGTCGCTCGTCGTTCGAACTCTCCCGCTTCTGCAGCGAAGTCATCGGGATCGACTTCTCCCAGGCTTTCATCGATGCCGCCAATCACCTCCGTGCGCATGACCAGATCACCTGCGAAGTCGCGGAAGAGGGCAACCTTTCCCGTCAGTTCACCGCCCACTGGCCGACTTACGCCCTGCCGGAACGCGTCTCCTTCCTGCGGGGTGACGCCATGCACCTCCCGGACAGCCTTGGCACGTTCGACCTCGTGCATGCTGCCAATCTGATCTGCCGCCTCACGGATCCCCTCCTTTTCCTTGAGAGGCTCCCCAGCCTCGTGAACCGTGGCGGAGAACTGATTCTCACCACGCCCTGCACCTGGCTCGAGGAATTCACCCCGCCCGACCGCTGGCCCGGAGGCCGCACCTTCGACTGGCTCGAATCCATCCTCTCTCCGCACTTCGAACTGGTCCGCCAGCACGACCTCCCTTTCCTGATCCGGGAACACGCCCGGAAATTCCAGTGGTCCGTGGCCCTCGGCACGCGCTGGAAACGGCGCTGAACCGCCAGCAGTAAAGCCGGACGAGCCGGCACCAGCTGATTCCCGAACCCGGCACGCCGCAGTACCCCCGCCCGGGAATCTCATTCCGCCACGCCAGCGCAGTAGAGTGTCGTCATGGTGGCAATGAAAAGCCGTCTGTTGGCCGCCACCGCGGTGGCGCTGACGGGTGAGCCGGCCTGCGCTTCGCTGAGCACCGTCGGCCCCCGTCGATCGGCTGCCAGCACCAGAAATCCACCCTTCCGGCTTCCCAGATAGATCCGGCCATCGGCCACCAGCGGCGACGCCCAGTAATCGCCCCGCGTCTCATGACGCCAGAATTCGCGCCCGGTCACCGCGTGGAAGCAGTAAATGATGCCGTCCGTGTCCGCGATGAAACAGAGTTCGCCGCTCACCGCCGGGGTGCTCATGACGTGTTTCCCCAGGCCAGCCGTCCACAGCCGCTTGCCGCTCTGCTGATCGAGGCACTGCAGCCATGAACTGGTCTTGCCCCACCAGAGATCGCCACCGCCCGCAACGTAGAGCCGGCCTTCATGACACACGGGCATGCCAAAGACATTGCTGGGACCTTCCTGACGGTTCTGGTTGTACCGGTGCACGTCCTGCTTCGGCGCTTCAGGATCCGGATCATGCATCCAGAGCCGCCGCAGCGAGGTCACCCCTTCAACCCGGTCCTCGCCCGGCGGCGCAAACGCATAGACCATCCCATTGCCACCACAGAAAAATAGCCGCCGCACCCCGCCACTCTCCGCGAGCGAAGGAGCCGACCAGTTGCAGTGAAATGTCTCCAGCGAAACATTCTCCCGGTCCCGCGCCACCAGTTTCCCGCTCGCCTTGTCGAGCACCACCAGCCCGGGAGCCTCGGGCCGGCGGATCTTCCGATGCGTGTTGTCGACTCCCGTTCCGCTGTTCAGAATCAGGTTCTCCCCATCAATCAGAATGGAACTGTGCGCCGCATCGTGCGACCAGATCCCGGCCACTGCCGTCAGGTCCGTAATCCACAGAATGTCCGCATCGTGTTCCCCGGGCTCCCGTGGCGGCTCGCCCGCCGGGGACATGTGACGCGCCTCGTCCCGGTACGGTCCCTGGTTCCCATTGGCCAGCCCCGCCGCATCCAGACAGACCACTTCCCCGCGGTTCGTGACCACATACACCCGCTCGCCTTCCACGGTCGCCGGCGACGAAATCCCGCTCTTCGGCCAGTCGAAATACGGATCTTCGGAGCGCTTCGGCACCACCAGTTGCCACAGAAACCGCCCATCGCTCTCCGCAAAGGCCATGAGCACGCCGCGATCACCCTCGTGCTTCGCATCGCGGGGAACTCCGTTGTTCGTTCCCATGAAAACCCGTCCTCCGGACACCACGGGCGTCCCGTGCGATTCCGTCCCGAGGGCCGCCTGCCACCGCACATTACGGCCATCTCCAAAGCCGATTTCCGCAGGCAGTCCGCGCTCCGCGGACACCATGTTCCGTCCCCACGCCGCGCCCCACTGCGCCTGATCCCCGGCCGCGAGCACCGCCGGAAAAAGCACCGCGCCGCGCAGCAGGAACATCAGCGCCTTCATGGCTTTCAGCGCTTGGCGAAGAATTCCGCAAGCCCCGCCACCTGATCCGCACTGGC
>JBIICE010000230.1:0-6149 GCA_044239025.1 Verrucomicrobiales bacterium
GCGGAATCCGGGGATCCCGGGTCCGGTGGCACGCCGCGGGAGCGGCGGCGCAGGGAACTGCTGGCGCTGGCGGAGTACCGTCGGCTGCTGGGAATTGCCGGACGGCCGCGGGTGACGGAGGACGGGCGGGTCATCCGGCGGGGACTCAGTCCGGAAGTGCAGGAACGGATGGCGGCCAGATGCGGGGTGCGGACCGAACTGCTGCGGCGGAAGGTGCGGCACCTGACCGACGGGGTCATTCTGGGAAGCCGGGACTTCATCGACCGGTGGTTTGAGCGTCACCGGTACTGGTTCGGAGGCCGGAGCCGCGAACACCGGGCCACGGGAGCGCGCCGGATCGGGCCCGGATGGAAGAGCCTGTGGACTCTGCGGGACCTGCGCAGCTGAGAATGGATGTCTGGCCGCTGCAGAGGTCACTTCCGCACGTGGAAGGGCAGCGTGTTGCGGGCATTTTGAGAGCCTGATGGCGGCATTGCAGGATGACGAGGGAATTGCATTTCCAGCTGCGGGGCGGAAGAGCGGTGTTTCCGCCAGCACCTGACGAGCCGCGGAGACTGCGGTGCCCCAAGCTGATAACCGCCTGCCCGGCAGCCCCAGAAGACGCCAATCTGAGGATCAGTAACGTCTCAAAGGCGTGCCACTCACCCCTCGTACCCTCAATGCTGCTGAGAAAAGGTCTGTCCCGTTATCTGTCTCTTCAATGCTGCTGAGAAAAGGTCTGTCCCGTTATCTGTCTCTTCTTCAATGCTGCTGAGAAAAGGTCTGTCCCGTTATCTTGACGAGCCGCGGAGACTGCGGTGCCCCAAGCTGATAACCGCCTGCCCGGCAGCCCCAGAAGACGCCAATCTGAGGATCAGTAACGTCTCAAAGGCGTGCCACTCACCCCTCGTACCCTCAATGCTGCTGAGAAAAGGTCTGTCCCGTTATCTGTCTCTTGTCTCTACAAAAGGTCCGTCCCGTTATCCAGTTATCTGTCTCTTGTCTCTACAAAAGGTCCGTCCCGTTATCCACGTCCCGTTATCCACGGTATCGTCCTGTTATCACGCTACCCTGCGGTCACTTTGTCTTTCGGAGTGGTGCGCTTCGATGCGCAGCGCGCTATCGTCCGGCGGTTGTCGCCGAGTTCACGCGAAATCCACCGCTGTGAAGACACCTTCGCGGAAAGAACTCCAATAGCCTGCTGATCGGACTCTTTGAGGATGCGGGACATGCCCCCATCCGCGTGGTTCACGTCAGGTCGGGCTGGGGCGTTTCATGCTTTGCAGGAGGTGCACTTTGCTCCCTAGGAGCCCGTTGAAGAACCGGGTCCGCACCGGATCCAGAGGATGTGGTGGGTTGGCAGAGCGGCTGCGCCGGCCGGTAATGGAGGGATCCCCGGCGGGCGGCGGGCCTTCTTCCAGAAGGCTTCGTTGCGCCGCAGTCGAAGGTCGCGACCTGCTCTATTTCTGCGCCTTGCCTTGTTGTGGAATTCCACGCCGCGCTACCGGAGCGGGTTCTTCAACGGGCTCCTGAGGAAGTGACCATCGGTGGTGCACTCTGGGTGACCGCTGAAATTTCCTCCGGGGAGTTGCATTTTGGGGTGGCGCCGCTCGCGCGGACGGGTTCGCTGCCGATGGGGGGGCGGCACAGCGATTTCGGTAAGAGGAGCGAAGACCCGGGTTTCCTGCTCACTTTCCGTGAGGAGAACGAAGGTGAAGTTGAGCAGCCAGGAGGAGTCCTTCTCGAGCAGGTAGGGCAGAGGCCGGAGGGTGGTGCTGCCGGCCGGGTAGCCTTCCCGGCGGACAAGGGTATGGTCCGTTTCCTCCGGAGCTCCATGCGAGCATGAGGAATTTCGCAGGCGGTGGCGTGATTGGAGAGTGCGGGCGTGTGGTGCCTGGGCGGGTATTCCGCGTGATGTGGCAGGGTTGGCTGGCTGTCAGGATGGACGGGGTGACGAACCTAGGCCCATGAGGAGTCCGAGGAATGCGCCGTAGAGGGCACCGCGCCACCATGTGGAGGTGAGGGGGCAGGTTCCCGTGGAGCATTGGCCGAAGTAGCCCAGGAGAGAGCCGATGGCGGCACCGATGGCGATGGGGATGAGAAGCCTGGGCATGGAGGGATGCGTGGGTGGGTTGGGGGTTTCAGGCTGCGGGTGCGGGTGATCGGCGGTGGGCCATGAAATAGAGGACGGGAACGGCCATGCGGCTAATGAGCAGGCTGGCGATCTCGCCAGCCATGAGGGCGATGGCAAGGCCCTGGAAGATCGGGTCGGCGAGGATGACGGCGGCACCGGCGACTACCGCCATGGCGGTGAGGAGCATGGGGCGGAAGCGGACGGCACCTGCCTCGATGACAGCCTTGTCGATGGGAAGGCCTTCGCGCATGCGCTGCTCGATGAAGTCGACGAGGATGATGGAATTGCGGACGACGATGCCGCCGCCGGCCATGAAGCCGATCATGCTGGTGGCGGTGAAGAAAGCTCCCATGAATCCGTGGGCTGGGAGGATGCCGACCAACGAAAAGGGGATCGCGATCATGACGATGAGAGGAGTGAGGAAACTGCGGAACCAACCCACCATGAGGACATAGATGAGAATGAGGCAGGCCGCGAAGGCCGCTCCGAGGTCACGGAAGACTTCGATGGTAATGTGCCATTCGCCGTCCCATTTTAGAGTGGGTTCACGGTCGCTGAAGGGCAGCGAGGCATTGAGGATGCGGAGTTCCGCGGCGCTGCCACCAAAATCGGCCGCATTTAGTTTCCGGAGGGCTTCGTTCATCTGAAAAATGGCGTAGACCGGGCTTTCGATGACGCCGGCGACATCGCCGATGACGTAGGTGACCGGCATGAGATTCTTGTGGTAGCGGCTTTTCTCAAGGGTGACCATTTCCATGGAAACCAGTTCACGGAGGGGGACGAGTGGTGTCCCGGAAGAGTCCTTCTCAGGAAGAGCGTTGCCGTCGCCGGAACGGAGGCGCAGAGCGAGCAATTCATCGGGGGAGGACTTGGCGGAGCGAGGCAGTTCGAGACGGATGCCGACGTCCTCGCGTTCCTCCGGTTGGTGGAGGAGGTCGATGGTTTCACCTTCCACGGCGATGCGGAGCGTCTGGGAGATCGCGGCGGCACTGATACCGTGGAGGGCGGCCTTCTCCTTATCGATGATGAAGCGGGCTTTCTGCTGATCCGCCTCGTGGTACCAGTCGGTGTCGACCACGCCGGGAGTCTGCTGGAAGATCTGGCGGACACTGGCAGCGAGGCGCTGGCGGGCGGTTTCGTCCGGGCCGTAGATTTCGGCGACAAGTGTCTGCAGAACGGGTGGGCCCGGAGGGACTTCAGCGACCGCTACGCGGCCGCCGTGGCGCGCAGCGATGGCGGCGAGTTGTGGGCGGATGCGTTTGGCGATGTCGTGGCTCTGGGCGGTGCGGTCGTGTTTGGTGACGAGATTGACCTGGATGTCGGCGACATGGGGGCCGCGGCGGAGAAAGTAATGGCGCACGAGTCCATTGAAGTTGTAGGGCGCCGAAGTTCCCGTGTAGATCTGGTAGTGAGTGACCTCCGGTTCCGTGCGGATGGCAGCGGCCATCTCGCGGGCGACTGACGCGGTTTTCTCAAGGGACGATCCTTCCGGCATGTTCAGGATGACCTGGAATTCGTTCTTGTTATCGAACGGGAGCATTTTGACCTTCACCCAGCCGGAGGCCACCGTTGCCATGGAGCCGAGCAGGAGGGCCGTGATGGCGAGGAGGAAAGTCCAGCGCCAGCCAGTGTGGTGCAGGAGCGGATCCATGACCCGCCGGTAGAGCCGCGTGAAGAAATCGTCCGCGTGTTCGTCTCCGTGATGAGAGGTGACCTTGCTGGCGGGGTCGGTGACCCTGGCGTATTTACTGCCCCAGCGGAGGATGCGGATGGAGGCCCAGGGGGTTACGATGAAGGCGATGAGCAGCGACCAGAACATGGCGGCGCTGGCCCCGACCGGGATGGGTCGCATGTAGGGACCCATGAGGCCGCCGACGAAAGCCATGGGGAGGACCGCCGCGATGACGGCGAAAGTGGCGAGGATCGTGGGATTGCCGACTTCGGCGACGGCCTCGACCGCGATGGCTGACCAGTCGCGACCCTTGTTGTGTGGGAGGTGGAAGTGCCTGACGATGTTCTCGACGACCACAATGGCATCGTCTACTAGGATCCCGATGCTGAAGATCAGGGCGAAAAGCGTGATGCGGTTGAGCGTGAATCCCCATAGGTAGAACACGAGAAGCGTGAGTGCGAGGGTGGCGGGGATGGCCACGGCCACGATGCCGGATTCGCGCCAGCCGAGCGTCATCCAGATGAGGAACGCCACCGACACCACGGCGATGCCCATGTGCAGCAGGAGTTCGTTCGATTTCTCGGCAGCGGTTTCGCCGTAATGCCGGGTGATCGTGAGCGAGACGTCGGACGGAATCAGGGTTCCCCGCAGCATATCGACCTTCTGGAGAACCTCATGGGCGACGGAGATGGCGTTGGCTCCCGGGCGTTTGGCGACGCTGAGGGTGACGGCAGGTTCTTCCGAGTCGCGCGTGCCATGGAAGACATACTGGGTGGGGTCTTCGCCATCGTCCGTGATGGTGGCGACTTCGCGCAGATAGATGGGGCGGTTGGCGGAAGAACCGACGACGACGTTGCCAACGTCGTCCGCCGTGCGGAGAAAGGCTCCCGTTTCCACGAGAATTTCCTGGTTGGTTGCGGTAAGACCTCCGGCGCGGAACTGCCGGTTGGCCTGCTGAAGCATGGGAATGAGTCCGGCGGGAGAGAGGCCGCGCGCGGCGAGTTGGGACGGGTCGAGCATCACCCGGACCGTGCGCCGGGTGCCTCCTGAGAGGGTGGTTTCCGCGACCAGCGGTACCTGGCGGACCGATTCATCGATTTGGGCCGCAAGACGGCGCAGAGCGAGGTGGTCGTAGCGCGCGCTGTGGAAGGTCAGGGCGAGAATGGGGACGTCGTCGATGCTGCGGGGCTTGATGATGGGGGGGGTGACGCCCATCGGGATGCGGTCGAAATTCGCGCGCAGTTTCTCCGAGACCTTGACGAGACTGCGGTCTGGGTCTTCGCCCACCTTGAAGCGCACGATGACGAGGGATTCGCTGTCGCGTGAGGTGCTGTAGAGGTATTCAACCCCCGGGATCTCCCACAGGAGTTTCTCCATGGGGCGGGTGGCTCGTTCTTCGATTTCGGTGGCTGAGGAACCCGGCATGGCGACCATGACATCGATCATGGGTACCTTGATCTGGGGTTCCTCCTCGCGGGCGAGAAGGAAGACGGCTGCGGCCCCGAGCAGGACCGACGCGATGATCAGAAGAGGCGTGAGTTTGGAATCGATGAATGCGGCGGCGATCCGGCCGGCGATGCCGGGATGGGCCGCGGGAGAATCCGGAGAGTTCATGGCTGGAAGGTGATCGGTTGACCATCGCTGAGGCTGGCCTGTGGGGAGATGATCACGGTTTCGCCGGCGTCGATGCCTGAGATGACTTCGGTGCGCTCGCCGCTGGTGCGGCCGGTGCGGACGAGTCGGAGGGACGCTTTTCCGGACAAGGCCATGAAGACCGTTTCCATCTGACCGCGCTTCGTGATGGCGGAGGAGGGGATGAGGAGTCGTGGCGCTGATCCCGTGGGTACGGCCACGCGACCGAACTGACCGGAGCGCAGGGCCTCGGTGGGCGGAAGCTCGAGTTTGATGGTGAAGGTCCGGGAGATGGAGTCGGCAGACGGGGCGATTTCCCGAACCGTACCCATCATGGAGTGGGACGTTGAGGGTATCAGGACGCGCATCGGATTGCCGATGGTGACCTTGCTGATGAGAGCTTCCGGGACATCGGCCTCGAGGCGGAGGGTGCCACGGGATTCGATTGCAAGGATGGGCTTGCCTGGCACGGCGAGGTCACCGGCGCCGGCGAATTTCCGGGTGACGACGCCATCGGCTGGAGCGGTGATGCGGGTGTAGCCGAGCATGGTTTCCGCCTCGCTCAGGCTGGCCGTGGCGAGTTTGACCCGTGATTCCGCGGCTTTGAATTCCTGCCGGGTAGTGGCACCTCCCTTGAGGAGCTGCTGCTGCCTTGCGAAGTCGCGCTGTGCCTGTTCGAGGGAGGCGCTGGCCTGTTCGGCACGGGCGTTGATTTCGCGGGCTTCAAGGACG
>JBIICE010000231.1:0-6109 GCA_044239025.1 Verrucomicrobiales bacterium
TCCGCGAAGGCGAGCGAGCCATTTTCGCTGCAGGTTTTCATCCGCCGGAATCCCGCGCTGGCCGATGATGCGGCGTTCGAGCGGAAGCTTTACGTGATCCGGAAGGTGGCGCACAACGCGATCCGCGTGGGGGGCATTGACCGATTCTGGTACGCGCCCAGCCTTTCCTGCCGGACGCTGGTCTACAAGGGAATGCTGACGCCTGAGCAGGTTGGATCCTATTTTGCCGATCTGCGGGATCCCGACATGAAGAGTGCCCTCGCGCTCGTGCACTCCCGGTTCTCGACGAACACCTTCCCCAGCTGGGAGCGGTCGCATCCCTACCGTTACATTGCCCACAACGGGGAGATCAATACTCTCCGCGGCAACATCAACTGGATGATTGCGAGGCAGTCCCTGCTCGCTTCCGAACTATTCGGAGACGACATTCACAAGATCAAGCCGGTGATCAACGTGGACGGGTCCGACTCCACGATTTTCGACAACACGCTTGAGCTTCTGACGCTGTCCGGGCGTTCGCTGCCGCAGGCGATGATGATGATGATCCCGGAGCCGTGGTCGGGACATGAGTCGATGAGCGACGCCAAGAAGGCCTTCTACGAATATCACTCGTGCATCATGGAGCCGTGGGATGGTCCTGCTTCCGTGGCCTTCACGGATGGGACGATGATTGGGGCGACGCTGGACCGGAACGGGCTGCGTCCTTCGCGTTATTATGTGACAAAAGACGATCTCGTGATCATGGGGTCGGAAGCCGGCGTGCTGCCGGTGGCTCCGGAAGACGTGGTGGCGAAGGGTCGTCTGCAGCCCGGCAAGATGTTCATTGTCAACATGGAAGAGGGCAGGATTGTTCCGGATGACGAGATCAAGGAGCGGATTGCCGGCGAGCGTCCCTACCGGGAATGGCTGGATCGCCATCTCGTGAAACTGGCGGACATCAACGACGGGACAGTACCGACGCCGGACCATGAAACCGTGCTGCAGCGTCAGCAGGCCTTCGGCTACAGCTTCGAGGATCTGCGGATGCTGCTGGTGCCGATGGCGCGGGATGGAGTCGAAGCGGTCGGCTCGATGGGAACGGACACGCCGCTCGCGGTGCTGTCGGGTCGGCCCAAGCTGCTCTTCGATTACTTCCAGCAGTTGTTTGCGCAGGTGACCAATCCGCCGATCGACTGCATCCGCGAAGAGATCGTCACTTCGTCGATCACAACGATCGGGCCGGAGGGAAATCTTCTCGATCCGCGTCCGGAGAGTTGTCATCTGATTGAGTTGAAGACTCCGGTGCTGAGCAACGAGGAACTGGCGAAGCTGAAGGGCGTGGTGGCCGGGCAATTCCGCTCGGCGACGCTGCCGATTCTCTTTACGGCGGGCGGAGGCAGTGGCGGCCTTGGGAAGGCCATGGATGCGCTCTGTGCCGAGGCGGACCGTCTCATTGCCGATGGTGTCACCATTCTGATTCTCTCGGACCGCGGGGTGGACCGGGAGCAGGCGGCGATTCCGTCGCTGCTGGCGGTTTCCGGGTTGCACCACCATCTCATCCGCAAAGGCACGCGGACCCAGGTGGACATTGTGCTGGAATCGGGCGAACCGCGGGAAGTTCATCACTTCTGCACGCTGATTGGCTACGGCTGCGGAGCCATCAATCCGTATCTCGCCTTCGAGACCCTCGACGACATGATCCGGCAGGGTCTGCTGGTGGGGGTGGATCACAAGACGGCCTGCAAGAACTACATCAAGGCAGCCACGAAAGGCGTCATCAAGGTGGCATCCAAGATCGGCATCAGCACGATGCAGAGCTACCGCGGGGCACAGATTTTCGAGGCCGTGGGTCTGAGTCAGGCACTGGTCGACAAGTACTTCACGTGGACGGCGACGCGCATCGAGGGGGCGGACCTTGCGGTCGTTGCGGAGGAAGCGCTCCGCCGTCATCACCGTGGATTCCCCGAGCGGGATGTGGCGGGAGCGGCGCTGGACACCGGCGGCGAGTACCAGTGGCGCAAGGAAGGAGAAGCGCATCTCTTCAGTCCACAGACCGTGCACGCGCTGCAGCGGGCCGTGCGCAGCGGAAGCTACGAGGCATTTCAGCAGTACTCGCAGGGGGTCAATGATCAGACGCGCCAGCATTTCACGCTGCGCGGCATGCTTTCCTTCAAGCCGCAGCAGGCGGTGCCGCTAGAGGAAGTCGAGTCCGTTGAAGTGATCATGAAGCGCTTCAAGACCGGAGCCATGAGCTATGGGTCGATTTCCAAGGAAGCGCATGAGGCCCTTGCGATTGCCATGAACCGGATTGGAGGAAAATCGAATACGGGGGAAGGAGGGGAGGATCCGGATCGCTACACATGGACCAACGAGCACGGAGATTCCAAGAACAGTGCGATCAAGCAGGTGGCCTCCGGCCGCTTCGGGGTCACCAGCCTGTACCTCACACAGGCGAAGGAGATTCAGATCAAGATGGCGCAGGGAGCCAAGCCTGGCGAGGGCGGCCAGTTGCCCGGTGGAAAGGTCTATCCATGGATTGCCAAGGTGCGTCACTCGACACCGGGCGTCGGTTTGATTTCGCCTCCGCCGCACCATGACATCTATTCCATCGAGGACCTCGCGGAACTGATTCATGACCTGAAGAACGCGAACCGCGCCGCCCGGGTCAGTGTCAAGCTGGTCTCGGAGGTTGGTGTCGGCACGATTGCTGCCGGAGTGGCCAAGGCGCATGCCGATGTGGTGCTGATTTCCGGCTTTGACGGAGGCACCGGGGCTTCGCCGCAGACATCGATCAAGCATGCTGGTCTGCCATGGGAACTCGGGCTTGCCGAGACTCATCAGACCTTGCTGCTGAACAATCTGCGCGGCCGCATCGCGGTCGAGGCCGATGGCCAGATGAAGACGGGCCGGGATGTCGTCATTGCGGCGCTGCTCGGGGCCGAGGAATTCGGGTTTGCGACAGCTCCCCTGGTCACTCTGGGCTGCATCATGATGCGCGTCTGCCATCTGAACACCTGTCCGGTGGGCGTGGCGACACAGAACCCCGAACTGCGGGCCAAGTTCACGGGCGATCCGCAGCATGCTGTCAACTTCATGAAGTTCATCGCTCAGGAAGTACGGGAACTGATGGCCCAGCTGGGTTTCCGCACCATCGAGGAAATGGTGGGTCGCACCGATGTGCTCGAGGCTGACCAGGCGATTGATCACTGGAAATCGCAGGGTATCGATCTGAGCCGCCTGCTGCACCAGCCGAAGGTTGGTCCGGAAGTGGGGCGGTACTGCCGGGAGTCGCAGGATCATGGCATCGAGCGTTCCCTCGACATCACCAAGCTGCTGCCGCTTTGCGCGCCGGCCATTGAGCGCGGGGAGAAAGTGACCGCGGAACTGCCGATCCGGAATGTGAATCGCGTGGTGGGAACGATCCTCGGCAATGAAATCACGAAACGCCACTGGGATGGTCTGCCCGACGACACCGTGCGCCTCAAATTCCGTGGTACGGCCGGCCAGAGTTTCGGGGCCTTTGTACCCAAGGGGGTCACCCTCGAGATTGAGGGAGACGCCAACGACTACGTAGGCAAAGGACTCAGCGGTGGGCGCATTATCGTGTATCCGCCCGAGGCCTCGACGTTCGCTGCTGACGAGAACATCATCGCAGGCAACACAGCGCTCTACGGGGCCACCAGCGGAGAACTCTTCCTGCGGGGCATGGCCGGCGAACGGTTTGCCGTGCGCAATTCGGGGGTGGATACCGTGGTGGAAGGCGTGGGCGACCATGGCTGCGAATACATGACCGGTGGACGCGTCGTGGTGCTCGGGCGCACCGGCCGGAATTTCGCGGCCGGCATGAGTGGAGGCGTGGCCTACATCCTTGACGAGGCTGGTGACTTTGCGACCCGCTGCAACCAGCAGATGGTCGGACTGGAGAAAGTCGAAGACAAAGCGGAGGCTGACGCTCTGTATGCCCTCGTCAAGAAGCACGCGGACCTCACGAAGAGCCAGAAAGCCTTCAAGGTTCTGGCTCTCTGGGATGAGATGCTGCCGAAATTCGTGAAGGTGCTGCCGAAGGACTACAAACGGGTCCTCCAGGCGCTGCGCAAAGCAGAAGAGGATGGTCTCACGGGCGACGAGGCCCTCAACGCGGCCTTTGAAGCGAATGCGCGGGACGTCGCGCGGATCGGAGGGGGCTGAGACCTGGCCCGCAAAGCAACACGAAATCTCCAAGCAAAGACTGACATGGGAAAACCCACCGGATTCATTGAGTATCTCCGCGAAATTCCTGCGGACCGTCCACCCACCGAGCGCGTCAGGGACTGGAAGGAATTTCACCTGCACCTCCCGGACGAGCGTCTGCGCACGCAGGGAGCGCGCTGCATGGACTGCGGCATTCCGTTCTGTCATACCGGAACGCTCATCAGCGGGATGGCGAGCGGTTGCCCGATCAACAACCTGATCCCTGAATGGAACGACCTCGTCTTCCGCGGCCTCTGGAAGGAAGCGCTCGAGCGGCTTCACAAGACGAACAACTTCCCGGAATTCACAGGGCGGGTCTGCCCGGCTCCCTGCGAGGGATCCTGTGTGCTCGGGATGAACAATCCTCCGGTCACCATCAAGAACATCGAGGTTTCCATCATCGACAAGGGCTGGGACGAAGGTTGGGTGCAGCCGGAAGCACCGGAAAAGCGCACCGGCAAAACGGTGGCGGTGATCGGTTCCGGGCCGGCGGGATTGACCGCCGCGGCGCAGCTCAACAAGGCAGGGCACACGGTGACGGTCTTTGAACGGGCGGATCGGCCCGGAGGACTGCTCATGTATGGCATTCCCAACATGAAGCTCGACAAGAACGAAGTCGTGCTGCGCCGGATCCGTCTGCTGGAAGCAGAAGGCGTGGTCTTCCGCTGCGGCGTCAATGTCGGTACTGACATTTCCACGGAGCAGCTTCAGAAGGATTTTGATGCGGTGGTGATCTGCACCGGGGCCACCAAGCCGCGGGATCTGCCGATTCCCGGGCGCGAGTTCAAGGGGATTCATTTCGCGATGGACTTCCTGACGGCGAATACCAAGGCGGTGCTCAACGGGGCGGGCGATTACATTTCCGCTGATGGCAAGGATGTGGTCATCATCGGTGGTGGTGACACCGGCACGGACTGCGTGGGAACTTCGCTGCGGCACGGCTGCCGCTCGGTGACCCAGCTCGAGATCATGGCGAAGCCACCCATGGAGCGGGCCGCGAACAATCCGTGGCCGGAATGGCCGAAGGTCTACAAGATGGACTACGGACAGGAAGAAGCCGCTGCCAGATTCGGTGACGACCCCCGCGTTTATCTCACTACGGCAACGCACTTCGAAGGCGATGAACACGGCCATGTGAAGGCGGTGCATGTCGTCGATGTGGAATGGAAGAAGGACGAAAAAGGGAACTTCGGCCCGCAGAAAGTGGCGGGAACGGAAAGGGTTCTGCCCGCCCAGATCGTCCTTCTCGCGATGGGTTTCCTCGGGCCGGAGCAACCACTTCTCGATTCCATGGGGATCGAGCGGGACGCCCGCAGTAATGTGAAGGCGGAACACGGCTGCTACACGACCAACCTTCCGGGGGTTTTTGCCGCGGGCGACTGCCGGCGCGGTCAGAGCCTCGTGGTCTGGGCCTTCAATGAAGGACGCGGCGCGGCCAAGGCCTGCGATACGTACCTGATGGGTCATTCCGACTTGCCCTGAACCGAACGCGGAGGGAGCCACCGGGGTCGTGCCGGGCCGGATTGTTGCGAGGCGTCATGTCATGGCACGAGGGTGTGCCCCCGGAACCCATGCCTCCGCGGTCTGAGCCCACCAGGGAAAGCTGATGCCCATTTGCACGCCGGGGTTCCCGCAGGCCAACCGGAGGCGTCGCGCGGGCTTGCCCGGTGCCCGGGGCCCTTGCGCGGAAGGCCCCCGTCCTTCGTGGCTTGACCGCCTGTCTCTCCCGATCGGGTCCGGAAGCTTGCGCGGCGCGTGGGCCATCGGAAAAGCCCCGCCCTGCCAATTCGCCCCGTTGCGTCATTCTGACCGCATGACTGCGACAATTTGGCGCAAACTCGACAGCGTGGGCATTTCGGCGCAGGCTTCTGGAATTCCGTAAGTCATTGTAGATCAGCCT
>JBIICE010000232.1:0-6091 GCA_044239025.1 Verrucomicrobiales bacterium
CGGCACCAGGGTGGCCGAAGGCATGGGGGCTTCCGCCGAACCGCGTTTGGAGGAGAGAGCCTGCCGCGTCGAGGGGATCCATCATGAAGCCGGCCGAGAAAGCCGTGGGCATGAGGAGGACACGGTCATAGCCATTGGCGAGACGGGTTCCTGTCCATGCGACGACTGCGGGCGGAACAATCTGCTGGCCGTCCCATGAGCCATGGGTGGCAAGCAGCGAGTAAATCGCAGCGAGGCCGCGGGCCGAGCCGATCCCCCCGTGGGCGGGGAGGGAGGTCATCCATGTTTCCGGGAGATTCATGTCGCTGACCGCGTGAAGGCCGACAGGGGAGGCGAAAGCGCGGCGGGTCAGGCTGTCCGGGGTCAGGAACGAGGCGAAAAAGGCAGATTCGTCCGGTGCACTGGCTGCTTTGGCCTTGCCGGGGTAGAGTCGGGCCACGCGGTGGTGCTCGCTGGCGGGGAGACCGATCCAGAAATCGGCGCCGATGCGTTGGGTGACGCGGGAGGCGAGGGTGGCGCCGAGCGGGAGTCCACCGGAGAGTCGGCGGGCGCATTCATCGAGCAGGAAGCCGAAGGTTCTGGGGTGGTAGCCATGGGCGCTTCCGGGTGGCCAGTGCGGTGATTGGCGGGCGAGAGCGTCCGCCACCGCTGAGTGGTCGAAGACCGAAGGCTGGGAATCCAGTGCCGGGAGGCCAGCCTGATGGGAGAGCATCTGACCGAACGAGAACGAAGTCTGCATTTCCGGCCAGAGTGACTGGACAGGATCGTCGAGGGAGAGTCCGGTGTCGTGCAGGAGCAGGAGGAAGGCGAGAGCGGCAGGGCCCTTGGTGGCGGACCAGACTGGGATGAGGGTTTCTTCGTGCCACGTGGCCACCTCTTCGCGTGTGCGCGAACCCGCGTGCAGCGAGAGGATTTCCCTGCCGTTCTGCCAGACGGAGAGGGAAGCCCCGATTTCACCGTGGTCGGTGAAATTCCGGTGGAATGCTTCCGTGACGCGCTCGGTGTTGATGGGCCGGGGGGGGCCGGTCATGTGGGCAATTGGTCTTGTGATCAGCGCGCGGCCGTCGGTTTGGCTCCCGCTGGTTTCTGGGCGGGTTTGGCCGTTGGTTTCGCAGCCGGTTTGGCCGTTGGTTTCGCAGCCGGTTTGGCCGTTGGTTTCGCAGCGGGAGCCGTGGTTTTCGGGGCTGCTTTGGGCGTTGGCGCTGGGGCGGGGGAGGCGGCAGGCTTTGCGGTGGTGGCCCTGTCGTTGGCGGGGCTGGATTGAGCGCCCGAAGCCGCGGCGGTGAAATCCTCGGCGGCCTTCAGTTGATCCGGTGAGAGTTTCTGGCGGAGGGCATCGAGTTTTTCGGTGGCGGGTTTGAATCCGCCTTTGGAGGCCACGGAATAGAGTGCGTAGGCCTGACGGAAGTCGGGCTGGATGCCGCGTCCGGTTTCGAGGAGACCGCCGAGTTGGACCATCGCCGGGGCATGGCCTTTGCTTGAGGCTTCGCGGTAGAGCCGTGCCGCGGTATCGAGGTTCACGAATCCAGCGGCCCCTGATTCAAGGATCATGGCGCTCTGAGCGGCGGCGTCGATATTGCCGTTCTGCATGGCGCGTTCGAACCATGCGAGGGCGGCCTGGGGATCCTGAGGGACATTTTTGCCGTCGCGGTAGCGGAGGGCGAGGGCGAGCTGGGAGGGGACGAAGGCCGAGAGGGCGGCTTTCTGGAACATCGAGAAGGCTTCCTTCGGGTTCTTGGTGGCCCCGCCGCGTCCTTCTTCAGTGAAGACCGCGAGATTATGGATGCACACCGCGACATTCTTTTCGGCACCCTGGCGGTACCATTCGAGCGCTTTGGCGTCGTCTTTGGGGACGCCGACTCCATTCTCATGGAAATAGCCGAGTTTGTTGAAGGCCGCGAGGTCCCCGGCAGCGGCGGCGGCCGAGTACAGGGCGAAGGCCTGCTTTTCGTCCTTTTCGAAGCCCGTGCCTTCCTCGTAGAGCGATGCCAGGGCGAGTCGGGCTCCCGGTGCGTTACTGGCGATGGCTTTATCGAACAGGGCGCGGGCCTTGGCGGGGTCGGCCTTGGTGCCATTGCCCGTGGCGGTCCGGGCGGCAAGGCGGATGGTTGCCTGGGCGTGGTCCTTGTCGGCAGCTTTCTGGAAGAAATCCATGGCGCGGGCCTGATCGGCAGGAACACCGCTGCCCTGTTCGTACATCATGCCGAGCGTGTAGAATGCGTCGCTGTCGCCGGCTGCGGCGGCGCGGTCGAACCAGACGCGCGCCTGATCCAAGTCCTTGGCGAGGGCGGCTGCAGGGATGCCATCGAGGAAGAGTTGGCCCATGGTGACCTGGGCGGGGGGGTAGCCGGCCGTGGCCGCTTTTTCGATGAGGGAGACGGCTGCTTTGCCATCGTCGCCCGTGGCAAGGCGAAGGAGCCCGAGGTTGTTCTGGGCTGCGGCGAGTCCCTTCTCGGCGGCTTTGGCGTAGGCCTCCTTGGCTTTTTCGAGTGACTGCGGGGTGCCCACACCCGATTGGTGCAGCCATGCGACCGTGAAGAGGGCTTCTGGGCTTCCGGCATTGGCGGGTCCTGAGATTTCCGCGAAGATCGGTTCGGCCTGTTTGCTGTCGGTGATGGTGCGGAGTTTGGCGGCCGCGGCTTTGGCCTCCGATTCCGAAGTGGCTCCCTCGTGGGGAAGGAGGAAGCGGGCCTCAGCGTGCGGCGGGCTGAAACAGAACGCGGCAAGGACGACTGCGAGTGTGGGGAGGTGGCGGGAAACTTGCATGGAAGGAGTCATGACTTAACGCGACGCGGCGGGCGGCGTCAATCACGGGGCCGCGTCCGGTTCGGTAGGGCAGTAGCTCAGGCGCAGCATCTCCAGGGCGGCGGTTCCGTGACCGCCGATGCACGCGATGCCCGCCGTGGGGCTGCAGACACCGCACTGCGGAAGCCGGTGCGAGGTCACCGGTTGGCCGGTTTCACCGAAAACCGTCAGGATGAGGTCGCGGTGAGCCGGAAGCGGTCTGGTCTGCTGTTCCTGCGGTGCGTTTGATTGCTGGATCCACGATAGAAAAGAGGGATCGGCGACAAGACCGCGCCGCAGGGTGATGATGCCGCGCCCTGCCGGGGTTGCCGGAAATGAAGCGCCGGCGGAGTCGCCCATGCGGTCAAGCTCCGTTCCGAGCGTGCTGGCTTCGGAAAAGGCGGCAACCGTTCTTCCCTCGCGGGAGAGGCGGAAGGGAAAAGAGGCGAAGGAGTCGTGGCAGGCCGGGGATTGAGTGGCTCCATTCATGGTGCGCGCAGAGCGGGTGCTGTGACCGTCCCGCGAATGGCCGCGGGGCATCACGAATCCGGCAGCATGCTGCATGAACCATCCGCAGAAAAGCGCGGGAACCGAAATTCCAGGATGGCGAGGACACGGAAGTTCATCCGCAGAAGCGGGAGTCAGGTGGTCGTGTTCTGGCCGACCCCGGCAGCAAGGTTCTATCTGCAGGAATCGGTCGACCTCGCGGCGGGCAGCCGCGTGGACGTGACCACCCCGGTGGTGAGCTGGGATGGTGAGAATTCGGTGACCGTGCCCCCCGGGGAGCGCCGGTACTACCGTCTCATCCAGCGCCGAGCGAAGTTCACAGGCGATCTGTGACGGCGGCGGCCATTTCCTTTGTGTTGACGAGCTGGATGCCGGGACCGTCGGTCCAGATGTCGCGGGTCCGGAAGCCATCGTCGATGGTTCTGCGGACGGCGGCTTCGATGGCTTGGGCGGCGGTTTCTTCGCCGAAGGAGAAGCGGAGCATGAGGGCCGAGGAGAGGATCTGGGCGATGGGGTTGGCGATGCCTTTGCCTGCGATGTCCGGGGCGCTGCCGCCGCTGGGTTCGTAGAGGCCGAAGTAGCGCCCGCCGGTACTGCGGCCGAGCGAGGCGCTCGCCAGCATGCCGAGGCTTCCGGCGATCATGGCCATTTCATCGCTGAGGATATCACCGAAGAGATTCTCGGCGAGGACGACATCGAACTCGCGCGGGCGGCGGATCAGCTGCATGGCGGCATTGTCCACGTAGAGGTGGGCGAGCGTGACCTCCGGATAGGCTTTGGCGACCTCCTCGACCGTGGCGCGCCAGAGCAGGCCGTTTTCGAGGACGTTGGCCTTGTCGATGCTCGTGACGTGGCGGCGACGGCCTTTGGCTGCGGAGAAGGCGACATGGGCAATGCGTTCAATTTCGCTCTTCTTGTAGACCATGGTATCGATGGCCGTCATTTCGCCATCGATTTCGCGGCGTCCCTTGGGTTGTCCGAAGTAGATGCCGCCGGTGAGTTCGCGGACGCAGAGAACATCGAAGCCCCCGCTGATCAGTTCATTCTTCACCGGACTGGCATGGGTCAGGCTCGGATAGCAGATGCTGGGACGGAGGTTGGCAAAGAGGCCGAAGTGTTTGCGGAGGGGCAGGAGGGCACCGCGTTCCGGTTGCTCGGCTGGTGGGAGAGTTTCCCATTTGGGGCCGCCCACCGATCCGAACAGGATGGCACTGGAAGCTTCGCAGGCCGCGAGGGTTTCCGCAGGCAGGGCTTTTCCTGTGGCGTCGATGGCCGCTCCGCCGACCAGTTGGTGACTGAACGAGAATGCGATCCCATGGCGGGCTCCGGCGGCCTTGAGAACGGCGAGCGAAGCCTCCATGACTTCGGGACCGATGCCGTCGCCGGCGAGGACTGCGATATTCAGAGGAGTGGCTTGGCTCATGGGAATGGAAGGGACAGAGTGAAAGGGAAAGGCGGGCGATAAAGCACGGGGGCCGGGAGGGCGCAAGGAGGCTGCGGGGTGGGCCGGGAGATTTCCCCGATTGCAGCCCGGGGCGTTAGGCAGAGGAATGCGGGGAAATGCGTTGGATTCTGGTACAAGCCGCTGTGGTGACAAGCCTGCCCTGGGTGGCAGCGTGGGCGTGGCGGATGGAACGGCGTGCCGTGCGGCGCGGTCGGCCTCTGACGGCCGTTGAGTTGGCAATGGCCCGGGGGTGCGGGGTAAGCTGTCCCGAGCGCGTCCGGGTCCTCGTGGTGGACGAGATTCCCTTCCCAGGATTCCGCTGGATGCAGCGGTTGGCGGCACGTTGGAATTTTGATGGGAGTCAGACGATTGGCATGGCTTTGCGGTACGGAATATTTGTCCGGGGGGATGCCTGTGGGGAGCCTGGATTGCTGGCGCATGAGTGTGTGCATACCGGGCAGGCCGAGCGCTGCGGCGGGCTGGCCGGTTTTCTGCATCGGTATCTGGCTGATTGTCTGCTGTCTGGATACAGTGCGTCGGTTTTTGAGGAAGAAGCGCGGAGGTTGGCCTGGCAGCACGGGGTGGGGGTGGATGGGCCCATGTCGTCCTGATTGATTCCGGGAGCAGGGAGCCCCGGCGGGTGGTGGAATGCGCGAAAATCGGAGACAGATTTGGCCCCTGGAATGCTTAGTTTTCAGGCAAAGCGTCCTTGACCCTTGGGTGGAGGGCATTTTATTGCGGACCCCCGCCGTACAGCCTTCCAGCCGCGAGGAAGGTCGGCGGCAATCATCTCTCATCGCGACCCATCATCAATGAACAACCCAGGATACCCCGAGAAGCAAGGTCTCTACGACCCGAGGTTTGAGCATGACGCGTGCGGCGTCGGTTTCGTTGTCCATATGAAGGGACGAAAATCTCACGACATTGTGGCCGGGGCGCTGACGGTGCTGGTGAATCTGGATCATCGGGGTGCCTGTGTGGAGGAAGGGACCGGCGACGGGGCGGGAATTCTGATTCAGGTGCCGCACGAGTTTCTGAAGAAAGCGGCCGCTGCCGGGGGGATTGATCTGCCCGGGCCGGGGCAGTACGGCGTGGCAAATCTGTTCACTTCTCCGGATCAGGAAGCCCGCAGCCGGGCTGTCGCGAAATTCGAGGAGGTGTGCGCCGCTGAGGGCTGTCCCGTAATTGGCTGGCGGGATATTCCGACCGACAACACCGGTCTGGGCAAATCCGCGAAGGCGAGCGAGCCATTTTCGCTGCAGGTTTTCATCCGCCGGAATCCCGCGCTGGCCGATGATGCGGCGTTCGAGCGGAAGCTTTACGTGATCCGGAAGGTGGCGCACAACGCGATCCGCG
>JBIICE010000233.1:0-6056 GCA_044239025.1 Verrucomicrobiales bacterium
CCCTCCGATGGCTATAACGGCAAAACCATCTCGTTCATCGTCCGCAATTTCGCCGCGCGCGTCACCATCGAGGATTCTCCCGCCATCGAAATCGTCCCGAACGACCGCGACCATTCCCATTTCGAAAGCATGCTCCAGCTCCGCCAGGATGTCCGCCGCTACGGCTACTACGGCGGGGTCCGACTCCTCAAGGCTGCCTGCAAGGTCTTCGCGGACTACTGCGAATCTCAGCACCTCGCACTCCCGAAACGGAATTTCCGGCTCTCCTACCGCAGCGACATCCCGGACCACGTCGGCCTCGCAGGGTCCAGTGCCATCATCACGGCCTGCTTCCGCGCCCTCATGGGCTTCTACGAAATCTCCATCCCTCGCGAAACCCTCCCGGGCCTCATCCTGTCGGCAGAAAAAAATGAACTGAAAATTCCAGCCGGCCTCCAGGACCGCGTCATTCAGGTCTACGAAGGCGTCGTCTTCATGGACTTCTCCCGCGAACACATGGAACAGCACGGCCATGGCTTCTACGAGGAACTCGACCCCGCTCTCCTCCCACCCCTCTACATCGCCTACTCCACCCAGCTCTCGGAGGGCACGGAGGTCTTCCACAATGACATGCGCGCCCGTTACGACCGCGGCGACCCCCACGTCCGCTCGGCCATCCAGCGCTGGGCCCACCTCGCCGAGCAAACCAAGTTCATGCTCCTCCGCCGCCAGACGCGCAGCATCGATCCACTCCTCGACGAAAACTTCGACCTCCGCCGCAGCATCTGCCCGCTCAACCCCGGCCACGTCCGCATGATCGAAACCGCCCGATCCGTCGGCGTCAGCGCCAAATTCACGGGCTCAGGCGGTGCCATCGTCGGCATCTGCGAGGACGATGCCACCTTCCAGCGCCTCTCGGACGCCATGGCCCCCCTCGAAGTCAAGGTCATCCGACCCCAGATCACCTGACCCCACCGGCAGGCCCATGCCAGTGGCCCGCTGGAAATTCCGCAGCGGCAGCGCCCCGCGACATCGTTTTCCCGGAACCGGAAGCCCCGCGCCGCCGCACAAGGGCCCCCGCACGCTGCCCACGCTCAGAACTTGAGCAGCAGGGCCGCCGATACCCCATGCATGTTCCCTGTGCTCGACTTCAGATCGAACATGTCGGCATCCCCCAGCCCGTGAAATTCATAGCCGGCCCGCAACCCGAAGTTCCCCGTGAAATCAAACTGCACCCCGGCCGCCAATCCCCACGCAAATACCCACGCATCTGCATCCAGCCGCCGGTTGAACGAAAATTCCCTCCCCCCAATCTCCGCACGCGCCGATGTCTCCCCGGAAACACTCAGATTCGCCACCCCAGCCGAACCCTCCGCGTACAACTTGATCGCCTCGCTCCCCAGCGGAAACAACACCCGCACCGCCAGCACACTCTCAAACAAATCCAAATCCGCCGACGCCCCTGCCGACGCAAACCCCGCACTGCCCGTCCGGTCAAACGACAGCGCGTTCACATACGTGAACTTCGGTCCCAGAAACAAATCAATCGGCGCATCATCAAACAATACCCCCACCTCCCCCACCAACCCAAGCTTCACCTCCTCG
The DNA here is from genome assembly GCA_044239025.1 of Verrucomicrobiales bacterium. GTDB lineage: Bacteria > Verrucomicrobiota > Verrucomicrobiia > Verrucomicrobiales > V1-33 > V1-33. The sequence goes on from JBIICE010000233.1 coordinate 1,585, forward strand.
TCAAACTCCGTCCCCCGGAACGCCCCCGCCCCCAACCCAAACTGCAATCCCCCATCCACCCGACCCACCATCCCCGCCATCCACACCACCCCTGCAAACCCAAGAATCATCGATACAAGTTTCCGCTTCATAAATAGTCAGGTTATCCGAAGTATGTTCGATCAGCCACAGATGTCAAAAGTTTTGTAATCCCTGCGGAGCGGGCGGCTGCCTCGCCCACTCCCTGGAATTCACGGGGTTCCCTGACCTTCACTGGCCTGGACGGCTTGACACCGGGGCAATCGTTTCGTAACCGCTGGGACGTCAGCCCATTTGAATCCGTGGACATCCGTAAATCCGTCATCACTGCCGCGGGAGCATCCCAGCGGACCCTTCCTCTTCAAGTGCTTGTCGACCGGGATGGTCAGGAGAAGACAGCGCTGCAGATCATCATCGAGGAATCGGTGGGTGCCGGGATGGAGGAAATCTGCCTTGTGATTCACCCGGACGACCGCCGGGCGTACGAGGCGGCCGCCGGGCCGCATGTGCGGCGACTGCAGTTTGTCAGTCAGTCGGCTCCGCTGGGGTATGGCCATGCGGTGCATTGCGCGGCAGAATTTGCCTCGGGGGAGCCGGTGCTGCTGATGGTGGGAGATCACCTCTACGTGAGCCGCTCGGCACAGGGCTGCGCGCGGCAGCTGGTGGAGACGGCGATGGCGGAGGCCTGCACGGTTTCCGCAGTGCAGGAAACGCACGAGAGCAAGCTGCCCTACTACGGGGCAGTCGGCGGCCCGCGGGTGGCACACCATGATGGCCTCTTCGAGGTCCGCAGCGTCCTCGAAAAGCCCTCTCCCACCGAAGCGGAACAGGTGCTTGATGTTCCAGGACTGCGGCTCGGTCACTACCTCTGTTTCTTTGGGATGCACGTGCTGACGCCCCAGGTTTTCGATTTCCTTGCCGAGGATGTCGGCAGGAAGGGCGATAAGGGCGGGGTGACGCTGACCGCAGCCCTGGCACGGCTTCCCGGACACGAGCGCTACCTGGCCAGCCGCATCGATGGCCGCCGCTACGACATGGGAGTGCATTACGGTCTCCTGACCGCCCAGCTCGCGCTCGGACTCGATGGCGAGGAACGCGAGGAAGTGCTCGCCCTCATGGTCGAACTCCTCGCCGCCCGCGTCCGCTGAACCGACTGCCTGTTTTCCTCATGCCCGGCCAGCTCGTCTCCATCATCACGGCAAAGGATCCGGCCACGCGCGACCGTTCCCTTGAATCGATCTGCGCTGCCGCTCCGCGCGATTCCCTGCTGACCGAATGCGCGGAACTCGATGCCTTCCGGCGCAGCTGCCCAAACCTCTACGAAAAGGTCCGCGCCCTCTTTTTCCTCTACGCCATCCACCGCTTTCACCTGCCTCCGAAGACCGACCCGGCGGCCCGGGGCATGATTCCCTTTCATGGCTACGAACACCTCCTGAGCCGCCGCTTCGAGGAGGCCATCGACAGCTTCCTCGCGATCCAGGCCGCGGAAGGACCCAGCGACGCCATCTGCAGCGCGCTGGCCACCGCCTACCACCGCCTCGCCTTCCAGACGCTCGCCGATCAGGTCCGCCGCAGTGTCCGCTCGGTCCGCGGGAATCAGTGGATGTTCCGCATGTCGCATCCTCAGCTCCAGCCGCTCCGGCTTCATCCCGACCTGCTCGTGCGTCATCCATCGGATGGCTCGTATCCGATCCTGCGGGAACAGACCCCCGTGCGCATGGATCTCACACACAGCGCGTGGAGCGACATCTTCTTCCTTGGCATGGACTTCCCGGAAGGAGCGAAAGTCCTCAACATCTCGGTGGATCTGGGCATGCACGGCCGCGATGCCGCCCCGGAACCACCCGTCGCCGCCTTCCTCCGCGTCATCGAAGACCCGGTGCTCCGCCTCACCAGTGTCGATCTCGGGGCCTCCGCCGACATCTCGGAACTCGCGGAAGTATTCGACTTTGCCCGCGATTACCTCGGGCTCCTCAAGGCCGCCGTGATCGCTGCGGGAATCGTACCCCCGGGCATCGAGGGCTCCGGACAGCAACTCTCCGACCTCCTCGCCCGCATCGCCGGTCCCAACAAAGGCCTCGAAATCGTCAGCAATGTCCGCGGCATTCCCAAAGGCTCGCGCCTCGCCGTCTCCACGAATCTCCTCGCTGCCCTCATCAGCGCCTGCATGCGCGCCACCGGCCAGACGGAATCGCTCACCGGCCCCCTCACGGAAGCGGAACGCCGCGTCGTGCTCGCCCGCGCAATCCTCGGCGAATGGCTCGGCGGCTCCGGTGGCGGCTGGCAGGATTCCGGCGGCGTATGGCCCGGCATCAAACTCATCTGCGGCGTGCCCGCCTCGGAAAACGACCCCGAATTCGGCATCAGCAAGGGCCGCCTCATGCCCCAGCATACGGTCCTCGATCACAAGGCGGTGCCGGCCGCGGCCCGCCAACTCCTCCAGGACAGCCTTGTCCTCGTTCATGGCGGCATGGCCCAGAATGTCGGCCCGATCCTTGAAATGGTCACCGAAAAGTACCTGCTGCGCTCGTCCGCGGAATGGCAGGCCCGCGCGGACGCCCTCGGCTTCCTCGCGGAAATCACCGACTGCCTCCAGCAGGGTGACATCCATGGCATCGGATCGGCCACCACCCGGAACTTCGAGGGCCCCATCCAGACAATCATTCCGTGGGCCTCCACATACTACACGGAACAACTCATCGAACGCACCAAGGCCGCCCTCGGCAGCGATTTCCATGGCTTCTGGATGCTCGGCGGCATGTCCGGCGGCGGCATGGGCTTCATGGTGGCACCCCACCGCAAGGCGGAAGCCCAGCAGCTTCTCCAGAGCATCATGTCAGGCCTCAAGAAGGAACTGTCCGCTTCCCTGCCCTTCGCCATGGAACCGGTCGTGTACGATTTCGCCATCAACGAAAACGGCACCTTTGCCTCGCTGCTCGCCGGCGACGCAGCCCTCATGCCGGAAGGCTACTACGCGCTCACTGTGCCCCGCCTGCTCCGCCAGGAAATGCGCTCGCTCGCACCGCTCCGCCGCGCGGAACTCGACCGCCTCGGCGCGGCCTGCCGCACCCGGCCGGAACTGAGCGGGATGGTGCAGACGCTCTTCGATGTCATGCTGCCGAAACCCCGCGCCGAAAAGTCCGCGGGCCATGGCTCGCTCAGCCGGATGCTCGAAGAAAACGGATTCGACCGCACGCAGCACGAACAAATCCGTGCGGACCTCCGTGATGCCCGCATCGGCCTCGCCCAGAACCGCCTCCCCGCCAGCGCCTCCATCGAGGACGTCCGTCCCGAGGATGTCGCCCGCTTCGATCTGGCTCCGCCGCCCGAATCTGCCGCAGCACTCGGCCACGCCGCGCTCGCCGCCGGTGAAGTCGCGGTCATCACGCTCGCAGGCGGAGCCGGCAGCCGCTGGACGCAGGGTGCCGGGGTCTGCAAGGCCCTCCATCCGTTCTGCAAGTTCAATGGCCGCCACCGCACCTTCGTCGAAGTGCATCTCGCCAAGAGCCGGCGCACCAGCCGTCTCGCCGGCTGCCCTATCCCGCACATCTTCACTACCAGCTACCTGACCCACGAACCGACCGCCGATTTCCTCGAGCGCCAGAACAACTATGGCTACGAAGGAGAGGTGATCCTCTCGCGCGGCCGCTCCATCGGCCTCCGCATGGTTCCCACCATCCGCGACCTCCGCTTCGCATGGGAGGAAATGCCGCAGCAGGTCCTCGACCTCCAGCAGCAGAAGGTCCGCGACAGCCTCCGCAGCGCCCTCCTGCGCTGGGCCGAGGAAGCCGGCGAGGCATCGGACTACACCGACAACCTTCCCCTCCAGTGCCTCCACCCCACCGGGCACTGGTACGAATTTCCCAATCTGCTCCGCAATGGCCAGCTCGCGGCTCTCCTCCGCAGGCAGCCGCAACTGAAGTATCTCTTCCTCCACAACGTCGATACCCTCGGCGCGGATCTCGACCCCGCCCTCCTCGGCTGGCACATCGGAACGGGAGCCGCCCTCTCCTTCGAAGTCATCACCCGACGGCTCGAGGACCGCGGCGGCGGCCTCGCCCGCGTCAATGGCCAACCCCGTCTCGTCGAGGGCCTCGCCATGCCCCGCGAGGAAGACGAATTCCGCCTCTCGTTCTACAATTCCATGTCCACATGGATCCACCTCGACAAACTCCTCGCGGCCTTCGGTCTCTGCCGCGGCGACCTCGAGAACGAAGAAAAGGTATCCCAGGCCATCCGCAACCTCGCCGCCCGCATGCCGGCCTACATCACTCTCAAGGATGTCAAAAAACGCTGGGGCCATGGCCAGGAGGACATCTTCCCTGTGGTCCAGTTCGAAAAACTCTGGAGCGACATGACCGCTCTGCCGGACGTCGACTGCCGCTTCGCTGTCGTCCCCCGCTCCCGTGGCCAGCAACTCAAGGATCAGGCCCAGCTCGATGGCTGGCTCCGCG
>JBIICE010000234.1:0-6049 GCA_044239025.1 Verrucomicrobiales bacterium
GTACGGTGAGGCCCTCGCGGAAGTTCGAGGTGATGGGGCGTTCGATGATTTCGCCGGAGGGCTTGGCCATGAGGCCGCGCATGCCGCCGAGCTGCTTGATCTGCTGCTTGTTGCCCCGGGCTCCGGAGTCGACCATCATGTAGAGCGGATTCGCGTACTTGCGGCCTTCGTTGTGTTCCAGCTGCCGGAAGAGGGTCTGCTGGATGTGGTCGCCGGCCTGCGTCCAGAGGTCGATGATCATGTTGTAGCGCTCGCGGTCCGTGATGATACCGCGGCGGTGCTGGCGGTCGATTTCCTCAAGGCGCACGTAGGCCTTCTCGAGTTCCTCCTTCTTCTCGGCAGGGATGACCATGTCCGTGATGCCGATGGAGCATCCCGAGAGCGTGGCGGCCTTGAATCCGAGTTCCTTGAGCCGGTCGAGTGCCCGCACGGTTTCCTCGTGACCGGAAGTCTGCCAGCAACGCCAGATGATGTCCGAGAGCTGCTTCTTGCCAACGTTCTTGTTGATGAAGCCAAGGGCGGCTGGCCAGATTTCGTTGAAGCGGACGCGGCCGGGGGTGGTTTCGATGAGCCCGCGGGTGTCGTCTCCGAAGACCGTCTTCACGCCCTTGTTGGGATTCCGGAAGAGGATCTGCTGGTGGAGTTCCACGCTGCCCTCGGCGAGCGCCATTTCGACTTCCGCCTGGTCCGAGAAGATGGGCTTGCGGCCTTCATCCTTGTGCTTCGCCTGAGCCACACGGGAATGCGTGAGGAAGTACGAACCCAGGGTAATGTCCTGTGACGGGGTGGTCACCGGCTTGCCGCTGGATGGCGAGAAGATGTTGTTGGTCGCCAGCATGAGCAGGCGGGCCTCCATCTGGGCTTCCACCGAGAGCGGGACGTGCACCGCCATCTGGTCACCGTCGAAGTCCGCATTGTACGCCGTACAGACGAGCGGGTGGATGCGGATGGCCTCGCCCTCGATGAGGACCGGCTCGAAGGCCTGAATGGAGAGACGGTGCAGCGTGGGCGCGCGGTTCAGCAGAACCGGATGGCCGCGGGTCACTTCTTCAAGGATGTCCCAGACCTCCGGCGTGCGGCGTTCGATCATCTTCTTGGCGCTGCGCACGGTGTGCACGTAGCCCAGTTCCTTGAGGCGGCGGATGATGAATGGTTCGAAGAGCACCAGCGCCATCTTCTTCGGAAGACCGCACTGATTGAGCTTCAGTTCGGGACCGATGACGATGACTGAACGTCCCGAGTAGTCGACGCGTTTGCCAAGAAGGTTCTGGCGGAAGCGTCCACCCTTGCCCTTGAGCATGTCCGAGAGCGACTTGAGCGGACGGTTGCCGGCTCCCGTGACGGCCCGGCCGTGGCGGCCGTTGTCGAAGAGGGCATCCACCGCTTCCTGGAGCATGCGCTTCTCGTTCCGGATGATGACATCCGGCGTCTTGAGCTGCAGCAGATTCTTGAGGCGGTTGTTCCGGTTGATGACGCGGCGGTAGAGGTCGTTGAGGTCCGATGTGGCGAAGCGGCCGCCTTCGAGGGGAACGAGCGGGCGCAGATCCGGAGGAATCACCGGCAGCACCTCGAGCACCATCCATTCCGGACGGGAGCGCGAGGAATGAAAGCCCTGCGCCAGCTTGAGCCGCTTGGCGAGCTTCTTGCGGGTCTGCTTCGAACGCGTCTTGGTCATCGCGTCCTGCAGCTCCACGATCAGTTCCGGCAGGTTGATGCCCGCGAGGAGTTCCTGGACGGCTTCGGCTCCCATTCCCGAACGGAAGCTTTCCTCGCCGTATTGTTCCTCGGCTTCGCGGAATTCCACCTCCGTGAGCAGCTGGCCGCGGGTGAACGGCGTGCTCATCGGGTCGATCACGATGTAATCCTCGTAGTAGATGACGCGCTCCAGCTGGCGGGCCGTCATGTCGAGCATGAGACCGAGTCGGCTGGGCATGCACTTGTAGAACCAGATGTGGCTGACGGGCACCGCCAGTTCGATGTGCCCCATCCGTTCACGGCGCACGCGGCTGAGGGTGACTTCGACGCCGCAGCGGTCGCAGACCACGCCCTTATGCTTGATGCGCTTGTACTTGCCGCAGGAACATTCCCAGTCGCGGGTCGGTCCGAAGATCCGTTCGCAGAACAGACCTCCCTTTTCCGGCTTGAAGGTGCGGTAGTTGATGGTTTCCGGGTTCTTGACCTCGCCACGGCTCCAGCTCCGGATGATGTCCGGAGCGGCAACAGTGATGGCAACGTGGTCAAATCCCTGCGGACGGGTGTCGCCGCCGAAGAGTTCTCGAAGCTGGGTTTCGACGCTCATGTGTGAGAAAAGGTGGAGAAGTTGATGCGGGAGATTGGGGGCGTATTGGCCACCCGCCGGAGGATCCGGCGGGTGACCCGGGAATCAGGAAGCAATGAGGCCGAGTCCCTGACCATCCGGTCCGGACTTGGAATTGCCTACTTTGACATCGAGGCCGAGCGACTGCATTTCCTTGATGAGGACGTTGAACGATTCCGGAGTACCGGCCTCGAGGGTGTTGTCGCCTTTGACGATGGCTTCGTAGATGCGGGTTCGGCCCTGGACGTCATCGGATTTGACGGTGAGCAGTTCCTGGAGCGTGTAGGCCGCACCGTAGGCTTCGAGGGCCCAGACTTCCATTTCCCCGAAGCGCTGGCCGCCATACTGGGCCTTGCCTCCGAGGGGTTGCTGGGTGACGAGGCTGTAGGGACCGACCGCGCGTGCGTGGATCTTGTCGGCGACAAGGTGTCCGAGCTTCATCATGTAGATGACGCCCACGACGACATCCTGGTGGAAGGGTTCGCCGGTGCGGCCGTCATAGAGGCGCGACTTGCCATTGAGACCGATCCACTTGTGTTCCGTCTTATCGCGCGCCTCCTTGAGGTAGCCCATGATCTTGTCTTCGGGAATCCCGTCGAACACCGGAGTGGCAATGGTCATGCCGAGGGCGCGGGCCGCCACACCGAGGTGGGTTTCCAGAACCTGACCGACGTTCATCCGGGAAGGCACGCCGAGAGGATTGAGGACGATGTCGACCGGACGTCCGTCTTCAAGGAATGGCATGTCTTCCTCCGGAACGATCTTGGCGACGACGCCCTTGTTTCCGTGGCGTCCGGCCATTTTATCACCCACGGAGAGCTTACGCTTCGAGGCGATGTAGACCTTGACCTGCTTGACGATGCCGCTGTCCGGTTCGTCCCCGGTTTCGACCTTGTCGAGGGCGGCCTCGCGTTCCTCTTCGAGTTCGGCGAACTTCTGTTCGAGTCCGGCAATGATGTCGAAGATCTTGTTCCGGATGGGGCTCGCGTCCATGTCGATGTGGTCGTGAGCCTCCGCCACCTTGGCGAGGAGGGCCTTGGTGATCTTCTTGTTCGCGGGGATGAGGATTTCACCGGTCTGGGCGTTCACCACGTCGAGCGGACTCTTCTCATTGAGGAGAATGTCCGAGAGACGTTCCGTGAGTTGTTCGACCAGTTCGAGGTGCTTGGTTTTGAATTCCTCCTCAATCTGCTTGAGCATCTTCTTGCCGTCGGCGGCCGAGAGTTTCTCGCGGGCATTCTGATTGCGGGAGGAAACCCGGACATCCATGACAATGCCGGTGCATCCCGAGGGCACGCGGAGCGACGTATCCTTCACGTCCGCGGCCTTTTCACCGAAGATGGCGCGCAGGAGGCGTTCTTCCGGGGCGAGTTCGGTTTCCGATTTCGGCGTGATCTTGCCGACGAGAATGTCGCCGGGCTTCACTTCCGCGCCGATGCGGACGACGCCATCCTGGCCGAGGTTCTTGAGGGCTTCCTCACCGACATTCGGAATATCCCGGGTGATTTCCTCCGGCCCGAGTTTCGTGTCGCGGGCGCTCACTTCGAATTCCTCGATGTGAATGGAAGTGTAGATGTCCTCCTTGACCACCTTTTGAGAGATGGTGATGGCGTCCTCGAAGTTGTAGCCGTTCCATGGCATGAAGGCTACCAGCACATTGCGGCCGAGGGCCAGTTCCCCGCCCTGGGTGCAGGGTCCGTCTGCGAGCACATCTCCCGGCTTCACTTTGTCACCCTTGCGGATGATTGGCCTCTGATTGATGCAGGTCCCGGCATTGGAGCGCATGAATTTGCGGAGCGGCAGGACCCAGATGCCCTTTTCCGGATTGTGCTTCACGCAGAAGGGATCGGCGAGGAATTCCGCTTCCGTGCAGGGCAGTTTGCCATCCCGGGTGATGATGATCACCTCGGCGCTGGCGGCGGCCACCGTGCCTTTGCAGTCCTTGTCGGCGACCACGACGGCCTTGGAATCCCGGGCTGCCTTTCCTTCCATTCCCGTGCCCACGATGGGCGCTTCCGGAACCAGCAGGGGGACACCCTGACGCTGCATGTTCGACCCCATGAGAGCCCGGTTGGCATCGTCATGCTCGAGGAACGGGATCAGTCCCGCGGCCACCGATACGAGCTGCTTCGGGCTGACGTCCATGTAGGTGGCCTCGGTGGGATCGACTTCGAGGAAGTCGCCGCGGAACCGGACCGTGATGCGCTTGTTGACGAATTGCCCGTTGTCCTGGGTCGGGTTGTTCGCCTGAGCGATCATGTGTGCCTCTTCCTGGTCGGCCGTGAGGTAATCGATTCTGTCCTGAACGACCCCATTGACGATCTTGCGGTAGGGGGTCTCGATGAAGCCGAATTCGTTGATCCGGGCGAAGGTCGACATCGAGTTGATGAGGCCGATGTTGGGACCTTCCGGAGTTTCAATGGGGCAGATGCGGCCGTAGTGCGACTGGTGGACGTCGCGGACTTCGAAGCCGGCGCGGTCACGGTTGAGGCCACCAGGCCCGAGGGCGGAGAGTCGGCGTTTGTGCGTCAGTTCGGCCAGCGGATTCGTCTGGTCCATGAACTGGCTGAGCTGACTGCGTCCGAAGAAGTCGCGCACCACGGCGGAGAGAGCCTTCGGATTGATGAGCTTGGCTGGGGTCATGCCCTCCATGTTGACGTCGAACAGCGTCATCCGTTCCTTGACGAGGCGTTCCGTCCGGGAGAGGCCGACGCGGCACTGGTTGGCGAGCAGTTCCCCGACGGCGCGCACCCGGCGGCTGCCGAGGTGGTCGATGTCGTCGAGAATCCCTTCCCCGCTGCGGAGGCCAAGGAGGTAGCGGATGGCAGCGATGAAGTCCTGGGCCACGAGGATCCGGGTGTCATCCGAAAGCTTCAACCCGAGTTTCTGATTGATCTTGTAGCGGCCGACGCGCGTGAGGTCATACTTCTTCGGATCGAAGAAGAGGCGCTTGAGGAGAGCGCGGGCGTTTGGAACGGTGGGTGGGTCGCCGGGGCGGAGGCGGCGGTAGATGTCCTTGAGTGCCTCGTCCTCGTCGCGGGCCGGATCCTTCTTGAGCGACTTGAGGAGAAGGTCGTCAGCCGAAACGGAGATGACCTTGACGCTTTTGTGCCCGAGGTCCATGAGCTGGCGGACGTAGCCTGGAGTGAGCGGTTCGTAGGCCTTCACCACGACCGATTCTCCGTCCATGACATCGGCGATGAGGACGCGGTTGCTCAGTTCCGTCTCGTCGAGGGAAGTCTTGAGCTTAAGTTCCTCGATCTGGTAGAACTCCCGGATGATCTGTTCGTCCGTGCCGTAGCCAATGGCGCGCAGGAAGGTGGTGGCGAGAAACTTGCGCCGGCGGCGGCGGCGGTCGAGGTAGACGTAGAGCAGATCATTTGTATCGAACTGCACTTCCAGCCACGAACCACGGTCCGGAATGATCCGGAAGCCGAAGAGTTCCTTGCCGTTGAGGTGCAGGCTCTTTTCAAAGCACACGCCGGGGGAGCGGTGCAGCTGCGAGACCACGACCCGTTCGGCTCCGTTGATCACGAAGGTCCCGCGTTCCGTCATGAGGGGCAGTTCGCCCATGTACACGCGTTCCTCCTTGGTGCCCGACTCGTCCTTCAGCGTGAAGGTGACGTAGAGCGGAGCCGAGAACGTTTCACCATCGCGCTGTGCCTGGTGGGCCGTCAGCTTGGGCTCACCGACCTCGTAATGAGAGAAATCGAGGACCGTCTTGTTGTCGTA
>JBIICE010000038.1:0-23962 GCA_044239025.1 Verrucomicrobiales bacterium
CGATTCCTGCTGCAGCTTCGTGAGGCGCACGACTTCGCGTTCCTGGGTTTCCCGGCGCCCGCGTTCCCCGGAAAGTGCCGCCACGGCTTCCGCATGACGCTGCTGTTCATCCCGCAGCCGCCCGCGCACCCCGGCTTCCCGCACCCACTGCGCAACACAGAGAGCACACAATCCCACGGTGCTGATGATGAGAAGTCGCTTCACGGCAGCGCCTTCGGCTGAATCTCGGCTGGGCGCACCTGAAAGGCAACGTTGCGGAATCCAGCACGCCGCACGGCGTCCAGCAGCGCAATCATCGCTCCGTGACGCGCATTTTCGTCTCCACTGATGTAGACCGGGGTCTCGGGATTGAGCCGATGCCGCTCGGCGAGGGCGGCCTCCAGCTCGGGCAATGCCACCGCACGCGTGTCGAGGTGCAGCAACCCATCGGCTCCCACCGCCACATTGATCTGGTCGGGCTTGAAGTCGGACGCCGCTCCGGCCACGGCCGGAAGATTCACCTTCACGGTCTGCTGCCGGCTCATCGTAAGACTCACCATCATGAACGACGCCAGCAGAAAGAACATGATGTCGATCAGCGGAATGATCTCCAGCCGGGTCCGCCGCTGCGGGAGGGGCGAGCGGAGCTTCATGACGCCTTTCCTCCCTTCGCTTCCTTCGCTTCCTTCGCTTCCCCTTCGCTGAGCAGCACGGCACTGGTCGCGGCATTCTCCAGTTCAAACTGCAGCCGTGCCACGCGGGCATGAAAGTAATTCATCGGAATGAGCACAAGGATCGCAATCCCCAGACCGAAAGCGGTCGCAATGAGCGCCTCCCCAATCCCGCCGGTCACTTTCTCAACGGCCAGCTCGGAACTGCCGATGCTGGAAAATGCTCCCATGATCCCGGTCACCGTCCCCAGCAGACCGAGCAACGGCCCGAGGGTCACAATGGTGTCCATGGCCGTCAGAAACCGCCCGGCTTCCTGCAGTTCCTGACCCGCCGCCATCTCAAGGGCGCTCGGCAGCGAACGGTGACGGTGCGTCAGCCCGGCATGCACCATCCGCACCACCGGATCCGCACTCCCCGCCGATTCCCGCAGCGCCCCCGCGCCATCCCCGGCCTCCAGCATCGCAAAAACAAGGTCGGCCCGCCCCGCATCGCGCCGCTTCCCCAGCCGCACCCACCAGATCACCCGCTCGACCACCACACACACCGCAAACAGCGCCGTCAGCACCACCGGATACATGATCGGGCCTCCCCGATGAAACAGATCAATCATGAAGTTCGCAAATAACATGGCGTCTTTCTAACGAATACGGAAATGAATCGTCTGTGTGGCCGACGTCTGCCCGGCGGCCAGTTTCCACCGCCCCCGGATCCACGAAACCGCATAGCGGTCAAGCTCGGCATGTCCACTCGAACGCGCCACCGTCGCGCCCGTGATGCTGCCGTCCGCAGACGCCCGGATGCTCACGACCACGGTCCCCTGCAACCCCCGGCTCCGCGCAAACCCCGGATACGGCGGCTGCGGCATGCGCCCCTTCCCACCCTTCACTCCGCCGGAAGCCGCCCCGCCACTGCGATCCCCTCCCGACCGCCCGGAGGCCGTTCCACCGACCGACCCGCCATTCCCCGGCTTTCCGGCCGGGACGGAGCCACTCCCTGCCACCTTCCGCTCCGGCCGGGACGGCGCTGCCTTCTCCACCCGACGCTCAGCCTTCGGTTCGACCCGGCGCTCAGGCCTGGACTCTGGCTTCGGTTCCACCCGGCGCTCCACAAACGCATCGGCCTCCACCACCGGTTCGGCCTCGGGTACCTCGAAAATCCCGGTCTCCACCGCCACCATCTCCACTTCCCCTCCCCCAGCCTGCGCCACCCGCTCGGCGGCCACGGCATCCTCGGACTCCGCCGCCAGTTCCATCGAAACCACCTCCGCCACCACCTCCGCCACCTCCGCCACCACCGTCCGCTCGCCTCCCCACCGCACCCCCTCCGGCATCACCAGACCAACCAAACCCACCGTCATCACCGCCACTGCCATCCCCACCACCCATGCTTCCCCATATCCCCCTCCCACCCCCACACGCCACCCCAAACCACCCCCACAAGGCAGCTCCCCAGATCGCTCATTCATCGCCATCACGCGCATCACGCCACCCCCTTTTCCCCATCCCCACCCCATCGTCAAGAAATGATATTGAGACACAGTCGCAGTTTTTTGGTTGCGAATGAGACTCTGTCGCATTAAGCAGGACCGTGCCGCGGACTGATTCCCTGGCCGTTTCCTCACCCTATCATGAACTCATCAGCAATGCTTTCCGTGCCCTCGATCCGACTGCAGCTTCCGCCATTTCGGCCGGTTCTGGCCGTTGTGCTGGCCTCGACGCTGAGGTCTGCGGCCCAGGAGGGGCAGCCGACTGCTGGAGCGGCGGCGGAACTGGCTCCCATCACGGTGGTGGGCAGCCGCGCGGACATTCCGAGAATTGCGGGGAGTGCGGCGCGACTCGACGCGAATCAGATCCGGACGCAGACGTACACGAGTCCGGCGCGGGTGCTGCAGCAGGTCCCGGGAGTTTACATCCGGGATGAGGAAGGGTTCGGCAATCTGCCGAACATCAGTCTGCGGGGCGTGGACGGCGGGCGCTCTGCCAAGGTCACCGTGATGGAGGACGGGATCATGATGGCCCCGGCTCCGTACTCGGAACCCGCAGCCTACTACACCCCGCGGATCGGACGCATGAGCGGCGTCGAGGTACTCAAGGGCTCCAGCCAGGTGCGCTTCGGTCCCCATACCACGGGCGGCGTCGTCAACTACCTGACCACCCCGTTCGCGTCGCTCGACCCCGCCGACGAACCCGCCCCCGCAGCCGGCGGCAAGGGGAAGGTCCCCGTCGTCACCGGAGCCGTCAGCGGACCGCTCCGCCACAAGGACGAATTCTTCGTCAAATCGCGCTACGGCACGTGGAATACCTGGACCAATCACGCCACATGGGCCCACACCCGGGAAACCTCGGCCGGCACCATCGGCTGGGTCGCCGAAATGTTCCATGAAAACACCGATGGCTTCCGCGCCATCGACCGCGTCGGCGGCAGCACGGGCTTCACGGCCCTCGACCCGAACTTCAAGTTCTTCTGGGAACCGGATACCGAACTCCATCAGCGCATCGAATTCCGCATCGGCTACACGAACTTCGATGGCCACGAAACCTACACCGGTCTCACCGAAGCCGACTTCCGCGCCAATCCGACCCGCCGCTACGTGAGCACGCAGCACGACCGCTTCGTGTACGATCAGTTCCGCACTTCCCTGACCCACATCGCGGAACCATCGGCCACCACACGCATCGAAACGACCGCCTACTTCACGTCATTCGACCGCAGCTGGAATAAACTCGACGGCCTCAGGAATCCGCAAGGCCAGGCCTATACCATTCCCTTCGCTCTCGCCGGCGGCGGTGAAGCCCTCTCCATCCTCCGCGGCAACGCAGCGGGCACATGGAGACTCCGCGACGGCAACCGCGAGTACCACACCCTCGGCCTGCAGTCGCGCCTCGATTCCGAATTCACCACCGGTTCCCTCGCCCACAAACTCTCCGTCGGTGCCCGACTCCACTACGACGAAGCGGAACGACTCCAGACCGACACCAATATCAAGGTCGACCGCCGCGGACACGAACTGAGCCGCAGCCGCACCGCTCCCGGCACAGCCGGCAACCGGCTCGACGATACCGTTGCCTTCTCTCTCTGGGCCGAGGACGCCATTACCCTCGGCCGCCTCACGGTCAAACCCGGCGTCCGCTGGGAACACCTCGAACAGCAGTACCGCGACCGCGATACCTCGGGCCAGCAACCCGACCGCGTCACGGCCTCGGCCTCCGGAAGCACCGACCTCGTCGCCCCGGGCGTCGGCCTCATCTACCAGCTCTCGGATACATGGTCGGCCTTCGGTGGCTACTACCGCGGCTTCTCCACCCCAAGCCCGCGCGACTCCCTCGCGGTGGGTCTCGACCCGGAAACCTCGGATGGCTTCGAAGCCGGCATCCGCCACTACGGCGACACCGTCCAGTTCGAACTCGTCGGCTTCCACACTTCGTTCTCCAATCTCATCGTCCTCGACAACTCGGCGGCCTCGGGCACCGTGGAATCGGATAACGCCGGCGACATCGACAGCTATGGCCTCGAAGCCGCCCTCCGCTGGGATCCGCTCGCTCAGTCGTCGACCCTCTGGCGTCTCCCCATCCGCCTCTCGGCCACCTACACCAGGGCCGAACTCCAGTCGGACAGCCCCTCGGGCGACGCCGCCTCGATCTTCAGCGGCGGCCTCGCCGGAAACGATGTCCCCTACATCCCGGAATACGCCATCTCCGGCGGACTGGGCATCGAATACGGTCGCTTCGGCCTCTACGCCGACGCCACCTACACCCCATCCGTCTACGGCACCGCCAGCAACACCTCCTCGCAGCGCAACCTCAGCGGCAACCCGGACGCACGCTTCGGCAAAACCGACTCGGCCTTCGTCGTCGACCTCACCGCCCGCTTCCGCGTCACCGATCAGGCCCACGTCTTCACTGGCGTCTCCAATGTCCTCGACGAGGCCTACATCAACAGCCGTCTCCCCCTCGGCCCACGCGGCGGCCAGCCCCGCATGTTCTTCGGTGGCCTCGAACTGAACTTCTGAGCCCCCTCCCCTGCCGCGTTCTCCCCATCCCCGCCACCGGCTCACCACCGGGGCGGGGATTTTTTTCACCCGTGAGCATCAGGATGGAGAGATTCCACTTTACTTAGTGTCACATTCACACTAAAATGGCCGCGAACCGATACGGTCATGCCCTTCACGTACGAATTCCCCCGTCCTGCGCTCACGGTTGATGCCGTGGTTTTTGGTTTCGATGGCAACCGGCTGCAGGTTCTCCTGATCCGGCGGGGGATTGCTCCGTTCCTCGGGATGTGGGCGCTGCCGGGAGGCTTTGTCCGTGATGATGAAACGCTGGAAGCGGCGGTGCGGCGCGAGCTGGAGGAGGAAACGGGGGTCCGGGCGGTCTACCTCGAACAGTTCCACGCATTCAGCGCACCCGACCGCGACCCCCGCGAACGGGTCGTGAGCGTGGCCTTCTGGGCGCTGGTGAGGATGTCGGACCACCGGACGACCGCGGCGACGGATGCCAGCGATGCGCAGTGGTTTCCGGTCCCGGACCTGCCCGGTCTCGCGTTCGACCACGCCGACATCGCGGCGGCCGCCATCACCCACCTGCGGGAACGCATCCGCCGCCAGCCGTTCGGGTTCAATCTCCTTCCGGAAAAGTTCACTCTCACGGAACTGCAGACGCTGTACGAGGCCATCGCGGGCGAATCGCTCGACAAACGGAACTTCCGCAAACGCATCCTCGCCCTCGGATTCCTCACGGCGCTCGCGGAAACCCGCAGCGGCGGAGCGCATCGCCCGGCCCAGCTCTTCCGCTTCAACCTCACTCAGTACCAGCGGCTCGTGCGCCGCGGCTTCCATTTCGACCTCTGATCCCGCAAGCCCCCGCAAATCCCATGCAGCGCTGTTCTCCGCTACTTACCGATCTCTATCAGCTCACCATGGCGGCCGGGTACTGGCACCATGGCCGCGCTTCTCAGGAGGCAGTCTTCCACCTCTTCTTCCGCAAG
This sequence comes from Verrucomicrobiales bacterium, assembly GCA_044239025.1. Lineage (GTDB taxonomy): Bacteria > Verrucomicrobiota > Verrucomicrobiia > Verrucomicrobiales > V1-33 > V1-33. Next base: position 5,635 of record JBIICE010000038.1, read on the forward strand.
CCTCCCTTCGGAGGCAGTTATGCCATCGCTGCCGGGCTGGCCGACGTCATCGCCTTTCTCGAAGGCTTCCAGTTCAGCCCGGAGGAACTCGCCTACCTCGCCACGCTCACGGGAAATGATGGGGCTCCGCTCTTTGTTCCGGCCTTCCTCGATTCCCTCGGGGCGCTCCGCTTCACGGGCGATCTCGATGCCATGCCGGAAGGCACGGCGGCCTTCCCGCACGAACCACTGCTCCGGGTCCGCGCGCCGATCCTCGAAGCCCAGCTCCTCGAGTCGGCCCTCCTCAACATCGTCAATTTCCAGACGCTCATCGCCACGAAAGCGAGCCGCATCTGCCGGGCGGCCGCGCCGCATCCGGTGCTCGAATTCGGACTCCGCCGTGCCCAGGGACCCGATGGTGCCCTCTCGGCAAGCCGCGCTGCCTTCATCGGAGGATGCGACGCCACTTCCAACGTCCTCGCGGGCCACCGCTTCGGTATTCCCGTCCGCGGCACCCATGCCCATTCCTGGGTCATGTCGTTCGACTCGGAACCGGAAGCCTTTGCGGCCTATGCGGACGCCATGCCGGGCAACTGCACGCTCCTCGTCGATACCTACGATTCCCTCGACGGCATCCGCCACGCCATCGCCACGGGCCTCGCCCTCCGCCAGAAGGGCCACCGCCTCGCTGGCATCCGACTCGACTCCGGCGACCTCGCATGGCTCAGCCGGCAGGCCCGCCAGATGCTCGATGCCGCAGGCCTCCAGGAAACGGCCATCGTTGCCAGCAATGACCTCGATGAGGAAATCATCGGGAACCTCCGCCAGCAGCACGCGGCCATCAATGTCTGGGGCGTCGGCACGCAACTCGTCACCGGCGGATCCCACCCGGCCCTCGGCGGAGTCTATAAACTCGGGGCCGTCCGCCTGCCGGACGGTTCATGGTCGCCCAGGGTAAAACGCAGCGAACAGGCCGCCAAATCTTCCCTGCCCGGCATTCTCCAGGTCCGCCGCTTCTCCGGGAGCCATCAATTCATCGGCGATGCCATCTTCGAGGAAGGCCTCGGCTGCCCTGCCCCGGTGGTCATTCATGACCCCGCCGACCCCACCCGCTCGCAGGCGATTCCCGCCACCGCCTGCCACGAGGACCTGCTGGTCCCCATCTTCCGCCACGGTCAATCCGTGTACCAATCCCCCAGCCTCACGCACATCCAGTCCCGCACCGCCAGCCAGCTTGCCCGCCTCAGCCCGGAAGCGCTCCGCTTCCTCCACCCGCACGGTTACCCGGCCGGATTGACCCCGTCCCTCGCCCGACTCCGCAATCAGCTCATCGCCGCAGCCCATTCCAGCCCGTCACCATGAAGTGCCTCCTCATCATCGACGTCCAGAACGATTTCCTTCCGGGCGGCAGCCTTGCGGTCCCCGGAGGAGAAGAAATCATTCCGGTCATCAATTCCCTGCTCCCTGACTACCCGCTCAGTGCCGCCACGCTCGACTGGCACCCGCCCGACCACGGCAGTTTTGCCGTGAATCACCCGGGCCAGCGCTGCTTCGGTACCATCAGCCTCCACGGGATCCCGCAGACGCTCTGGCCGGTCCACTGCGTGGCATTCACGGGCGGCGCATGCTTCGCCCCATCTCTGCACACCGGGAAAATCTCCCGCATCTTCCCCAAGGGCACCGACCCCGACATCGACAGCTACAGCGGCTTCTTCGATAATGGTCGCCGGGCCGCCACCGGACTCGCCCCATGGCTGCAGTCGATGGGCGTCTCCCGGATCGATGTCTGCGGGCTCGCCACGGACTACTGCGTCAGATTCACGGTCCTCGACGCACTCGCACTCGGATTTTCCGTCCGCCTTCTCACGCATGCCTGCCGCGCCGTGAATCTCAAACCGGACGACGCCGCGCAGGCCATCTCGGCGATGCAGCAGGCAGGCGCTCTCATCGGCTGATCACCTCCCCAACGCCTCTGCTTCCATGCTCCCTCCCACGCCCTTCACCCGATCCTACTGGGTCGTCCCCCACCGCATCCTTGCGGGCTACCTGCCGGGCGACAAGATCACTCTCGCCGCAACGGCCAAATGCAGCGCTCTCCTCGGTGCCGGCGTCCGCACCGTCATCAATCTCATGGAGGAAACGGAACGGGATTGGCAGGGCGATCTTTTTCTTCCCTACGAGGAAACCCTGCGGCAATGCGCCAGCCTCCTCGGAACCGGTGCCGCCATGCTCCGTTTTCCGGTGCGCGACATCGATGTTCCTTCCCCGGGGCACATGAGATCCATCCTCAACGCCATCGACGAGGCCCTGTTCCACGGCGGCGTCTACGTGCACTGCCGCGGCGGCCGCGGTCGCACCGGCACCGCCATCGGATGCTGGCTCGTCCGCCATGGCATCGCTTCCCCGGAAAATGTCATCGCAGCTCTCGCCTCGCTCACGGCCCACGACCGCCAGTCGTTCCCCTGCATCCCGGAAACCACCGCCCAGCAACAGTTCGTCCGCTCATGGAAACATCATCAATGACTCCCCGCCCACAACGCCTCCTTGGCGGTCTCTGGGGCTCGCTCGCCGGCGATGCCCTCGGTGTCCCCGTCGAATTCCGCAGCCGCTCGTCCATCCGCACCGATCCGGTCACGGGCATGCGCGGCTTCGGCACGCACCACCAGCCCCCGGGAACATGGAGCGACGACTCATCGCTGCTCCTCTGCACCGTGGAAAGCCTGCTCCCCGGCTCGTTCAACCCCACCGACCTCGCGGACCGCTTCGTCCGCTGGAAGGATGGCAAGCTCTGGACCCCCCACGGATCGGTCTTCGATATCGGCATCGCCACCAGCACGGCCATCAGCCGCCTCGCCGGCGGCATGGATCCTCTCCGCGCCGGTGGTTCCTCGGAATCGTCCAACGGCAATGGCTCGCTCATGCGCATCCTCCCGCTCTGCCTGCGCTGCGCGTCCGAACCCACCGCATCCATGGCGCAGACGCTCGCCGAGGCCTCGTGCCTCACTCACGCGCACCCACGATCCCAGCTGGCCTGCATCTTCCTCGGACTCTTCACCCGCGCCCTCCTCGGCGGTGGTTCCCCTGCCGACGCCCTCGCGGAAACCCGACAGCTCTTCCCTCCGCTCGCGGATTCCCTCGCCCCGGCGGAACAGCCCCACTTCCAGCGGCTCCTCGAGCCCGACTTCGCAGCGCTCCCGGAAAGCGACATCCAGAGCAGTGGCTACGTCATCCATACCCTCGAAGCGTCTCTCTGGTGCCTGCTCCATACCGCCTCGTTCCCGGACGCCACCCTCCGCGCCGTCAACCTCGGCGACGACACGGACACCACGGGATGCGTCACCGGAGGAATCGCCGGCATTCACTACGGCCTCGATGCCATTCCTGCTTCCTGGATCGATTCCCTCGCGCGCCGAAACGACGTCGCCGCTCTCTTCGATGCGTTCGTCGCCTCGCTGCCGGCCTGACCCTCAGCTGCCCTCCCGTCCGCCCGCCATCCGCGTCAGTTTCTGCCGCAGGGTGGAACGATGCAACCCCAGCGCCGCCGCGAGCCGCGAGGGCTTGTTCCCATGCTTCGGCAGCAGATGCGCGAGGAGCCGCTGCTCCAGTTCCTCCACCAGCCCATTCCACGCCAGCCCCGCCACCTCCGGATCAGCCAGCCATTCGCCAAGGGCACGGTCAAGGGCCGACGCTCCCGACACTTCCCCGCACGACGCAATGTGCGGCGGCAGATGACTGCGCAGAATCACCGGTCCTCCCGCCGCTTCCCGTGCATAGCGCAGCACCTGCCGCAGTTCCCGCACGTTCCCCGGCCACGACCACGACTGCAGGGCCCCCATCGCCCGGTCGGTCACCTCGATTCCTGCTTCCCCCATGCCAACCGAAAGCGCGGCGCAGAGGGCCGGAATATCGGACAACCGCTCCCGCAAAGGCGGCAGCGGCACTTCGCCGGGACTGAGCTGGTAATACAGATCTTCCCGGAACTGCCCGCGACGGATCGCCTCGCGCAGGTCCTGCCCGGACGTCGCCATCACCCGCACCCCGCCACCTTCCCTCAGCAGGTGCGCAGCCAGCATTTCCTGCAGCGGACCCGCAAGGCACGCAACTTCCTCCACAATCAGACTGCCTCCCCCGGAGCCGCTCAGCCATGCACCCAGTTGCTTCGCCTCGCGCAGTTCACCGGCCTCAACCACCGCCATGCTCTCCCGGCCACGACGCGACTGCCGGTGAATGATCCCGGCCACCAGCGACTTCCCGGAGCCGGATGGACCCGTCACCAGCACCGCCGCATCCCCGGCACAGGCCCTCGCAATCGCCGCAAAGGCCAACTGCAGCGACAATGCCCCGCCCACAAACAGATCCGCTCCCGCGTCGCCCCGTGCCGCGGCCTCAGCCTTCCCTCCACGCCCGCCAGCCTCGAGGAGCGCCGCCACCCGATCCTGAAACTGCTTCAGATCCAATGGCTTGACCATGTAATCAGCGGCTCCCGCCCGCCGCGCGGCAATCGCATTCTCCAGATGCCCGTGCGCCGTAATCACCAGCACGGGCAATTCCGGATCACCAGCCCGCAGCACGCCCACCAGTTCAAGTCCATTCCGGTCGGGCAAACCGATGTCCACCACCACGGCATCCCAGCGGCCTTCGGACATCCGGCTCAAACCGGCCCGCGCGCTCGCCGCGGTGTCCACCGCATAACCCCGGCGCCGCAGCGCAATCTCCAGCGCCGCACTCAGCGACGGCTCGTCCTCGATGATCAATACCCGCGCGCTCATGAACTCTGCTCCGGTTCATCCTTCGCTGCCGGCATCCGCAGGGTCACCACCGCGCCGCCGCCCGGCCGCGGCCCCGCTGCCACGCACCCGCCATGCGCCACCATGACCTCGCCGGCCACGGTCAATCCAAGGCCCATCCCGCCTTCCTTCCCGGAATAAAATGGCTCGTGCCAGCGCCCCTGCGCCTCCACGGAAAATCCCGGCCCCTCATCGCTCACTTCCCAGATCACCTCCCGGCCTTCCTCCCGCACCACCACCGTCACCGTGCCCCCCTCGGGTGAAGCATGAATCGCATTCTGAAGCACATTCGCAAGGGCCTGCCCCAGCCGCACCCGATCCCCCAGCACGCCGCAGCCCGCCGGCCCCGCATCCGTCGCCAGCTTCACCCGCGCCAGCCGCGCCGCCGGCTCGAGCATGGCCGCCGTCTCCATGAGTACCTCAGCGGCTCCAACCAGCCGCTTCACGGGCGGCTCGGGCTTCGCCAGCAGCATCCATTGCTGCACGAGTCCTTCGATCTTACCGGCCTCCCGGACAATGCACGCCGCCGACTCCCGCCCGCCCTCGTCCACCACGCCGCTCAGCAGCTGGCCATGCAGATGGATCGCCGACACGGGATTCCTCACCTCGTGCGCCAGCGACGCCGCCATCCGCCCGAGCACAGCATGCCGCTCCGCCCGTTCCCTTTTGCTCCGTTCTTCCCGCAATGCCTTGCCGGTCTCGGCGAGGGCACGCGCCAGTTCCCCGATCTCGTCGGCCCGACCGGCCCCGGGCCATTCGGTGAGCGATTCCACCCGCGGCAGCATCGATGCCAGCGACCGCAGTGGCCGGATCAAACCGCGCGCCAGCCACCACCCTGCCAGCAGGGCCATCAGCACGAAGGCCACCACCGCCGCCGCCACCGGACCCGCCACCGCCCACCTTGAACCCCGCTCCCGCACGAGGGCCAGCCGCCACCCTTCTCCAGCATCCCCCTCCGCCACCAGTTCGCGCCCCAGTTCCCGACCGACCCCGGCCTGCCCACCCGCAAAGTACCCGGCGGATTCCCGCCCATCCACCCCCACCATCCCGCCATCCTTCCCCCGGAAATAAACCCGGCATCCCAGCAGCACTCCCAGTTGACCCGCCAATTGCGACGACCTCGGCAGCCCGGCCCGCTCCACAAAGGCCGCATTCGCCCGCGCCTGTTCCCCGAACGCCACCAGTTCCCGCCGCCGCTCGCCCCACCCCAGCAGGGCCAGCAAGGCCAGTGATCCCGTCAGTACCAGAATCACCAGCACCCACAGAAAGCGACCGGTCAGTCCGCGGAACAGTGTGCGTTCACGCGCCATGATGGCAGGGAAATGGACAATTTCTGTACATCGGGCAAGGTGGCGGACAATCCGCCGACGTGTTACCTCTTGAGACTCTCCCATGCAACTCCCGAAGGCCTTTTTTCAATCCCTCCCGCTCGCCGCCTGCCTCCACGCCCACGCCGCAGAACCACCCGCGACGCCCACCACCACTCCGGAAACGCCCGCGCTTCCCGAAATGACGGTCACCGCGACCCGTTCGCCACTGGCCACGGCTTCGGCCCCGGCCATGATCCGCGAACTCACTTCCGAGCAATTCTCGGAACGACTCGTCCGCTCGCTGCCGGAAGCGCTCCGCGAACTCCCCGGCGTCAGCGTCCAGAAAACCTCCAACGGACAGGCTTCCCCATTCATCCGCGGCCTCACAGGATTCCGCAATCTCGCCCTCATCGACGGCATCCGCTACAACAACTCGACCTTCCGCGACGGTCCCAATCAGTACTGGACGCTCATCAATCCCCTCTCGCTTGACCGTGTCGAACTCGTTCCCGGTCAGGGCGCGGTCCTCTACGGAAGCGATGCCATCGGCGGCACCCTCAACGCGCTCACCAAGGCCAGCGGCTTCCGCTCGGCCCCAGCCGGCGAGTCGTTCACGTCGGGCAGCAGTTTCTACCGGTTCGCCTCGGCAGAACGAAGCCACACGGGCCACCTCGAATTCAATGCCGGCAGGGGCGGAGACTGGGGCCTCCACCTCAGCGCCACCGGACGCTCGTTCGGCGATGTCCAGGCGGCCGAACTCGGTCGCCTCCCCACCACGGGCTACGATGAATGGGCCTACCACTCGCGCTTCGATGCCGCCCTCTCGGACCAATGGTCGCTCAGCGCTGTGCATCAGCAGTCCCGCCAGAATGATGTCTGGCGCACGCATTCCACCATCTTCTCGAAGTCATGGAATGGCTCCACCTCGGGCACGGACCTGCGCCGCTCCTTCGATCAGCAGCGCTCGCTTTCCTACCTCCGTCTCTCGGGCCAGACTCCCGGCCAGATCGTCGACAGCACCACCTTCACGGCCTCCTATCAGACCAATGACGAATCCGCCTTCCGCACCCGCGCCTCGCAACGCAGGGACCTCACCGAAACCAAGGTCGGCACGCTCGGATGCGACCTCCAGTTCACCCGCCAGTCCCCCTTCGGAAACCTGACGTTCGGAGCCGATTACTACCACGATTCCGTCGATTCCACCGGCACCAGCCAGATTCCGGGCAGCCCGGCCATCCCAGCCGTCCAGGGCCCCGTCGGCGATGACAGTTCCTACGGTCTCCTCGGCCTCTACCTCCAGGATGAAATCACGGCCGGTGACCGCTTTCATGTCTTCCTCGGCGGCCGCTACACCCACGCCAGCGCCGATGTCGGACGATTCCTCAACCCCGTCACCGCAGCACCGGACAGCTTCGCCAGCTCATGGGACCACTTCGCCGGAAGCGCCCGCTTTGTCCTCGACCTGGACCAAAATGACCGCTTCGCCCTCACCGGCGGCGTCTCTCAGGGCTTCCGCGCCCCCAATCTCTCGGACCTCTCCCGCCTCGACATCGCCCGCAGCGGAGAACTCGAAATCGCTGCCACCAGCCTCTCCCCGGAAGAATCCCTGAACTTCGAAATCGGCCTCCGCACGTCCACGGACCGATTCACGGGCTCGGTCGTCTACTTCCATAACCTCTTCGACCAGTTCATTGTCCGGCAACCGACGGGGAACCTCTCGGACGGTGCCAGCGTGGTCTCCAAGGCGAATTCCGGCGCTGGCTTCGCTCAGGGCATCGAGGCGTCCACTCAGTTCTCCCTCACGGATCACTGGTCGCTCTTCGCTGATCTCACATGGACCGAAGGCGAACTCGATCAGTACCCCAGCCGCGACAGTCTCCGCGTCACCGAACCCCTCAGCCGGGTCGTCCCCTTCATGGGCCGCGCCGGCCTCCGCTGGCAGAATGACCAGTTCTGGTCGGAACTCGTCTGCCTCGCCGCCTCCCGCGCCGACCGCCTCAACTCGGGCGACCGTGCCGACACGGACCGCATCCCCCCAGGCGGCACCCCGGGCTGGACGCTCCTCTCGCTGCGTGGCGGATGGAACTTCCACGAACACGCCTCCCTCACCGCTTCCCTCGATAATCTCCTCGACGACGCCTACCGCGTGCACGGCTCGGGTTCAAATGAACCTGGCTTCGGCGGCTCGGTCGGCCTGACCCTCCGCTTCTGACCCTCCGCATCTGCGGTCGCCTCTCCGGAAGGAAAATGCTGGCACCCTCCGCCCCGTGGGGTACAACGCTGGCAATTTTCCGCATGCCCAGACGACTCAGCTCCATCGCCCCGGACTGGTGGGACTACACCACCCTCGAACCGGATCTCATCAGCGACGCCGCCCGCCTCTCGGAACGCGACCTCGCCCAACTCTCCCGCCCTGGCTTCAAGGTCGTCTTCTACGATTCCCTCGAAGACTTCTACCTCGCGGAAGCCCTCGAGTACATCACCGCATGGCAGCAGGCCACCCCCGACAACCCAGTCGGCATCTGCGGCCCCATCGGTCCCACGGAACAGCTCCCTCTCGTCGCCAGACTCGTCAATTCCCTCAACCTCAACCTCGGCTCGGCTCACTTCTGGGGCATGGACGAATGGTTCGATGGTACCGCGGAAGTCCCCGTCAGCCACCCGCTCTCGTTCGAAAGGGCCGACCGCGAACTCTGCTTCAACCGCATCCACCCGGACCTCGCCATCCCGGACTCCCATCTCCACTTCCCCGCCGCCCACACCACCCCCTACCGGGATTCATGGAACGCCGGCATCCGCTGCGCTGTCATGCAGGGCGGTCAGGGCGACATCAAGCACTGGGCCTTCAATGACCCCCTGCCTCGCTCGGGCCAGTGGTCCCACGAACCTCCCCCACCCGCAGAATTCCGGAAACTCGCCACGCGCATCGTCGACCTCCACCCGGTCACCCTCATGCAGAATGCCAGAACCTCGGGCGGCGGCAATGTCACCATGGTCCCGCACAAGGCCATCACCGTCGGCCCCGCCGAAACATGGCTCGCTGAAAAGGTCTCCATCTGGCACGCCGGCACCCATGACAATCCCCTCGGCCAGCGGCTCACCGCCCTCATGATCGCCAAGGGGATCGCCGACTCCGCGGTCCCCATGTCGCTCCTCGCCGATCACCCGAACGTCCAGTTCAACTACTTCCGCGGCGGTCTCGGCTCCTGCGCGGTCGAAATGCACTGATCCCTCCCTTCCACGGAAACCATGCCCGTCTTCTGGAAAACTGCCGCCCTCCTCGCCTTGTCCAATGTCTTCATGACCTTCGCATGGTACGGCCACCTCCGGAACCTCAGCGCCAAACCATGGTGGCTCGCCGCCCTCCTCAGCTGGGGCATCGCTCTCTTCGAATACCTCATCCAGGTCCCCGCCAACCGCATCGGCCACTCCGGCGGCCTCTCCCTCGCCCAACTCAAAATCCTCCAGGAAGCCATCACCCTCCTCATCTTCATCCCCTTCGCCATCTTCTACATGCGCGCATCCCCCAGACTCGACTTCCTCTGGGCCGCCCTCTGCCTCATGGCCGCTGTCTACTTCGTCTTCCGGGGACAGCCGACGTCGTGAACCCGCGAAATTCCGCCGACACGTTCTCCCCAACCCGTTAAACCAATCTTAAATCACCGCCCCGGGACGCAATTTATTTGTGACGGTTCCGACCCCTTTATCTTGTCATCGCCCTACGTTTGTGCGTATTTTTCAGCAACGAACCTCCCCTTGTTCATGAAACCACTCCTCACCTCTGCCACCGCACTCTTCGCTGCGGTCTCGCTCTCCCCGGCAGCCATCCTCCTCAACGAGGTTCACCTCAATCCGCCCAACCCGGACCAGGACTTCGAATTCATGGAACTCCGCAGCACCACCGGCGGAGTCGAGGCCTGCACCAATCTCTCGGTCATCATCATCAACAATGACCGCTTCGATGCCGACCTCCCCGTCGGCGATCCCAACCGCATCCTCAACCTCGGCGAAATCCGCGAGGCATGGAGCCTCAATGACTTCTCCACCGGCCCCAATGGCCTCCTCATGATTGGCAATGGCTACGCCGGCGTCCCCAAGGGCGGGGCATGGTCCGGGGGCATCGATGCCAACACCAGCACCGCCGACCCAGCCGGCATGGGCAGCGGTGACATCGCCTCGAACGACGGTCTCTCCATCCTCCTTGTCTCGGGATTCTCGGCCGTCCGCAACGAAACCACCGGCAAATGGCCGGACGTCGACGTCAACAACAACGGCATCTTCGACTGGTCGGAAACCCCCATTCCCAACGGAGCCAACTTCACGGCCGCCCCATGGACCGCCATCCTCGACAGTGTCGGCACCCGCGACCGTGACAACGAATCGGCTTCCCCTCAGCCCTTCAACCCCTACGTCGCCACCAGCGCCAACCTCAGCACCACATGGCTCAGTTCCTCCCTCGGTAACCGCGACCCCGATACCTTCGCCCGCCAGTCCGGCAACAATACCGCCAACAGCGCCGCCGCATGGTACGGCGGGAAACTCGTCGGCACCACGTCAACCTCCATCACCTATGAAGTCGGCCGCACCTTCGGTCCCGGCAACATGCTCGGTGAAGTCACTCCGGGACGCGCCAACCTCAGCACCTCCCTCCCAGCCACCAGCTTCCGCATCAATGAGGTCGGTCTCAATCCCTCGGGTCCCGGCGAAAACGATCTCTACCAGTACCTCGAAATCCGCAATACGGGCAACTCGGCCCGCAGCCTCTCCGGATACTGGCTCGTCGTGGTCGACAGCTTCGACGGCAGCGCCAGCACCAGCGACGCAGATCCCGGCGTCGGCCGCATCCTCGAGGAGTGGGACCTCACGGACATGGCCACCGGCACCAACGGCCTCCTCATGCTCGGCGATGAGGTCACCCCGGCCTACAACCCCTTCAAGGACCTGCCCGCTGCCTCAACCTCCTACGGTGACCCTGTCGCCCGTACCTCCACCCCGGTCTCCACTGGCTGGGGACTCGGCGACCTCCGCTACAAGGACGGCTTCACTCTCTTCCTCGTCCAGAACTACGTCCCCCCGGTCAACAAGGACCTCGATGGCAACAATGACGGCGTCCAGGATGCCTTCTTCACCGGCACCATCGTCGATCAGATCGGCTTTACCCAGATCGGCAAAACCACGATCGGCCGCACCTACAGCACGGTGGATCTGCGCTCGATCATGCCAACGTCCATGATCCCGGACAATCTCTCCCGCAAACCAGGGAACGACACCGTTGCCTCGGCCGCATGGTACGGTGGCAACTACCCGCAGGATAGCCCCGGGTTCACCATCGGCTTCGCTCCCTCCCTCCAGGTCGCCGGCCAACCCTTCGGTGCCACATGGTTCGGTGGCTTCCGCGGTGCCGGCACTCCAGGCCTGCCCAACCTCACCACGGAAATCACCCAGGCTTCCCCGCCCGTCCCGGCCAGCATCCGCATCAGCGAGGTCATGATCAATCCGTCCAATACGGAGTCCGGTCGCGATGACACCAACGAATACATCGAGATCGCCAGCGACAACGGAGCCATGGGCTACATGGATCAAATCTGGGTTCTCGTCATCGATCTCGAAGGCACGGTCGGTCTCGTCCGCAGCAGTTTCTCGCTCTCGGGCTACACCACCGGCACCAACGGCATCGCTCTTGTCGGCGATAACTACGACGCGGCCAATGCCTACCCCTACCGCAACACCGACGGCCCCATCACTCCGTACTGCACGGCCTTCGACCCGCCCGTCGCCATCGGCGGCAATGACTTCCCGAACGATGGCATGGCCCTGCTCATCATCCGCGGCCCCAAAGGCCCCCTCACGGTGACCGCGGACGGGCAGAAAGTGGAAGGCAATATCGGTGGCGGCACCCTCCTGCTCGATCCTTCCGCATACTGCGATCAATTGTTCGACAGCATCGTCACCAGCACTGTAAACCCCGGTGCTCCCTACGCCTGGCTCGATAACAACACCTTCAAAATCCATCACGTCTCCCGCAAACCGGGCAACTTCATCGCCAACAGCGGCGCCGCATGGCATTACGGCCAGATTGATCAGAATGGACGGCCCAACCCTGGCGGTGGCATCGACCCGCTCCTTGAATACACCGGAGTCTTCAGCGGCGAATTCCGCAGCGGTGGCTCCCCTGGGCGGCCCAACCACGCCGGTACTCCCGGAGACGTCCTGCCGGGTGCCGTGGTCATCAATGAGGTCCACCTCAATCCTCCAGGGGCCGACCGGAATTACGAATATGTCGAGTTCCTCGACACCAAGGGATCGGCTCGCAGCCTCAATGGCTACTACCTCCTCATGATCGACAACGTGGTCAACAACACGGGGTCAATCCGCCACTACTGGAGCCTCGATGGCATGACCACCGGATCGAATGGCCTGTTCGTCCTCGGTAACCGCTACCCAACCCCCGGCGACGGCAACAATCCATGGGCCTCAGTCATGCGCTCCCAGACCCGCGTCGGCGACCCTCCAGGCCGGGAAGGCCTCGCCAGCAGTTTCAGCGACGCGGTCGTGGGCGCGGAAACGGACAACACCAATGTCATGCTGCTCCTCGTCCGTGGCTTCAACCGGTACATCGGGTTCGACACCGATACCAAAAATTCCCTCGGCGTCGACAGCGACGGCGATGGCAACTTTGACTTCTTCCCGTGGAACGGTGGTGCCTCGGGCATTCAGGACAGCATCATGATCCGCAGTTATGTGGCCACCACCCCGGCTCCCATCCCCCTCCCGCTCGCCTACCCATGGAATGGCTGGACCTACGGACTGGCGGAATTGTCCGGTCTCTACCTCAGCCCACCCACCCAGCCGTTCTACCACCCGGAATCATTTGCCCGGTTTGCCGGAGAAAATACGCCAAATTCCCCGGCCTCATGGTACGGCGGTGACCTCGACAACGCAGGAGCCGCCAACGACGGCACCATCACCAAGTACAAAACCGCCGCGCAGGACCCCACGCACCCGCCGTTCCCTTCCGGCTTCACCGGTCGCGTCACTCCCGGACAACCAAACCTGGCGCGCACGGCCTCTGACGACAGCGACCGCGACGGTGCCCCGGCCCTCATGGAACTCGCCTTCGGCACGAATCCGACAGTCGCGGAGAATCCCTACCCATCCCCGGAAGCGGGAGCCGTCACGGTCTCCAGCCAGCCCCATGGATCGTTCACCTACCGCCGCATCCGCGGGGGCACGGTCAATGCCGACAAATCGTACGCCGCCGAGGCCTACACCTACACCGTGGAAACTTCCCCGGACCTCCAGGCGTGGACCGGTAATGGCTCGACCATCGAACTGGTCGGCTCCGCCACGCCGAACCCGGACGGTGTCACCGAAAATGTCACGGTGCGCATGATCAATCCGGCCACCGGAACTGCCACCCGGGGCTACTTCCGGCTCCGCATCGGCCGCCGCTGATCTTCGTCCCGGAGGGCCCTTTCAGGGCGCGTGTCCCCACCCGGGGCGCGCGCCCTTTTTTCTGCAACCAGCAATCCTTCCGGAGTGTCATGTTCCGCGAAGCTCAACTCCGTAGGCCTACCGCCATGCGACCCACTCTGCTCTTTCTCCTCGCCGCCCTGCCGGCCACCGCGGAACTACCCAGCGGACACAGCGAATTCTTCGAAGCGAAGATCCGGCCGCTCCTCGCGGACAAATGCTACCAATGCCACAGCGCTGCCTCAGGAAAACAGAAGGGCGGACTCGCCCTCGATACCAAAGACGGCTGGCTCAAGGGGGGCGAATCCGGTCCAGCCATCGTGCCGGGGAAACCGGACGACAGCCCGCTCATCAAAGCCGTGCGCTATGCGGATCCCGACCTCCAGATGCCGCCACGCGGCGAAAAACTGGAACCCCAGCAGATCGCTGCCCTCGAAGAATGGGTCCGCATGGGAGCACCCGACCCACGCACCGGCACCGCCACCCCCGCCAAAACCGACGGTCGCCTCTCCCCGGAAATGCTCCAGAAGGCCTCCCAGCACTGGGCCTTCCAGCCACTCAAGGAAGCGCCGCTGCCAACCCTCAGGGACGCCTCGTGGGCCGGCGGCAACCCCATCGATTCCTGGATCCTCGCCGGACTCGAAGCGAAAAACCTCAAGCCTTCCGCCGCCGCGGACAAACGCACCCTCATCCGCCGCGTCACGCTCGACCTCACCGGCCTCCCGCCGGCTCCGGCCGAGGTCCTCGCCTTCGTCAACGACGACTCGCCCGACGCCTTCGCCAAGGTCGTCGACCGCCTCCTCGCCAGCCCGCAGTACGGCGAACGCTGGGGCCGTCACTGGCTCGATGTCGCCCGCTACGCCGATACCCGTGGCCAGGTCCGCCGCGACCAAACCCCGCTCAATCCGCACGCATGGACGTTCCGCGACTACGTCATCGATTCCCTGAACCGCGACAAACCCTTCAATCTCTTCCTCCGCGAGCAGATCGCCGCTGACCTCCTCCCGGAAGCCAAGGAAAATCCCGCCTCCCTCGCCGCCCTCGGCTTCCTCACCCAGGGCGACCAGTTCAATGGCCAGCGCCTCGATATCATCAATGACCAGATCGATGTCGTCACCAAGGGCTTCCTCGGCATGACCGTAAGCTGCGCCCGCTGCCACGACCACTTCTTCGATCCGGTCACCCAGCGCGATTACTACGCCCTCGCCGGAATCTTCAATTCCTGCTTCGAACCCCCGACCCGGCCGGTCGCCACCGCCGCTCCGGATGCGGCCAGCCGTGCGGCCTACGATCAGAAACGCCGCGATGCCGAACAGAAGGGCCGGCTCCGCCTCGCCGACGAAGCGAACCGCCTCTCCGCTGTCTTCAACCGCAATGCGGACGCATTTCTCCAACTGAGCACGCTCAACAGGCAGTCGCCGGAATACTTCAAAACCGTCCGCCTCATCAAATCGGAAGGCCGCACCGTGACGGATCTCTCGCAGCTCATGCAGCGCCGCAACCAGCTGCGCAAAAACCGCCGCAATTCCCTCGACCTCAATCCCACGTTCAACCTCTGGGATCAGCTCGCCAGCCTCCCGGAATCGGCATGGCCCCACAAGGCTGCCAAGCTCATCGAACGCGCCACCAGCGACAAGGCGGGCGTCGCTTCGAATGCCGCCATCCGCGCGGCCTTCGCTGGACAGCAGCCCCAATCCCTCGCGGAAGCCCGCCAGATCTATGCGGCGGTCTTTCTCCGGGCCGACAAGGCCTACCAGGAGGAAAGCTCGGCCTACCGCGCCCAGAACCCGGGCAAACCTTTCCCCGGCCTCTCCAACCGCGCCCTCGAGGAAGTCCGCACCGCCGTGATCGATCCCGCTTTCTTCCTGAGCCGACCTCTCAACGACCCGCCGCGCGGCCTGCCCCGCTCCCTCCAGGACATGGTCACCACGGTCGGTGCGGAACTCGCCCGACTCGACGTCAGCCACCCCGGTGCCCCGGGCCTCGCCAATGTCCTCTACGACGAACCGCGCCCGAAGAATTCCCGCATCCTCATCCGCGGTCAGGCCCAGAACCAGGGACCGGAAGTCCCCCGCTCATTCCTCGAAGTCCTCAGCAAGGGAAATGTCACGCCCTTCAACGACGGCAGCGGCCGCCGCGAACTCGCCGACGCCATCGCCTCTCCGGAAAACCCTCTGACCCCGCGCGTCCTCGTCAACCGCGTCTGGCAACACCATTTCGGCACGGGCTTCACCGCTTCGCCCGACGACCTCGGCATGCAGTCGGAAAAACCATCGCACCCGGAACTGCTCGACTCCCTGGCCCTTCAGTTCGTCCGCCATGGCTGGAGTCTCAAGAAGCTGCACCGCGCCATCCTGCTCTCGAAAACATGGCAGCAATCAAGCGAGCCCAACCCGGAAATGGCGCGCATCGACCCCTTCAACCGACTCCTCTGGCGTCAGCATGTCCGCAAACTCGACTTTGAAGCCCTGCGCGACAGCATCCTCTCCATGGGCGGGCAACTCGACCTCGCCATGGGCGGTCACCCGGTGAACATCGAAAGCGAACCATACAGCCAGCGCCGCAGCATCTACGGATTCATCGACCGCAACGAGATGGCTGAATTCATGCGCCATTTCGACGTCGCCAACCCCACGCTGCCCACAGGCCGCCGTCACGAAACCATCGTTCCCCAGCAGGCCCTCTTCCGCATGAACAGCCTGCTCGTCATCGAACAGGCCCGCAATATCATCGACCGTCCGGAATTCCAGAAGGCCTCGTCGGACGAGGAACGCATCCGCGCCCTCTACGAGATCATCTACCAGCGCTGGCCCCGCGAGGCCGAACGCAAGCTCGCCCTGCGCTTCATCTCGGAATTGCCCGCGGATGAACGCATGAATGCTGCCGCCGACAAGGATGACCGTTCCGATACGGACCGCAGCGAGACAGCTGGCAAAAAAGGCCGCCTGATGAACCGCAAGGAAATCGCGGCCGCCCTCCGCGAGAAACTCCGCAAGGAGGCCCGCGCCAAGCTGGCCGCCGCTCAGCAGAACCGCCGCGGCACGGCCGCCATCAAGGAAGCCGTCCGCGACCCCTCCGCCGAGAAAGTCGACCGCAGCCCGCTCGACGCATGGGAGAAATTCGCCCACGCCCTCATCATGACCAATGAGATGGGCTATGTGAACTGACAACCAGCCACCGACCGCGCTGCTACCCCCCAGTTCCTCTGTCGCAGGGGCTAGATCTCGTATTCGGGCTCGGGGTGCCCTTCCGGAATTCCGAGTTTCTCCATGACGAGGACGGACGGTGCCGCTGCCTTCGTGTTCAGGGTGCGGTATTCGACGGCATGATGACTGTCGGCAGGCAAGGCCGCGGCAAAGGCCCGCACGGCCTCGGCTTCTTCCGGCCCTCCCGGATGACCAGTGTAAAGGACCGCAATGACCAGCCCGCCGGGCCGCAGCAGCCGCAGCGCCGCGTCCATCGCCGCAAGCGTCGTCGCGGGCACGGTCACCACGGTTTTATCGCTCCCGGGAAGATACCCGAGATTGAAAATGACCGCACCCACCTGCCCATGATGCGATGGCGCAATGACCGCTTCCATCGTCTCATGCCCGCCATGCACCAGCTGGACGCTGTCAGGCGGCACGCCCCAGCGCTCGAGGAGCTTCCGCGTCGACTCAATGGCGGCGGTCTGCACATCAAAGGCATAGACCATTCCTTCGGGGCCGGTCAGCTGCGCCAGAAAGTGCGTATCGTGTCCATTCCCCGCGGTCGCATCAATGGCCACATCCCCGCGGAACAGATGTTCGCGGAGCAAAGAGTGAGAGTAATCAACGGCACGCAGCATGAGCCTCTGCCCGTGGCGCAGCACCACGCCAGTTGCAAGCCAACGCAAACCGATGAAACGCCACGGCCCGGCTCGCTCACGGCCCGGCCGGACGGACCCGGACCCGCAGCAGCAGACCGCGCCCCGCTCCCTCGGGGGCCCGCCAGATCGTGGCTTCGCTCCCGTCGCCCAGCGCCGTCACCGATTCCGGACCACCCGGAGTCACTACCCAGCCAGCGGCCGCTTCGTCCGGATTCAGCGATTCCAGTTCCCAGCGCAGGCCCGCCAGGGCGCGACGCCGCACGGATAGCTTCAGCGGATTCCCGGCGACCAATCCAGCCAGCCCGGCTTCCCGCGTCCCCGCCACCCGCGGATCGGTTCCGAACGCAAATTCCCCGAAGTTCCCCAGCCCGTCAGCATCCGGATCAGCCCCTGCAGAGGCCTCGGCCGCCGCAGGATCCGCAAAGTACCGCTTCGCCCACCCTTCGTACGTGGTCACTCCCAGCCCGCCGGGATCAAGCGACGCCAGCCAGCTCGACGGCAGAGCCGGATCGCCACCCACCCAGACCAGCGAATGACCCTCGTCGGCCGCCGTCGGCCAGCCATTCACATCGTCGTAACGGAATTCGGAAAGCACGGTCCCGTCGCGTGCATTGAGCACCACGCGCTCGCCTGCATCGTTGAGGTCACCGCTGTATTCCCCGAGCACAGGCCACTGGGTTCCATACCGCGAGGCGTACCCTGCCCGGTTCTCGACCACCACCACCGACGCCCCCGGAGCCAGCCAGTTCTGAATCCCTTCCGCTGCGGTAAACTGCACGCCATTCGAGAAGTATATCCCCGTCAGATCGAGGGGCTCGGCCCCCGCATTCGTCAGACGGATGAATTCAAAGTCGTTCGAATTCGTGAATCCCGCCGCCACCTCGGCCGCGGTCGGACTCGTGGGATGATACATCACTTCGGTGATCTTCAGA
>JBIICE010000235.1:0-5968 GCA_044239025.1 Verrucomicrobiales bacterium
GTCAGGATCATGACTGTTTCCGATTCCACTGTGCCTGCTGTCCGCCGCGCCACTTTTGCGTGGGACCGCTGGGCGGTGGTGTGTGCGCTGGCAGGTCTGATTGCGCTGATTCCGGCGTATTTCGTCCCCGCGATGCTGGTGGCGAATGCCGTGGATGGACCGAGGTGGTACTCGGTGTGGTCCGGGATCCGTGATTTCTACCGGACCGGCAATCACTTCCTTGCGGCACTGATCTTCACCTTCAGCATGGTGTTTCCGCTCGTGAAGCTGCTGCTGTGTCTGCTGTGTTCGGCGGGTCAGCACTGGCTGCCAAGGCGACTGCGGCATGGTATCATACAGGTGACTTCGTGGTCGGCAAAGTATTCGATGCTGGATGTGCTGGTGATTGCGATGGCGATCATGCTGGTCAAGGTGGGCGATTACGTCCGCATCATGCCGTCGATGGGTATTTACCTGTTCTCGTTTGCGATTCTGTGTTCGGCGGTGGCGGGCTGGTTTCTGCAGCGGGCTCTTGGGAATGAGGCGCGCGGAGTGTGGCCGGCAGCACCGCGGTGGCCGGTGGCGTTGCTTTTGCTGCTGCTGGGGTTGCCGCTTGCGGTGATGGGAGTGCAGCAGGTGCTCCGGGAACGTGGAGGACGGGTGGAATCCGTGCGGCTGACCCGGCTGACGCAGCGAGGGGAACTGAAGCGCAGTGTGGAGAAGACGCTCGCGCTGAAGGAACTGATCAAGGAGGAACACAAGCTGTTCTCGAAGGACACCCTGCGCCGCATGCTGGAGTTCAGTCAGGCGGTGAGTACCGACGCCGGCTGGCAGGAAGCGGATGTCTATGTGTCGGTGGACCGCAAGAGTGGAGGCAGGGTGGACTCCGGGAGGATCCGGGGGCTGGACTTCGAGGCTCCTGAGGTGAATGTGGAGTTTGCGCTCCCGTCTGCGGTTCCGTGGGAGGATGTGGCGGCGGTACGGTTGGTATCGACGGTGAAGTATGCCGGGCTGGTGAATGCACCGATTGAGGAAGAGAATGTCCGGGCTGACGGCGATCCATTCCGGGAATGGACGCGCCAATGGCATGGCCGGGTATTCAGTTTTGATCTGCATGGCCCGCGGGGGGCCAAGTTTCTGCAGGCCAGCGTCATGGCGGCGGCAGGGGTGCTGCTGTTGCTGTGGGCGCTGAGTGGGCTGTTGTGCGGCGGAAGGCGCCGCCGCCCGGAACAATCAGAGCAGGCCGCGGCGCCTGAAGTCGAAAAGGTTGATGCGCTGTGATTTCTGCGTCATTTCGATGGTGAAGCGGAGCAGGCTGATTTCCCATGTGTCGTCGACGCCCTGAATCACGGCGACGAGCGGGTTGCCGGAGGCGCGGGCTTCTTCCACGACGCGGTCGCTGACCGCGGTGAGGGAATCGTGGACGAGGCTTTCGGTCACGTCGCTTTTCCGGAAGCTGAAGCCGTAGCGGAGGAGGGCGGTGCTTTCGAGGCGTTCCTTGAGCCATTCGGCGAAGGCGCGGGCGGGTTCCCCGAATCCTTCGAAGTCGAGATCGGCGAAGGGTTCCGGTTTGAGGATCCGTGGGCGTTCCGCGGTGATGCGTCCGCTGCGGACGCGGACTTGTCCGACGTCGTCCATGAGTTCCGAGATGAGCCGGAATTCGAAGCTGGTGGATCCGAAAGTATCGATTCTCCGGTCCGGTTCATGCAGCACCTCAGTGGTTTCGAGGGCGTACTGGATATCGTCGTCGGAGTACATTCCGGTATCCTGGCGCGGTCCGGGCCGCCGTCATCAGGCAATTTGGGAGGAGGGAAAGATCGTTTCCTGATTTCCGGTGGCGCGCAGTGGAGTGGTGATGTTCTGGTCTTTTTTTATTCATGAAGGCGCACCTCCCGAATCATCCGACGCAGTTGTATCTGATCCGTCATGGAGAGGTGGAGGAGCGTTATCACCGGGTTTTCGGTGGATCGCAGATTGACATGGGGTTGTCGTCCATGGGTCGCGAGCAGGGGGCGGCAGTGGAGCGGTGGCTGGGTGGCGTGGATTTGGACGCGGTGTACATGAGTCCGATGCGGCGCGTGCGGGAGACGGTGGAGCCGCTGCTGTTGCGGACTGGGCTCGAGCCGGTGATAGTTCCGGATCTGCGCGAAGTGGATTTCGGGGCGTGGACTGGTCTGCGCTGGGAGGAAGTGCAGGAGCGGTTCGGGGTGAGTGCGTTCGACTGGCTGGAAGTGCTCGATGGTGTGGGCATTCCGGGCGGGGAATCCGCGGCGGCGCTGGTGGCCCGGGTGGGGCCGTGTATCCTGAGAATCCTTGAGGAGAATCCGCACCGAAGAGTGGCGGTGGCCTGTCATGGGGGAATCATCCGGGTGATTCTGGCAATGCTGCTGGAGCAGCGGCTTGCGAACATGGCGCACTTCCACATCGAGTACGGCTCGGTGACGGTGGTGGAGCGCCAACCGGAGAAGAAGCACGCGGTGGAGATCGAGCTTCTGAATTTCTGTCCGCTGCGGGATGGCCGGACAGTCTGAAGCAGGGCTTTTGGGGCCCCTGTTCAGTCAGGGAATGCGGCTGCCGCGGGCGGCCTCCGTGAGGGCGTACCAGTCTTCCCGTTCCAGTGTTAGGGCGGCTCCGCCGGCGAACTGGCTGAGCCGGTCGGCGCGGGTGGTTCCGCTGATGACCTGCGGGGAAGCGGGGTGGCTGAGGATCCAGGCGCAGCAGAGTTGGTCGGCGGTGGCTCCGTGGTATTTGGGGGAGAGCGCGTCGGCGGCCGACCGGAAGCGCTTCGCGGCCTCGTCGTCCTGCTGGAAGAGGCGTCCTCCGCCAGTGGGAGACCATGCCATGGGGCGGATGCCGCGGGCGAGGCACTGGTCGAGGGTGCCGTCGAAGACAGGGTCGCAGTGGAACGGACTGAATTCGATCTGATTGGTGACGAGCGGCTGCTCCATGAAGCGGCTCAGGGTGTCGAACTGGGAAGGGGTGTAGTTGGAGACGCCGACGGAGCGGGCTTTGCCTGATGCGAGAAGGCGGTTCAGCCCTGCGGCGGTGTCTTCCGGATGGGTGAACCAGTCGGGTCGGTGCACGAGAAAGAGGTCGAGGGTTTCGAGGCCGAGGAAGCGCAGGGATTTTTCGGCGCTGCGGACGAGGCGGGCGGCGCTGCTGTTGTAGAAGGAAGTGCGGCGTTCCGGATGAAATTCGCAGGGGGCGTAGATGCCGGCCTTGGTAATGAATTCGAAGCGGCTTGTGAGGGATGGGTCGAGCTGGAGGGCCTCGCCGATGCGTTCTTCGACGCGGTAGGTTCCGTAGATTTCAGCCGTATCGATGGTGGTGATGCCGAGGTCGAGGCAGGTATGGAGCAACGAGAGCATCTCGCTGGGGGAGGTTTCCGTGCCATGGCGGATCAGCCGCCATGTGCCGAAGGAGATGGCCGAGAATTCGGGAGAGCCGGGAGCGAGACGGAAACGTTTCATGGGGGCGGTTCAGCGGGTCAGGTTTCTGGCGAGCGAGCGGGTGCCCGTGAGCGGGTGAGTCAGCAGGGCGGGCCAGACAGGATGGCCGGAGCGGCGGATCTGGATGGGGTCGCCGGGCCGCCAGCGCAGCGAGGCGCTTTGCCCGGCGGGCTGGACAATCCAATGGCTTCCATCGGCGAGGTCGACGCGTCCGTCGGGGAATTGTCCGCGCAGCGGGACTCCCGAAGGTGAGGCTATGGGCAGTGGGGCTGTGTTCCGGCAGGCGGGGGTCGCGAGGGCGGCGATAGCCGTGAGAACGAGGAGGGGGCAGGGGGACATGGCCGGTCAGATGGTCATGGCGCTGTATCCGCCATCGATCACTAGTTCGGCACCGGTCATGAAGCTGCCGGCTTGCTCAGAGGCGAGGAGGAGAGTGGCTCCGGCCAGTTCGGATGCGTCGCCGAAGCGCTGCATGGGGGTATGGCGCAGGATATTCTCCATCCGCTCCGGATTGAGCACTTTGCGGTTCTGTTCCGCTGGAAAGAAGCCTGGGACGATGGTGTTGACCCGGATGCCATGGGGAGCCCATTCGCGGGCGAGGTTGCGGCTGAGGTTGTGAACGGCTGCCTTGGTCATGGAATAAGTGAAGACGCGGCTGAGGGGGAGGATTCCGCTCATGCTGCCGACATTGATGATGGAGGCGCGGATGGAGTTGTCGATGAAGTACCGTCCGAAGATCTGGCAGGCCATGAAGACGGCGGTGGTGTTGATGCGGAAGAGCTGGTCGTATTCCTCATCGGTGATTTCGAGAAAAGGAGTTGGCGAATTGGCTCCGGCTCCATTGATGAGGATATCGACTCTGCCATGGGCAGCGACGGCACTGGCCAGCAGTGCAGCGAGGCTGCCGCGGTCGGACGCTTCGACGCGCAGGAAACTTCCGAGGCCGCCTGCCGCCGTGATTCTCCCGATGCGGGCCGCCGCTTTGGTTTCACTGCGTCCTGCGAGGATGGTGTGGGCACCGGCACCGGCGAGGGTTTCGGCCATCGCGCCGCAGAGTTCTCCGGTGCCGCCGATGATGACTGCAGTCTTCCCGGTGAGATCGAAGAGGCTGGCTGGCTGCATGGGCAGAATCCAAGGCATCCCCGCGAAATGGGTGCAAACGCGAAATGGGCACGAATCCGGCAGGCAAAAAAAATGTTGCCAAGGACGCCGGGTGCGGGCAATCTCCCGCCAAGTTTCCTCTGACGGCCGGATGCACCCAGTGACCGGCCGGGCATTTCCGGAAGCCGGGACCTCTGAAACTGCCCAGCTTTCGAACCGCCGGAAATATTGCCCCTGACGGGTTCTCTCCCGGCCGGATAGCTTGCACCTGAAGTCCCCCGAACCTCTGGGCGGCGGACGGCTGCCATCCGCCGGAACCGCACGGCGGTCCTCTTATTCTCCCTCATTTCTCATTACCCCAGCAGCCATGGCCGGACACAACAAGTGGTCGAAGGTTAAGCACATCAAGGAGCGTGTCGACGCGAAGAAAGGAAAGGTCTTTTCGAAGATTTCGCGGGAAGTCACCATGGCGGCGCGGCTGGGTGGCCGCGATCCTGAACTGAACCCCCGTCTGCGCACCGCTCTGCTGGCGGCCCGGTCGGCTAACATGCCGAACGACAACATCGACCGTGCCATCCGCAAGGGACTGGGAGAACTGGAGGGTGCGATTCCGGAGGAGATCACCTACGAGGGCTACGGGCCCGGCGGAGTGGCGATGCTCGTGGAGTGCGTCACGGACAACAAGAACCGATCCTCGGCTGACGTGCGTTCCGCCTTCAACAAGGGTGGGGGCACCATGGGCAGTGCCGGCAGCGTATCGCATCTGTTTCTCCGGGTTGGCGAGATCCGGCTGCCCGAGTCCTTGGCGGCGGAGGATGAAGTCATGGAAGCCGCCCTGGAGGCGGGTGCCGATGACATTCAGAGGGACGAGGGCGAACATCTCATTGTGACGGCTCCGGATAAGTTGTATGCGGTCGCGGGCCATCTGCGCAGCAAAGGCTGGCAGGCCGCGTCCATCCGGCTCAATTATCAGCCCTCGGTAACCACCATCATCGGCGATCTGCCGATGGCGCGGCAGATTCTGAAGCTGCTGGATGCCCTCGATGACCTTGATGACACGCAGAACGTGTACGCGAATTTCGAATTTTCCGACGAAGTGGCCGGACAGCTTGAAGAATGATCCCGGCCTTCTGTCTCAACCAATTTCCTGACTGATCTCATGACCGATTCCGAACTGGATTCACCGGAGCCTGTGGTTCCCGCCCGCAAGCGGGCGGCGGCCAAGAAAACCTCTGCCCGCAAGGCAGCAGCGAAGTCTGCGAAGCCTGCGTTGCCTGAGCCGGCGGCGGCGAGTGTGCCGGAAGTTACTGCGGCCGTTGTGGTTGCGCCGGTGCGGCGGGTGGTTCGGAAAGCGGCGGCGAAGCAGTTGGCTGCGGAAGTTCCGGAGCCTCCCGCCCTTGCGGCGGAAGCGTCGGCGGAACTTCCAGTGACCGTCAGGA
>JBIICE010000236.1:0-5860 GCA_044239025.1 Verrucomicrobiales bacterium
GACGCTCACGGGCTGCGCCAACGACCTGCACGGTCCCTACGCCGGACCGGATGGACGGCTCTACTGGTGCAAAGGAGCCTTCGACGAACAGACGCACGATCTGCCCGGCCGGCCCGGCTGGAAGTCGCGCGCCGCGCACGTCTTCCGCATGAAACCGGACGGCTCGGAATTCGATGTCGTCTTCACGGCGGGCATGGACAATCCGGTCGGCCTCGCCTGGACCCCGGAAGGCGACCTGATGGTCTGCGGCACCTTCCTGCAGCATCCGGGCGACGGAAAACGCGACGGGATCATTCATGCGGTTCGAGGCGGACTCTGGGGAAAGGATCACGACGTCCTCGACGGTCACCTCCGCACCGGCGCACTGCTGCCACCCATGACGCACCTCGGCCCGGCGGCCCCCGCAGGCATGTGCCGCTACGGTCGCGACCTGCTCGTCTGCCAGTTCAATCTGCGCCGCGTCAGCCGTCACGAACTGGAGCCCGACGGGGCCACCTGGAAGTCGCGGGACAGCGATTTCCTGAGCAGTGAAGATCCGGACTTTCATCCCACCGATGTGCTTCAGGCTCCGGATGGCAGTGTTCTCGTGATCGATACCGGTGGATGGTACAAGCTCTGCTGCCCCACCAGCCAGCTGGCCCGGCCTGAAGCAACGGGAGCGATCTACCGGCTCAGAAGAAAGGGTGGAGAAATCCCCACGGCCTGCCCGCCTTCCCGCTGGCCCGCGGACGACGCCCGCTCGGATGCGGCGACTGCGGCGGCGTCCCCTCATGCGCACTCCCGGCGCCGCGCAATCGAGTCGCTTGCCGCTGACCCGGAAACCAATCCGCACCAGCTTGCGTCAGCGATCCGGCAGGCGGCCGCATCCGGCGAGATCGACCGTTTTTCGGAACACGCCATCGTGCACGCTGCCCTCAGCCTGCGCGACGCCGCCCATATCCGTCCCATGCTCTCCGATGCCAATCCCGTGCTTGTCCGCACGGCGCTCTGGTGGTTGGCCCAGCGTGACCCCGAAGGCGTCGCTCCGGCCGACGTTCTGATGAAACTGCACGACCCGGATGAGGCGACGCGCGCCGCGGCGGTCTTCGGCCTGCGTCAGGTGCCCGCATGGCGCGAGGCGGCCGCCCCATGGCTGGAAACGCTGATCGTCAGCGGGGAATTCAGGGAATCCCTCCGTCCGGCGATCGAAACCATAGTCCGGGAAACCAGCAGCACATCCGTACTCGCCCGCTGGCTTGGCATGGCCCCATCCCCCTCATGGCAGCAGGCGCTCCTCTCGGCCCTCGAGACCTCCGCGCCTGCCGGAAAGCCACTTCCGGAAGATATCGCCTCCGCTGCCATGGCGCTCACCGGTGCGTCATCGGCTACCGCCGAACGCGCCGCCGCGCTCCTCGCACGGGGTGCCCCGGCATCGCTCCAGCCGAAGCTGCTTTCTCTAGCCGGTGACTCCTCGCGCCCCGCCGCCTTGCGGCTCGCGCTGTTCGCGGCCTGCCATCGGCCTTCCCTGAGCGACGAGGCCTTCGCCTTGCTGGTGCCATCGCTCGCAGGACCGGATGACAAGGCCGAACTGGCTGCGCGCACCCTCGCCAATGCCGAGCTCTCCACTCCCCTGCGCAACCGCCTCATGGCGGCCATCCCCACCGCCCCGCTCCTGCTCCGGCCCACCCTGCTGAAGCCGTTCCACGGCGTCTCAGACGAACACAGCGCGCTCACCCTGCTCGCCACCCTGCTGGAATCCGGGGCCCTCGCCACCTTGCCCGCCGCCGCGGTCGACGATTGCTTCGCAAGCGCCCCAGCTTCCGTCCAGGCGAGCCTCGCCGCCGCCCGCCACACGCTTTCCCAGGATTCCGCCGCCCGACGGGCCCGACTCGATGAACTCGAGCAATCGCTCCCACGGGGCAACCCGCACCACGGCAAAGTCGTCTTCCAGAGCGCCGCAGCCTCCTGCTCCCTCTGCCACCAGGCGGGCTACCTTGGCCGAGCCTTCGGGCCAGACCTCTCCCGCATCGGCAGCATCCGCACCCGCCGCGATCTGCTCGAAGCGATCGCCTTCCCCTCCGCGAGCTTCGTTCGCAGTTACGAACCCATCGAAGTCCAGCGCCGCGACGGATCCCTCGCCCATGGCTTGATCGCCGGCAGAAACAATTCCTCCATCACCCTGGCCACCGGACCCCTCACCCCACCCCTGAGCATCCCACGAAATCAGATCGCCGACCTCCGACCAGGCAAGGCTTCCCTCATGCCTCAGGGTATCGACCGCATCCTCTCCCCAGCCCAGCTCGCTGATCTCATCGCATTCCTCATCTCCCTGCGCTGAGGCAGGAGATAGCACCGACACCAGTCCCCCTTTGTCCACCCCCTATCATAATTCCCTCGCCCTCTGAAGGTTGTCTTGCTAGAAACTCAATAATTTCCAAGTTTTCCCTTGATCCTGGGTTCCGCGCGGATAAAAGTTTATTAACCTTTAGCATTCCGGATTGTCCGACTAGCCAGACATATCCAACCATCAGACCGACTGGCCAGGCAATCCGCTCCGGCGAAGTGTCAGGACAGTCAACCAACTCGCCAGAGTGAAACAGTCCGCCTTTCTCAAGGAAATGGCCAAGGGCGGCAGCTTGGCTCCGTCGAGATCGACATCTGGCTGCAGCCAGCAGACAGGACGAGCGCCAGCGCGGAATGATCCGTGACTTTTCAAGAAGCAGCCACAACGGAGCAATCTCGCCGCAGGGACGCAGGAACTGTGTGACTTCCAGTCGTGGCGGGACAGAAAGCCGACCGGTGCCCGTCCCATCCTTTTCCTCCCCCGAACTCAGGCCCTGCCTCGGCCGGGAAACAAGCTTGCACATCATTGCGGGGGCGTGAAGGTGATCGCACTCCCTGCAGCAGCCATGAGAGTGTTGCCGTCAGTACACTTCTGAGGCCCCCTGAAACCATGAAGGACCTGCCCACAAGGGTCTACTCCCCAGAACCTGCCATTCAGCATCCCGCCATCATGGCGAGGGATCTCTGGAATGACCTGAAAGCAGGCCGTGATCTTGCCTGGCGCTTATTCGTCCGCGACCTCAGTGCGCAGTTCCGCGCCACTTGGCTGGGTTACCTGTGGGCCTTTCTGCCCGCTCTCGTTTCATCGCTTACTTTCATTTTTCTGCAGAGCCAGGGCATTGTCAGAATCGAAGGCACCGGGGTTCCGTACGCCGCCTTTGCCATGATGGGCACACTGCTCTGGCAGACCTTTGTCGATGCCATCAGTTCTCCGCTCGCCTCAGTCAGTGCAGCGAAGTCGATGCTCACCAAGATTAATTTTCCAAGGGAGGCTATCCTCATGTCGGGACTGCTCATGGTCCTGTTTAACTTCGCGGTGCGGCTTCTCCTTATGGTCGGTGTGATGGCATGGTGGAGAATCGTCCCCGGGCCGGGATTGGCGTTGTTTCCCGTGACCGTCCTGAGCCTTCTGCTCTGCGGATATGCCATTGGGCTGATGATTCTCCCGGTGGGCAGTCTCTATGGAGATGTCGCCCGGGGCATCAGCATCGTCACTCAGTTCTGGATGCTGCTGACCCCAGTGGTTTATCCCGCCCGCACCACCGGACTGGCAGGCTGGCTCGCCACATGGAATCCCATCGCACCCATCATCACAACTGCGCGCGAATCTCTCACCAATCAGGCATTCTCACACCTTCCCGCCTTCTGGATCATCACCGCAGTGGCGCTCTTCATCACGCTGATCGGTCTTATCGCCTTCCGCCTCGTCATGCCGAGGATCATCGAAAGAATGGGCGGCTGATGCGAAGCTTGCGCGGCCCGCGGAATCGAGCGCTGCTGGAAAGCCGTCGCCCGGTGTGCCCGGGGAATGCAAGGCCGCAACCAACGGACGAACACACCGTTCCGCCCCTGTAATCATCCAGTTTTTCCGATGCCCATCGAGCCAAGGCAGCAATCAGCACGGGAAACCCTCGTCAGTGTCACGGGGGTCTCCAAAAAATTCTGCCGCTCCCTCAAGAAATCGCTCTGGTACGGCCTTCAGGACATGGCAGGAGAACTGAATCCCTTCCGCAGGCCCGTCCCCGGCAACCGGCCGGCGGGAGAACCCGGGACTCTCCGTGCCGGCGAATTCTGGGCGGTGCGGGATGTCTCCTTCGAACTCCGCCGGGGCGAATGCCTCGGCCTGATCGGCCATAACGGAGCCGGCAAAACGACGCTGCTGAAGATGCTCAACGGGCTCATCAGCCCGGATTGCGGCAGCATCACCATGCGAGGACGCGTGGGTGCTCTCATCGCCCTGGGTGCCGGATTCAATCCCGTGCTGACTGGCCGCGAGAATGTCTACGTGAATGCCTCCATTCTAGGGCTTTCGTCGCGGGAGACAGAGGATCGTCTTGAGGAAATCATCGAGTTTTCCGGCATCGGGGAATTCATCGATGCGCCTGTCCAGAGCTACTCCTCGGGCATGCAGGTACGCCTCGGGTTTGCCGTGGCAACTGCGCTCGAGCCCGATATCCTCATCCTCGATGAGATTCTGGCAGTGGGCGATGCTTCGTTCCGCCACCGCTGCTACCAGAGGATCAACCGCATCATGAAGAACTGTGCGGTCATTCTGGTCTCCCACAGCATGGAGCAGATCGCGGCCGTGGCGCGCTCGGTTGGCTTCATGGATCATGGAAGGTTCACTCTGCATGACGATCCTCTTGAGGGGGTCCTCGCCTATAACGAGGCCAACGCGTCGGATGCCTCTGCTGCCGATGGCGGGCGCGTGTTTGCTGTCTATCCGCCATTCACCAGTGTGAAGGTCCATGGTCCCAGTGAACCTGTCAGCTACCTCGGGCCCATGGAAATAGAGGTGGAAATTCATTCAGAGGCTCCCATCGAACACCTTGTGTTTTCCTTCTCCGCGGTGAACCGCGCGGAGCAGACTGTCATGAATTGGAATCTCCGCAATCAGCCCGGCAAGGTCCGGCTTCCCGCAGGACGGTCCCGCTTCCGCTTCCGCATTTCGAGCCTGCAGCTGCATCCGGGAAACTATCAATGGAACCTATGGATCGGTCCCCATGGAGCCATCGAACCCAGCCTCTATGCGATGCGTGCCGGGGGCTTCCGCGTGACAAGCCGATACGAACCCATTGGCGATATTCCCTACCTGCCGGTCCCCGACGAGTTCGAGGTCATTCCGCTGCGTGAGGACGAATCCCTTATGGTCGTGAACCATCATTCCAATCAGTAAAAGTCGTGCTATCAGGAAAATCCATTCTCATCACCGGAGGCACCGGTTCTCTCGGAAAGGAGCTGACCAGAACCATCCTGGCACGCTGGCCGGACGTGCGTCGCCTCGTCATCTTTTCCCGGGACGAGCAGAAGCAGTTCCTCATGGCCGAGGAATTCCCGGAAACCCGCTACCCCGCCCTGCGCTACTTCATCGGCGATGTCCGGGACCTCGATCGCCTCAAGCGCGCCTTCACCGGAGTGGATTACGTCATCCATGCGGCCGCCATGAAGCATGTTCACATCGCGGAGTACAATCCCGATGAGTGCGTGAAGACCAATGTCGGCGGGGCCGAAAACGTCATCCGGGCCGCGCTGGGTTCAGGGGTCACCAAGGTGGTCGCCCTCTCGACCGACAAGGCTTGCGCGCCCATCAATCTGTACGGTGCCACCAAACTGACATCCGACAAACTCTTCATTGCTGCCAACAACATCCGGGGGACCCAGGACATCCGGTTCTCGGTGGTGCGCTACGGCAATGTCATGGGGTCGAATGGATCGGTCATTCCGTTCTTCCTGCGCAAGCGCAGCGAGGGCGTGCTGCCCATCACGGATCCAGCCATGACCCGATTCAACATCTCGCTCGAAGACGGCGTCGGTATGG
>JBIICE010000039.1:0-23311 GCA_044239025.1 Verrucomicrobiales bacterium
TTCTTCAGGCGGATGTTCTCCTTCTCAAGTTCCCTGAGCCGTTTGAGGGCGTCCTTCTTCACGCCGGAATACTGACCTTTCCAGCGCTGGTAGGTCGCCATGCTCACCGCAATGATGCGGCAGGCTTACTCGGCAGTCCTGCCGCCGGCCATCGCCTCTTCTGCAGTCCGCAGCTTCCTGATGATTTCTTCGGGGGTATGTCGTTTTCGTTTCATGGGAGTCATTGGCGCTCACGCACCGGAACTCTCATTAGTCATGGACCAGTTTTTGGGGAGCCTTCCAGCAGCTCAGAGCGAGGCGGCGAAGGATTCGAGAGAATCGGCGACAATCGCGGCGCGGAGGAGGGCGCGGAGTTTTTCGGGATCGGCGATGGCTTCGATGGAGTCGCGGAGGCCGTCGGGGATGGGACCGAAGCGGAGATCGAGGGCTTCGAGGACGGATTGGCGGCTGGCAGCGAGGGAGCCTTCCTGAATTCCATCCTGTCGGAGTTGCTGGGCGAGAGTCATGGCACTGGTGCGGAGGGCTGGATTGCGGACTTCTTCAATTTTGCGGAAGACACGGGGCCTGTCAATTGTGTCGGTGCGGGCGAGGAGGAAGAGGATGAAGCGGTCGAAGAGACGGCGGGAGACGTTGGCGAGGAGGTTGTTGTCCCAGACGGCATTGCCGAGGAGGCGGCCGATGGGTTCGGCTTTGAGAACGCGGAGGACGAAGATGCCGTCAGGCGTGCCCCGGATGGCATCGAATGGGGTGGCGGCGAGCTGGATGAGTCGGAAGGCGAAATCGGGCAGGAATGGGCGGAGGAAGTCGAGCGAGGCGGCGTTGCCGAAGAGGGTGGAGAATTGGGTACTGAGCTTCCAGACTTTGCGGTCCTGAGCGAGGACGACGGGGAAGATGACCGGGAGGGGTTTGGAGTTGCCATAGAGGCGGATCCATTCTTCCCAGATGAGGACCATGTAGCGGAGGAGGCGGAGGGCGATGAAGGGGTCGCGGGTGGATTGGTGTTCGAAGAGCACGTAGATCCCGATGTCGCGGCGGTCGGCTTTGGCGGAGAAAAGAAGGTCGGATTCAGCAAGGCGGCGTTCGGGATCGACAAAGGAACCGGGCTCGAGTTTGAGTGTGCTCCAGTCGATGCGGGCGGCGATTTCCGGAGGGAGCCGGTCGATGAGGAAGGCGGCGGCCGCGGCTGGGTTGGAGAGACCGGCGCGGAAGAGTCGGTCGTGGGCGTGGAAGATGTCCTCGTCGGCCATGGGGGTGGGGAGAGGATAGGATTCCGGGATGCGGTGGCAAGCAGAAGTGCGGCAATGCAATGTTTCGCGGAGTAGCCGCATCGCAACAGACGTGGCTGGCGCTGGATTTGCTGACGACGTCGCAGGTGACAAGGTGAATGCGATAGACATGCTCTCTGGAGGCGCTGGGTGCTGATGCTGTTTGTGATCCTTGCTGCCGTGATGGGTGGCGAGGCTCTGCGAGTGGATTCACGGGAGGCGCTTCTGGAAGCAGTCGAGGCGGAGGAATTGGCGGACGCTGGGGAATGCACGGTCCCCGGGCGCGCGGAACCTGATTCTCCATGGTTATGCCGTGGAGAGGTCACGACCCGATCGGTTACATGCCTCATGGCGGGAGGGCGTGTTTCCACCGGCTGCGAGGACCCCGTGGAAGAACCGTAATCGATTGCTGATTCCGATTCTGCCGTGGTTGGAAGAGCGGGTGCGCCGAGGCGTGGTCAAGGGAGCCCTGCGGGGGACGGGCCCAATTCCAGAAGGCTTTGTTGCGCCGCGGTCGAAGGTCTAGGGGAATCCCTGCTTGGGATGGGGGGAGGGAAAACCCTGTCCGGTGCCGTCCACATCGGTAACTTTAATGGTAACTCCATCGTCCAGATGGCATTGTCCAATCCCCTGTTTGTCCCGGAAAGTGATTACGGAAAGATTACTGGAGTCGCTGACTGGAAATGCTGTAGCCTCGATTTTTCTCCCCTGAACTGACAGGCACCGCCCGAGGGTGCCGCTTCCCCTGATTCCCTGATCATGCGCACGTCCCTGCTCCTTGCCGTTGTAATGCCGTCGCTGGTGCTGCGTTTGCCCGCGGCTCCCACGGCGGTTCCTGACAATTTCACGACCCTTGAGGATACGCCCGCGGGGGGGGCGGCATCGACGTTGCTTGCGGCGGCGTTTGAGAGTGGTGGCGGAGCCCCGTCCTTCACGCTGCCGGCGACTTGGCAGGTGATTGATCTGAAGACGACAGCGGCGGGCGGCAGCAACACCTATCCGGCCGACGGCAATGGCCGGAACTGGCGGGCGGTGGACTACGACACGGCGACCTCGGTCATTTCCGGCTGGCGGGCAGGGACGCTTCCGGCCCAGGCTGGAGGCATCAATGCGTTCGCAGGGGCGGCCGAATTTCTGACCGGGATTGTCCCGGGGGGACCGAACACGGTGAACACCTACCTGTTCCGCAACACGTTCACGATGAACGCGGCGCAGGCGGCGCACGGGCAGTGGACCTTCAATATGCTGGCCGACGACGGCTGCATCATCTACATCAATGGTGTCGAACGGGCCCGGCTCAACTATCCGGACAACGTGGCTGTAAACCCCGATGCCGTGGTCGGCGGCAATGGGGGCGACGAAACCAACTACACCCAGCGCACCATTGATCTCACCGGAGCCTTCGTAACCGGACAGAATGTCATTGCAATCGAACTGCACCAGAACAGCGAAAGCAGTTCCGATGTCGGGCTCGACTTTCAGATGACGCCGGCGGATGCCGGGCTGACGGCGGGATTCACGGGAGTGGACGATGCCTTCTTCGGGACGAATCAGCCGAATTTCTCCACGCAGAACCATGTTCCGACCGGCGGGTTCAACGGGACGGGCGGACTGCGGGTGCAGATGGGGAATGCCTTTGCGTTTGGATCGTCGGCGGTGTCCGGAGCGTGGCGCCGGACGTTCACGCTCGCGGCTCCAGCCAATCTCGAACTGACCTTCCGGTACCGCATGCTGTGCGGGCGCGATTATGAAGCGGCAGAATTTCAGGAAGTGATCTGCGATGTGAATGGGACGCAGTACGGGACTGTGACGGCACCAAGCAATCATCCATCGGTCGAACTGGCCGTCGGGAATGGAAACGGAGGGAATCCCTTCGATACCGGCTGGAAGCAGCGGAGCTTCACGATTCCGCTGGCGGCTGGCACGCATACACTTTCCCTCGGTGGCTACGGGAATCAGGGCACGCAGAACTTCCAGGGCACGGCCGCGGAATCCTTTGAAGTCTTCTTCGATGATGTCGTGCTGGCAGTTCCGGGAACGACTTCGCTGCTTGCCAATGACACTGGGGGCGTGCCGCCGGTCACGGCCGCTAAAGTGACCGACCCAGCCAACGGGACCGCGGTGGTCAATGCCGATGGTACCTTCAGTTACACACCCCGGCCCGACTGGAATGGAACCGATTCCTTCACGTACCGGGCCATTGACAGCACGGGCAGTTCCGATCCCGCGACTGTGACCATTACGGTGACGCCCGTGAACGACCCTCCGGTCGGGGTGGCCGACGCCTATGCGACTACGCAGGGAGCCGCTCTCACCATTAACGCCGCCGAGGGTGTTCTGAAGAATGACACGGACGTCGACCATCCCGCATCGGCGCTCAGCGCGGTCTCCGCAACAACCCCCGGCAATGGAACCGTAAGCCTCAATGCCAATGGGTCGTTCACCTACACGCCGACCGCTCTCTTTGCGGGTGTCACGACTTTCACCTACCGGGTATCCGACGGGGTGGCGCAGTCGGCACCGGTGACCGTGAGCATTACGGTGACGGACACGCCCGACCCGCCGGTGGCGGTCAATGACAGCTATGTGGCGGTGCGCAATACACCGCTGGTGGTGACGGCCCTGACGGGCGGCAGCACCACGGAAGAAGTCCTGCCGTACAAGGCGGCCGACTGGCGCTACTACGATTCACTGGTCCTGGCCGAGCGGAATCTGGGGACGGCATGGCGCACGGATGCCTATGTTGAGAATGCCAACTGGAAGACGGGGGCCGCCGAGTTGGGCTACGGGGACGGGGATGAAGCCACCGTGATCAATGACAACCCAGATCCCGCCTTTGATTCCGCGGCAGGGGACAAGTTTGCGACCTCCTACTTCCGCCGCCGTGTCAATGTGGCCAACGTCTTCAACATCACGGGGGTGGAAGTTTCCGTGATCTACGACGACGCCCTCGCCTTCTATCTCAATGGCGGGCCCGGAAACCGCACGGGCAATCTCCCGGATCTGAACACGATGCCCGAACTGGCGTGGGATTATTTTCCGCAGACCAACGTCAATGACAACTCCACGCAGACCTTCAGTCTGCCAGCCTCCGTGCTTCAGGAAGGAGCGAATCTGATTGCGGCCGAAGTCCACCAGAATGGGCCAACTTCCAGCGACCTCTCCTTCGATTTGCGCATGCGGGTGACAAGGGCGACCGCGGCCAGTCTGCTTGCGAACGACAGCGATCCGGATCCGGGCGAAACGGCGACGCTGGTCGCGGAACTGGTGACACCCCCGCAGCGTGGATCGGTGCAGATCAATCCAAATGGAACGTTCACCTACACCCCGGAGAATGGTTTCGTCGGAACCGACCTGTTCACGTATCGGGCCCGTGATGCGGGTGGCCGTGTGTCCAATACGGCGACCGCCGCCATATCCGTGGTGGTTGGTCCGAATGCGGCCCCGGTGGCGGTGGCCGACACGCTGAGCGTGGCGGAGGACACGGTCCTCGAGCTGTCGGCTCCGGGGCTTCTGGCCAATGACACTGATGCGGAAAATGATCCGCTCACCGCGGCGCTCGCGACTCCGCCGAGCCGGGGAACGCTCACACTCAATGCCGATGGATCGCTGCGCTACACGCCGCAGGCCGACTTCTTCGGCAGCGATTCCTTCAGCTACCGGGCCGTCGATTCGCGCCCATCGACACCCGCAACGGTGACGATCAATGTGACGCCGGTGAATGATGTGCCGGTGGCCCGTGCTGACAATTATGCCGGCGATCCGGGGTCGCCCTTTACAGTGGCTGCTGCGCAGGGAGTCCTTGCCAATGACACGGATGCCGATCCCGGCACCGTGCTCACCGCGGAGCTGGTGACGCCACCCACAGCGGGCAACCTTGTGCTGAATTCCGATGGTTCCTTCACCTTCACCGCGCCGTCGGGAGGCAGCTACAGTTTCAGCTACCGGGCAAAGGACAATGTCTCCGCGTCCGATCCCGTGGCCGTGACGATTGTCCTCAACGCCGCGCCCGTGGCAGCGGCGGATGGCTATGAAACCGACGAAGACAAGGCGCTCAGCGTGGCCGCACCGGGTGTGCTTGCGAACGACAGTGATGCGGAAGGCGATCCTATCACGGCGGAACTGGTGAGCGGCCCCCAGTACGGCACGCTTACCCTGAACAGCGATGGTTCCTTCGTCTACAGCCCGGCGGCGAATTTCTTTGGAAGCGACAGCTTTGTGTACCGGGCCGCCGATGCGAGCCGGAAGTCCGCTCCCGCGACCGTTTCCCTGACCATCCGCCCCGTCAACGATGCTCCGGTGGGTGTGGCAGATACCTATGGCGTGCGTGTCGACACGCCGATCATGATTTCCGCGGCCAATGGTGTCCTGCGCAATGATACTGACGTCGACAGCACGGCTCTTACCGCCATTCTCGATACTGCTCCCGAAGCCGGAGAGTTGACCCTCCGCCCGGATGGGTCGTTCGATTACGTCCCGCCCGCCGGATTTTCCGGTACGCAGACCTTCCGCTACCGGGTGAGCGATGGTGCCCTCGAATCGGGCCCGGTTACGGTGACCCTCAATGTGACCACCGATCTGAATACGGTCGTCATCAGTGAAATCATGTACAATCCTCCCGGCGGCAGCGGAGTCCTCGAGGAATTCATCGAAATCTACAATTATGGCGATGCGGCCGTCGACTTGAGCGGCTGGGAATTCACCAAGGGCGTCAATTATGTCTTCCCGGCCGGACTCCTCCTTGCCGGCAAATCGTTTCTCGCCATTCCAGCCGACCGCAATGTCTTCATCACGAAGTACGGGGCCGCCGCGGCCGTCACTCCCACCGGCTGGGGAACGCTCTCGCGTCTGAGCAATGGCGGGGAACTGATCCGTCTCAAGAATGTCGAGGATGTGACCGTCGACGAGGTCGAATACTCCGATTCCGGCGACTGGGCGGTCCGCAAGATCGTCAATGTGTGGGATGCCACCAATACACCAGGTCGTACCCCAGCCAATGGACTCGATACGGATCCCGGGCTGGAATGGGTCACGGCAGCGGATCCCGATCCTGAGATCGGAAATCCTGGCGGGGCCTCCCTTCAGCTGATCAATCTCGCCCTGAGCAACGACGCCGGACAGAACTGGTCGGCGGCCAATCCATCGCCCGGCGCAGCGAATGCGGCAGTGGCGAGGACCAACAGCGCTCCTTTCATCACGGAGGTGGTGCATGCGCCCGCGGTGCCGACCCGCACGCAGCAGGTGACCGTGACGGCAAGGATCACGGATGAACTGAATACGGGGATCAGTGCTTCTGTTTACTACCGCAGCTGGCTGCCGTCGGGCACCACACCCGCGACCGCCTACGAGGAAGTGCTCATGCGCGACAACGGGCTGAGCGGCGACGGAGCAGCGGGTGATGGAGTCTTCGGGGCCGTGATTCCCGCGCAGGCCGTCAATACCGTCGTCGAGTTCTACGTCCGGGCGTCCGACAGTGGAGCCAATGTCCGTGCATGGCCTGCTCCGACGCTGGACCTCGCTGGTGCGAACCCGCAGCTCAATGCGAACTGCCTCTATCAGGTGAACGAGGAAGTCTGGACCGACCACCGTCCGCTTTATCAGATTGTCATGACCGGAGCGGACAATGCCTCATGGAATGCCGGGCTTGCCGACCGGCAGAGCAACGTGGCCCCGAACTGCACGGTCATTTTCCGTCAGGGCGGTGAGTATGCGGT
Organism: Verrucomicrobiales bacterium; assembly: GCA_044239025.1. Taxonomy (GTDB): domain Bacteria; phylum Verrucomicrobiota; class Verrucomicrobiia; order Verrucomicrobiales; family V1-33; genus V1-33. Next base: position 6,980 of record JBIICE010000039.1, read on the forward strand.
TCGTTACCGCGGGGGCATCCGGGCCCGCGGGAACAGTTCCCGGAGCGATACCCCCATCAATCTGCGCCTCGACATTCCCGGCGATGTGCCGTGGAACGGCCGGACGGCCTTCACCATGAACTACAAGTATTCGTACAGTCAGTTCGTGGGCAGCCGTCTCATGGAAGCGGCCGGCGTTCCCAGCGAGAAAGCCAATGTCGTCGGCATGCGCATCAACGGGGTGAACCGCCTGCTCGATCAGAACACGAACCGGACTTATGGATATTACTGCGATCTCATGCCCCGCGGCGGCGACACCATTGACGAATGGTTCCCGGGGAACAATGACGGCAATGGCTACGGCAAGATCCGCGGCAATGTCCGCTGGGGAACGTCGACCCTGCCTGTCATCGGATCAAATGGCTGGGCCGAAGGCGGCTATGTCAACGAAGGCTGGTGGAAGCAGACCAATGCCCCGCAGAATGACTGGACCGACCTCAATGACTGGCTCGTCTCCATGAATGCAGGAACGGCCGAGACCTTCCATCAAACCATCGCGGGCACGGTCGATATTGATCAATGGTGCCGCTTCCTCGCCATTTCCACGATCATCAATCATGCGGAAACCAACATGGCGAATGGTGACGACGATGATTATTCCGTCTACTTCGGTCTGCAGGACCGCCTCTGCCGGATCATTCCGCACGACCTCGATACCTGCTTCAATCTGCGTGCGATCGGTCTCGGTGACGAAGAGGCTCCGCCGACCATGACGATTTATCAGTGCACGGCGCCGAATTATCCGACGGATTCCGCGACGCTGCCGCAGATGGACAAATTCTACCGGAATCCGGTGACCGGACGGAAGTTCAAGGCAGCCCTGCGGAACTACCTTGATACGCTTTTTGCCAAGCCGGCCTTCGATGCGTGGCTTGATACCATGCTCGATCCCCAGTGGCTCACGGCGACTCCGAATCCTGGCGGCGATGCCATCCGGAATCACATCAAGTCGTTCATGGACACACGGCGGACGACCATTGAGACCTTCCTTCCGAGGGAATTCACGGCGGTGACCACGCTTGCCGTGCAGAATGGCTTTCCGCGCACGACCTCAGCCAGCAACCTCGGTGCCCTTGGTGGCAAGATCGATCCCGCGCGCACCGCTGAAGTGCGCGTCAACGGCATCCGCGTGACGACGAACCCCTATGGAGCCACGGCGGCCGATGAGAATACGTGGAGCGCCGGCAGCGCCGTGACCCTGCGGCCGGGACTGAATGCGCTCGTGTGCACGGCGCATGACGAAACGGGAAGCGTCTTCGAGAGCCGCACCGTGAACATCTGGTTCGATGCCCCCGGCACGAACCGCAGCGGCACCCTTGCAGCGAGCGAGACGTGGTCGGCGTCCGCTGGCCCCTACAATGTCACCGGCAGCCTGACTGTTCCGAACAACGTGGTCCTCACCATCGAGCCTGGGGCGACGGTTTTTGTGGCATCGGGTGCGGCCATCAACATTTCCGGCGGTGGCCGCATCGTGGCCGAAGGGACCCCCGAGTCCGGCATCACGTTCAGCCGCAATCCTTCCGGCAGCGGCACATGGAACGGTATTGTCATCAGTGGAACGACTGCTGCCCCGAGCCGGATCGGTTACGCCACTTTCGCTCAGAACGGTGACACCGCAGTGCACGCGCGCAGCGGAGCCGATGTGGAACTGCATCACCTCACCTTCCAGAACACCGGAATGCGTTACCTGGAACTGGATGCCTCCTCGTTCCGGGTGAGCGACTGCATTTTCCCGGACAGCACGGCAGGATTCGAGCCGGTTCACGGCACCGGGGGCATTGCGCCCGGTGGCCGTGGCATCATCGAGCGCTGCCGCTTCGGCAGAACTCAGGGCTACAATGATTCCATCGACTTCACGGGTGGAAACCGGAACGGACCGATCCTTCACGTACTGCACTGCACCTTTGCGGGAAGCGACGACGACATTCTTGATCTCGACAGCACGGATGCATGGATCGAGGGCAATGTGTTCCTTCATGCCCACCGCAACGGGGCATCGCCGGACAGTGCCAGCGCCATATCCGGTGGCTCGGACAATGCCGACTACAGTCAGGTCACCGTGCTCAACAATCTGTTCTACGATTGCGACAATGCGATTACCATGAAGCAGGGGAACCAGCCTCAGGGTGGCTCGGGGGTCCTGCTTTACAATACCATTGTCCGGACCACGAAGGCGGGCGGGATCGATGGCGGCTCCGGAGTCGTCAATTTCGACGACGACAATGTGGCGGGCGAAGGGAAGGGCTTTTATCTCGAGGGCAACGTCGTCTGGGACGCCGAGAACCTCGCTCGGAATTATGTTCCGGAGAACAGCCGGCTGGTGATGGTCCGCAACCTACTGCCGGTGGCTCCGCCGGCTGGAGTGGAGGCCAGCGGCAATGTCGTGGGAACCGATCCTCTGCTCAATCTGGTTCTGATCACCAATCCGGCTACGGCCACGGTGGAACAGGTCATCGCAGCGCTCCGCCCTCAGGCCTGTTCGCCGCTCATTGGTGCCGGACCACTCGGTGGAAATCTGGGGGCCGACCTCAGCCGACCGGGCATCCGGGTGCAGACTCCAGCCGCCAGCCGGTTGCCATCATCCTTCAGCATCCTTGCGGGCATGGGTGGCAGCTTTGCGCCGACCGGTCAGCCCGCATGGAATTACGGATATTCCTCCTACCGTTACCGGATCGATGGCGGAGCGGAGAGTCCGGATCTCCCGGTCGGCACGCCCCTGCTGCTCAGTGGCCTTACGGCGGGGCCGCATACTCTTTCGGTACGTGGTCTGCGCGATTCCGGTCTGTGGGAAGAAGCATCGGTTGCGGTGACCTTCCGGGTCGAGCCGGGGATTCCGACGGTGACCTTCAGCGAAGTGCTGGCGGATCCGGTGTCCGGGCCCGACCAGATCGAACTGCACAACTGGGGCAGTGAAGCGGCGGTGCTGGATGGCTGCCGGATCACGGACGACCCGGCGGTGCCGGACCGTTATGTGCTGCCGCAGGGAACGGTGATACCCCCGGGGGGATGGCTGGTGATTGATGCGACGCAGATTGGCTTCGGACTCGACCGCACCGGCGAGACCCTGCGGCTGACCACATCCACGGGGTCGGCCGTGGATGAAGTGCAGTTCGGTCTGCAGCTCCGCGGATTCTCCGTGGCCCGCTCCGGTGGCATGTGGCGTCTGGCGCAGCCGACCCCTGGAACGGCAAATACGGCCGTCTGCGAGACCACCGGCTCCGCGGCCCTGCGCATCAATGAATGGCTGGGCTCGAACGCCCTGACCGTCGACAGCGACTTTGTTGAACTCCACAATCCCGACAGCCGTCCGGGCGACATCAGCGGCTGGCGCCTGAGCCAGGACTACCGCAACGAGCCCGCCGCGGGTGTCTTCCCGCCGCTCAGTTTCATCGCGGGCAAGGGCTTCCTTGCTCTGATCGCCGATGGTCAGCCGGAACTGGGCGCGCATCATCTTCCCTTCAAGGTATCGCGCATTGCGGAATCCCTCGCGCTCCTCAATCCGCAGGGCCAGCCCGTGGACATCGTGACGGTGCTTCCGGGCAATCCCGATGTCTCCCAGGGACGCACCCCGGACGGAGGAACGGCGATTGGCTATCTGCCCGTGCCTACCCCGGGCTATTCGAACGCGAGCGACGTTTCCGCGGACGTGACCGTGATCAACGGTCTGCGCATCACGGAACTGATGTTCGACCCGCCATCATCGGCGCAGGCGGAATACATGGAATTCCGGAACATCTCCGCGGCTCCGCTCACGGTCACGGGAGTCGGTTTCGCCTCCGGGATCACCTTCAGCTTTCCGGCCCTCGTGATTCCGGCAAACGGTTATGCGGTCATTACGCAGGACCTCGCAAGATTCACCGCGCAGTTTCCCGGGGTTCCGGCGGTGCAGTGGACCGGAGGACGGCTCGACAACAATGGGGAGTCGATCCGCATCGAAACGGCGGCCTACGGACTCGGCATCCTTGATTTCCGCTACGATGGAGACTGGTTCCCGGCCACCCGGGCGGGTGCCAGTCTTGAGATTGTGAATCCGCTCGCCGACCGCACCGGCTGGGATCTGCGCACCAGCTGGCAGCCCGGTGTCCCCAGTCCCGGTGGACCGTCCGCTTTCGGCGTGGTGACGCCGCCGGATACGGAACTGGCCAGCGGCGAACCGATGGTCATCGATGCCCTTGTCAGTGCCGGTCCGTACGCGGTGGCCGATGTCACGGTGGCATGGACCACCGTTCAAGGTCCCGTTCCCGCGGTCTTCACCGCTCCGAACAACGGCCGCACCAATGTGAACTTCCCGCGTCCTGGCCGATACGAAATCCGACTGACGGCCACTGGGCCCGGCGGGGTGACCGCGGCCGACAGCACGACCGTGACGGTCACGGAGTCGTATGAACAATGGGCGGCGCGCGTCATGACAGGGCAACCTGCGGAGCAACTCACGGCCACGGCCGATCCGGATGCCGACGGGTTCAGCAACTTCGTGGAATTCGCGCTCGGGGGCAATCCCCGGGCCTCGGATGCCGCAGGTCTGGTCCGTCTGGTCAATGGATCCCTGCCGCTGAGCATCACCTGGACCCGCAATCCTTTCGCCGCACCTGCTCCGCTCATCACGGCTGAAGCTTCCAGCGACCTCGTGACATGGTCGCCGGACGCGGTCAGTTCGGTCATGGAAGCGGCACCGGGCGGGCTCGAGACGTGGACCGCTACGGATGCGGCCCCCGCAGGAAGCCCGCAGCGCTGGCTGCGCCTGCGCGTGCGGCAGCCGTGAACGGGGGTCCGGATGGCATCATGGAAACCGCACTGTGGCGGAACCGCTGATTGACCGCGGCAACTCGCCGCATTACGGCCTTTCATGATGAGCAAGCGATACTCCATTGGACTGGATTACGGCACGAATTCCTGCCGTTCGCTCCTGGTGGACCTTGCGACGGGAGAGGAGCTGGGCAGCGAGGTCTTCGCCTATCCCTCGGGTGAACTCGGCGTGCTCAGCGACCCACGGGATCCGAATGTGGCGCGGCAGAATGCGCAGGATTATCTCGATGGCATGGTGGCCGTGATCGCCGGGGCCGTGGAACAGGCGCGCCGCAATGCCCCGGGATTCGATCCGGCCCGCATCATCGGGATCGGCGTCGACACGACCGGGAGCACGCCGATTCCGGTCAACAGCGACGGCACGCCTCTGGGCCTCCTCCCGGAATTTCAGGACGATCTTAGTGCGCAGGTATGGCTCTGGAAGGATCACACCGCGCATGCCGAAGCGGCTGAAATCACGGAACTCGCGTCGCGCATGCATCCGGAATACCTCGCGCGCTGCGGCGGTGTCTATTCCAGTGAGTGGTTCTGGAGCAAGATCCTGCGCATCCAGCGTTCGGCTCCTCATGTCTTTGCGGCGGCCCACAGCTTCGTGGAGCACTGCGACTGGATTCCAGCCGTGCTCACCGGGCAGCAGGATCCGGCCAAGATGGCGCGGAGCGTCTGCGCGGCCGGACACAAGGCCATGTTCAATCCCGACTGGGGTGGGCTTCCCGCGCGCGACTTCCTCGCACAGTTGGATCCGGGACTGGCGGCCCTGCGCGACCGTCTCTATCAGCGGGCCCTGACCTCCGACCAGCTGGCCGGCCGGCTTTCGCCGAACTGGGCGCGGAAGCTCGGACTGCACACCGGAACAGCGGTGGCCACCGGCGCCTTCGATGCGCACATGGGAGCCGTGGGTGCCGGAGTCCGCGAAGGCACCCTCGTCAAGATCCTCGGCACCAGCACCTGCGATCTCATGATTCATCCGAATCAGCAGCCTGTGGGCGACATCCCCGGGCTCTGCGGCATCGTGGACGGTTCCGTGCTTCCGGGGTACTGGGGCCTCGAGGCCGGTCAGAGCGCCGTGGGCGACATCTTCCTTTGGTTCGTCAACCACCTCGTGCCCGACAGCTACGGCCGCGATGCCGCCAGCCGCTTCCAGTCGATGGAACGGGAACTCGCGAAACTCCGGCCCGGCGAAAGCGGTCTGCTGGCGCTCGACTGGAACAATGGCAACCGGACCATTCTCACCGACGTGCGCCTCAGCGGCATGATTCTTGGACAGACACTTCAGACGACGGCGCATGAAGTCTACCGGGCTCTCATCGAGGCCACCGCCTTCGGAGCCCTCACCATCATCAACCGCTTTGAGGAATACGGGGTGCGGGTGGAGGAGATCATCTGCACCGGTGGCCTCGCTGTCCGCAATGCGACCCTCATGCAGATCTACGCCGACGTGCTGGGCCGGCCCATGAAGGTGAGTCAGAGCGAACAGACCTGTGCGCTCGGCGCGGCCCTCTTCGGTGCCATGGCCGCGGGAGCCGTCGAGAGCGGTTTCGATTCCGTGCAGCAGGCCCAGGAAGCACTCTGCCGGGTGCGTGACACGGTCTACCTGCCCGACCGCAGCCGTCACGAGTCCTACCGCCGCCTCTACGCTCTCTACCGGAAGCTGCACGATGCCTTCGGCACCGTCTCGTGGCAGGGCGGGCTGTCCGACGTCATGAAGGAACTGATTGCGATCCGGGAATCAGTGCGCGGGGCGTGACCCTGCGGATGGTACCGTGCGGGCGGGAAAAATCGGCGGTGGTGCCCGCGGGAAATGTGCTACCCTGAGGGCCTGATTCGCCATGCCAGTTCTGCAGACATTCCGAAATTATCAGATCGCCCAGGATCCCGATGGTGCCGCCCTTGAGGTCTGGCGCAGTGACAGCGAGGTCTCGTGCCTCGTCTGGGACAGCGGACGGCAGCGCTTCGCGGAACTCCACGTGGCCATTGCGGCGGGCGACGGGGCGATCCATGCGGCCGATTTTCAGGCACTGGTGCAGAAGGCGGCCTCGCTGCGGCATCCGCACATCCTGCCCGTGCATGAAGGCGGGGAAGATGATGGCGCCAGTTTCTACGTGACCGATTTCCTTGACGGGGAGCGTCTGGAGCCGTGGCTGTGCCGCCATGGGGCGCTGCCGCCGTGGCTGGCCCTGCAGCTCGTTTCCCAGATGGCATCGGCTCTCTGCGCCGTCGCTCCGCATGCCGAACTGCTCGCGGGCATCAATCTGCTGCACAGCGGAATCGTGCAGGCCGGGGACGATCCTGGAGGTCTTGCGGTGCGTGTGGCCGACTGGGGATTCACGTCAGGGGTGGCGAGGAGTGAGGGGCCGCGGGCCATCGAGGGCCGGGCGATCCGGTCGTGCGGTGAACTGCTGGGCCGCATGCTGACGGGGGAAACTGGGGTGGGGGACAGGATGATTTCCCTCGTGAGCCGTCTGCCGGGCGGGGAAGAACTGGCGTTTCTGCTGAACACGGTGTTCGGTCCATCGATGCCGCATCATCCGAAGACGATGGAGCAGTTCCTGACCCTTGTGGAGCGTTGCCGTCAGGGATCGAGTCCGGAACTGTCGGCTCCACCGGAAGCGGACGGAGCGGCATGGCGGCCCCGGCTTCCGCTGGTCGGGCACTTTCCTGCGCCTGGGGATCTGGCGGATGCGCTTGCGGATGAATACGTGGTTGATGCCCGGCCATTCGACGCGGCGGCACCGTATGTGGTGCGGGCGACACGGCGCGCAAACCGTCAGCCGGCGCGCATCCAGTTGCTGCCACCCGGGCGTCTCTGCGGGGACGACTGGTCCGAACCGGTGTCCTTTGCAGCGAAGCAGCAGCCCGGGGCGGCATCCCGGCATCTGCTGAAGCTACTGAGCGTCCATCCCCGGGAGCCGGGTTGTTTTGTGGAGGAAAGCACCGGTCGCTGGACGCTGGAACGAATGATCCGGATGCGTGGCCGGCTTGAACCTGGCGAGGTGGCCCTCGTGCTGCAGCAACTGGAGGAAGCCGCCCGTGAGGCCGAACGGCTGGGTTTGCCTGCCGTGCTCACGAATCCCCGCGAGATCGGGGTGGTTTTCGGGTCGGTTCCCCCGGCGGATGCCGTACTTGCCGGAACTCCGCTGCCCGATTGGCCAAAGTTCCTGCTGCGGGTGCGTACGTGGCCGGTGACGCTGCAGTTCAGTCAGCCCGAGGCATGGGAACCGGAATCGCTGGTGCGCGACGCCGGGCCGCCGCGCGGGTCGAGGCCGTGGGACGCACCAGCCGGCGTGCGTGATTTTGCCCTGCTGGCGGCATGGATGATGGGGGGCATGGCGTCCGTGCCCGAAGGCTGCCGCGGCCTGCTGCAGGACGCCCTGCGGTCGCGCAGCGACACGGTCGCAAAACGCAGTGAGTTCACGGAGGCCCTTGCCGCCCTCGTGGGCCGGGCTCCCTTGCGGACGGCTCCGCTGGTGGAACCGACCATTCTGCCGCCCATGGCTCCGCAGGCTCCGGTCGGAAAGGCGGGATCGAAGGCGGCACCGGGCAAGGCCACGAAAGACAAGCGCCGCCGCAAGGGACGCGCCACCGCGGCCGAGGTTCCGCAGGAACTGCCCGCATCGGCCGCAGGGGCCGTGGCATTTCCCGAAGACGACGACGGGGACGATCTGTCGCCACCGCTGCCGGGCTTCGCCGAGGCCCTGTTTGCCGGAGCCGTCCACCCTCATGCGGCGGAACCGCCTGGAGGCACTGCCGCGGCCGCATGGCAGCCGGAACCCGACTGGGATGCCTATGCGGAAGACGACGATTTTGTTCCCTTTGAGCCGACGGCTGGCGGGGCCTCCGCACCTTCTCCGTGGGGCCCTGCGGGCAATGCTCCCGGCTTTGCGACCGGTCTCCCCGGGGAGGATCCCGATGAGGAAATCACGCCCGATCAGCAGAGCCGGGCCCGCCTTGTGGCTGTCGTGGTCGTCATTGCTGCCGTGACCGCCGCACTGGCCGCACACTTCACCGGGACGGGATTCTGGCTGCGCTGAAGGGATGCGCGGCGGGTTGTGGACTGCGGCGGCCGCAAGGCAGGGTCTGACGGGGAACGTTAGAACTCCATGCCGAAGTCGTCGCCGAGGTCTTCGTCGAATTCCGGACCGGTGGGCAGGGCTTCCGCCTTGGCTCCTTTTTTGCCTTTGGCCCCTTTGAGAGGTTTCGGGCCCGGATCCTCTTTTTTCTGGAGGGCGCGGCGGAGTTTCTTGAGGGCGATGTTCTGGAGCTGGCGAATCCGTTCGCGGGTGACGCCGAATTCCTGACCGACTTCCTCGAGGGTTTTCGGCTTGTGCCCATTGAGACCGAAGCGGGCGTCGATGATCTTGCGTTCGCGTTCATCGAGGACATCGAGCAGCCCATCGAGCTGGTCATGCATGTTCCGGTGACTGAGGATCTCGTGCGGCGTCTGGGCGCGGTCGTCGCCGATGATTTCGCCGAATTCGGTGGAATCGTCGTCCGAGATGGGGGCGTCGAGGGATGCCGGGCGGAGGCTGGCCGCCTTGAGTTGGGCCAGCTTGGCGCGGTCGATGCCGATTTCCTCCGAAAGTTCGTCGTCGGTCGGTTCCCGTCCGAGGTCTTCGGACATCGACATGGCGACGCGGCGCATCTTCGAGATCTTGTCCACCATGTGGACCGGAAGCCGGATCGTTTTCGACTGATTGGCGAGGGCGCGCTTGATGCTCTGCTTGATCCACCATGCGGCGTAGGTGGAGAGTTTCCCGCCCTTGTTGGGATCGAAGCGTTCCACCGCCTTCATGAGGCCGATGTTGCCTTCCGAGATGAGGTCGAGGAGGGGTAGTCCGTAATTGGCGTAATCCTGGGCGATCTTCACGACGAGCCGCAGGTTCGCCTTGATCATGTGGTCGCGGGCCCGCTTGCTGCCCTTCTTGATTTTGGCAGCGAGTTCAACCTCCTGTTCCGGGGTGAGCAGGGGAGTTTTACCGATCTCACGCAGGTAGATCTTGATGCCACCATCCAGTTCGACATTCGCCATGGGATTTGTATCGGGAAAAGAAAAGAATCAGGTTTGGAAAGGGAACGCGGGGCGCCATGTGTTCCTGTCGCCGGGAAACGGTTCCGGCGGAGGGAGCAACGATGGAAAGAGCGACCTCCGGCGGAAAAAATGCGGGATTTTTCGGGTTCCATTCCGCGGCGAGTCGAGCCAGCCTTAAAACGTCCGCGGAGACATTCGTCAATGCTGAATTCCCGGAATCCGGAAATTTTTTCCGTTAGGGAGGGGTCAGAGTGATTTCGGGAGGGGAGCTTTGATGACATCGACGAGGGCACCGCGCCCGACCTGGTCGTAGACCTTGATGACATCGCGGCTGGCCATGCGGATGCATCCGTAGCTCGCGGGGGTACCGAGTTTGTATTCTTCGGGCGTGCCGTGGATGTAGATGAAGCGGCGCAGGGTATTGCGGTTGCGCGGTTCGAGGCCGCGGAGCCAGAGGATGCGGGTGACGATGGGGTCGCGCCCGGGGGAGTTGGGTTTGACGATTTCGCCGGTGGGCCTGCGGCTTTTGAATTTCATGCCCGAGGGTTGGCCCCCGCCGATTTTGTGAGCGACGGCGAGTCGGCCCAGCGGGGTGTAGTTCGAGCGCGGTTTGTCGCCGGTACCGAACTTGGAAGTGGAGACCCGGTAGACGGATTTGAGATCATTGTCGCGGTAGAGGCCCATGCGTTGCTGGGAGACGCTGACGACGAGGCGGTTCGAGGTATCGGCGCAGGACGGCAGGAAGAGGGCAGCGATGCTCGCGGCGAGGAGGCAGAGGCAGCGTGGAGTGGGCATGGTCTGGTACGGGAGCGGGTACCATGCTGGTTTTCCGCGTTCCGGCAAGTCCGGAGGGGAGCAGAAAAGTTAGTCGAGCGAGTCCGGTCCGGAGAATTCCTTGATTTCCGGTGAGGTCGTGACCGGGGGGATGGCGTCTTCGGGGAGGAGGATGGGGATGATTTCCTCCCACCATGCGGCGCGGTCCATTTCATCGGCGACGAGGGCTTCCTGCTGTTCCGGGGTGAGGTAGGGGAGAATGGAGGCGAGCGGGTCGGATTCTTCCGGTGCCGGGGTGCTTGCGGTGGGGGAAGTCGCTGGGGAATCCGCGGTGGGCTTGGAGGAATCCGCGGGGGGTGTCGACGTTGGATTGCCGGGGTTGGAGCCATCCGGGTTGGCAGTGGTCATGCCAGGGACCCAGAGAGGCGAGCGGGAGGCGAGGGTCTGGAAGATCTGGTCCTGCTGCTGAGGCGAGAGGTCGAGGAGGGAGACAAGGCGGCGGAGGTCGTGATTGGCTTCCTGTTCGACTCTGGCGGCGCGGGCCTGCAGTTCTGCGCGCGAGAGATTGGAGAGATTCCGCGTGGAGTCTGGGCCTTGCGGGGTGGCTCCCTGACGCCAACCGCTGCGGGGGTCCGTTGGGGGTTGGGTGCGGACGCTGGAGGGCAGGCGAGTTCCGGGCGACCGGAGGGTGGCCGGGGTGGCATTTCCGGAAGGCGAGTCCGTGGCGGATGGGTTCCCGGCGGCCGCCATGCCGACGGTGGCCGCCTCGGGTGTTTTCCGGGAAACGGGCTGACGGAAAGAAGGCTCCGGGTCCGCCTCGGTCCCGGAAACTTCCCCGGAATGGGAAAGGAACCAGTAACCGGCAGCGGAAGCTGCGGCCAGCAGAGAGATGGCTGCGGTGAGGCGACTCGGGGACATGGGATGAATCAGGCCTTTTCTTCCTGGAGCAGGGGGAGGGAATCGGGTGCTTCGCGGAGCAGATCGGCGAATCTGCTGGTGATGAGGCGGCGGAGTTTGGCGCGGCTGGCTTTGAGGCGGACTTTCTGATGGTCGTCGAGCGAGGCGTCGCTGGCCAGAAGATCGTGCACCTCGAGGATGCGGAGGTGAATCTGGAGCAGAGCGCGCTCGCGGTCCACAAAAATCCCCTGGGAAGCCGTGGCGATATGGGAACGGACCCGTTCGCCCTGGGCAGGGGAAAGGTCGAGGTCGTTCTGGAGCGCCTCGCAGGCCCGGGAGGTCCAGTCGGCTGGCGATATTGTGGGGTCGGCCAGTGGTGCCGTGGAGGAACGACTCGTGTGCTGACCGAACCGGTAGCCTATGGCGAGGCCGGAAGCGAAGAGCGTGCCGAGGCAGGCGGCAAGGCCGGCGCTGCGTTGGAGTCGGGAGGCCATGGGGTGCGTTATGGCGGCGGGAGGGAAGGAATGGGCACGTCGGGCGGTGCGATCAGGGTCGGGGCTGGAGGAGCTGGCGGCAGGAAGTGCACGAGAACCGCCGCGGCGGCGGCGGCGAGGGCGGTGCGGAGCGACCAGCGCGACCAGAGGAGGAACGTCTCGTTCTGCCGCAGTTCTGTCCATCGGGATATGACGCGACTGGTGAAACCCGGTGGCGGGGTACCCGGTGGCGGGCTGATGGGGTGCTGCGGGCCGCGCGCGGCGGCAGCTAACCGGTTCCATGGGGAATCGGGAGGCAGCGGCAGTTCTGGATGGGCTGGGGGCATGTCAGCGCAGGCCGGATTCGAGGCGATGCAGGGTTTCGTTTAATTTACGTCGGGCGCGCATGGCTGTCACCTTGACTTTGCTGGCGCCCCAGCCGGTGATTTCCGAGATTTCGCGGACCGATTTCTGTTCGAGGTCAAGCAGGCGGAGTACCGTCTGTTCCGTGGGATTGAGAGTATCGAGGAGTTTGCCGATGAGGGCGTGCGCTTCTGCCGGGGCGTGATCAGGCGCGGTTTCCGTCTCCGGGGACGACAGGCTTGCCGCGAGGAATTCGGACTCCTCCTCCGAGAGGTCGGCAAAGCGGATTTCGGGTCGGCTGCGCTGATGGCGGAGTCGGTCGTAGCAGGTATTGACTGCGATGCGTGCGACCCAGTGCGGGAAGGGTTGGTCTCCGCGGAAGGAATCGAGTTTTGTGAAGACCTTGAGAAAGACATCCTGGGCGAGATCCTGTTCGTCCGTGGCGCGGGGGAGGTGCGATCGGATGATGCGGATGACGTGCCCGTAGAGATGCTGCACCAATGCCTCGGCGGCGTGCTGGTCACCTGAGCGGACCGCGGCGAGCAGACCGTCCCATGCTTCGGGTGGGGGCAGGTCACCATGAGCCATGAGCGCATTTGATAAGGAAGACGAACTGGAGACTCATCGGTCACACCGTTTCTGCGGAGCGGCTGGGGAATTTTGTGAATGTCCCGAAAGACGGAAGGGACGCGGGGTGACCGCGTCCCTTCGGGAGTGGGGTGTGGGAGTCCGGTTCCGGCTAGGATCCTGTGGAAGAGCCGGGCCCGGATGCGGATCCCGACGATGCCATCCCTGGGAGAGCGGCAGCGCCGTGTGTTGTGAAGGGATCCCCTGCGGGGGACGGGCCTGATGCCACGGGACTTCGTGGCGCCGCCGTCGAAGGTCAGGAAGCCTTGCGGCGTGCGGGGGCCTCTTTGACTTCCGGTTTGGCGGCTTCCTTGAGGGCGTCCTTGGCGGCTTCTTTGGTGCTAGCCGGTTTCCGGCTGGGGGCGTCTGCCTTGGCCGGGGCGGTTTTCGATTCCTTTGGTTCCGGCTTGGCGGTCGTGGACGGCTTGGCAGTCGGTTCCGGGGTCTTCATGCCCTCCTTCACCCATTTGATGATGCCGTCGAAGGTCGATTCGCCGATGCCATCGATCATGATGAGGTCGGCCACGTTGCGGACGGGGCGTTTGGCGACAATGTTCCCCGATTTGACTTCGCCCACGCCAGGGATGGCAGTGAGTTCCTTCTGTTCGGCCTTGTTGACGAGATCGAGGAGTTTCGACTGCTGAGTGGGCGTGAGTTTGCCAGCTTCCTTTTCGCCGTGGGCGAGCAGGGCCTTGTCCGCGGCGGAGAGTTCCTCCGGTTTGACTGGGGTGGTGGTGCGCGGGGTTGCTTTTTTCGCCGTGTCAGCGGCGGCCTCGGCGGCTTTGCCGGCTGCCGACTTGAGCGCCTTCGCGGCATCGGCCTGAGCGTATGCGGAAGGGAGTGAGAGGGCTGCGAGGGCAGCGGAGAGGAAGAGGGAGCGGATCATGGTATTGAGTGAACGGGGTTGATGGAGAGCCGTAAATCCGGCTATATCGGAATAACGGAATTCTGTGACGGAATGCAAGTCACTTCTTTTGAGAAAACTAACGAATCAGTGCGGACTGCCGGGAGCCTGCGGAAGCATTCCCCGCCGTGCTGCCGGCCCGGGTTCATCAGAAGGCTCCTACTGTGCGGTCAGGGAAGAGAGGGCGGGGGCAGGGGAACCGATGGGGTGGGAGAGGGTGAGGTATATCTGGAGGAATCGGCCGACGGCACCCTTGAGGGGTTGGCCTGGGGTGACGCGGTGGAGCGGCGCTGGCGGGGCGAGCGGCTTGTTGGCCGCGCGGGCGAAGGCGGAGATGGTGGTGGGGTCGAGGCCGTTGCCTTTCCATTTGATGGCTTCCCATGGGTAATCCGGGCGGCGGGCATCGGCGGTGATGACGAGTACGGCGGAATTCCGCCGCGATGGAGGGTTGAGGCCCGCCATGTCGCCGGTGGTCCATGGTCCGGCAAGGCGGTGGAAAGGATCTTCCGATCTCGTGCTGGCGGCTTCGGCGGCGGCCTTGTCGAGTTCGGTTTTCGAATAGAGCAGGAGGGCGTCGGTGAGTTTGCCCGAGGCATCCATGCGGAGCGCGCGGTGACCGAGGAAATCGGCTAGCCAGAGGTCGCGTCCGCGTCCCTGGGCGAGGCCGGCGAGGCCGTGATTGAAGGGTGGCGGGACATCTGGATTGCCCGGGATGGCGATGAAGCGGACGGCATCGTCATCGGGGCTGGCGAGCCAGAACGAGCCGTTGGCAGGCGGAACGCCGGCAGGGTCAGGATTTTCGGGAAGGGAGGATTCGGTGAGAGCGACGATCGGGTTCTGGGATCCGGGTGGCGGGGACAGTTGGGTGAGGGCTGTGATGCCCGCCGAGGAGAATTTGCCGTCCCGGAGGGGGAGACGGGAGAAGGTGTGTGGAGATTCCGTGGCCAGTGAGAGTTCGTTGGGGAGGGTGGGGTGACGCGAAGCGATCCAGATGCCATAGGCCGAGGCATTGATTCCGAGCCATGGGGCGATGGCCGATCCGTGGGAGGCGGCGGGTCCGAGGTCCGGGTCGAGCGATACCTTGAAGATGGGGAGATTCGGCTGATCCGGCGAGAAGACGTGGAGGGAGGTGCGGCCATTGCCGAGGGTCCAGAAGAATTGCTGGAGGGGGCTGTCGATGCCGGCTTCGGCACCGGCGGTGCGGAAGGGAGGAGGAACCGGCCGGGCAGTCATGGGATTGATGGCGCACCATGCGTTGAGGTGCGGGCTGCCCGCCCAGAGCAAGCCATCATGGAAGGTGAGGGTGGCGACCCTTCGGATGGGGATGCGGACGTAGCCTGTGATGAGTTCGTCCATGGCTTCGGTGACTGTGCCATTGAGGCTGGTGGCGTCGGATTTGCCTTGCCATGGCAGGGGATGGGGGCCGAGGGCTGTGCGGAGGAGGCCATCGCCATCCCGATCCGCGACACTCGGGCTGAGGTAGGTGAAAGGGGGTTTGAGGAAGTCACCTGCCGGGTCTGGGGATCCGTCGCTGCGGCAGCGGGTTCCGCCGAGGGCGAGGCCGATGCGGGTGACGCTGCCCATCACGGATCCATGGATGGGGAGATTGTCCCCGGAGTTGGCGATCCAGCATTCGCCCCATGGGTCGATGGCCACTGCCGTGGGGAATGGACTGAAGCCATCGCGCCATGGGTAGCGGGCGGCGGGCGTGGTGTGGACGGCCTGCGGTGCGGTGAAGTATTCTGCGGCGAGCGAGGCACGGGTGTCGGCGGGGGCGTGGATGCGCACGACTGATCCTTTCTGGGATTTTGTCATCCAGACTTCCGGGAATGTGGGGGTCTGCCATGGTTCCGTGGATTGCACCGTGAGGCTGCCGCTCGCGGGATCGCGGTTCAGACCTGCACCCATGAGGTTGTCAGGGAGCTGGGCCGATCCGCCTTCATCGAAGGCAAAGGCAAAACGCGGTGGGGGAAGGGCCGGAGGAACGGCGTTGATGGTGGTGTTCCAGAGAGCGAGAGTATCCGGGTCCTTCTCCGGAGCCGGGCGGAGCGAGAGAGCGAATGCCGTGAGGTCGCTTTCGTCCTTGTAGCCATGATATGGGTAGAGACCGACGCGTTCCGTGCCGGATGAATCCGTGAAGAATCCGAAGCTGTCGATGCGGTCGGCTGTGAGGTCGCGGAAGGCATCCAGCAGCAGGGGCTTGAGCGCGACTGGGTCGAAGTTGTCGGCGAGCTGATCGCCGGGGCCGTCGAACCATGTGTTGCGGGCCACGTGGTCGCTGCTGACGGCGATGAGAACGAGGCGGCGGGCCGCGGCGAGGGATCGGGTTTCCGCGGCGAAGACGAAGCCTGTGCGGGAGTGGATGAAATTGCCCGGGGCTCCGGGCAGTTCGCGGAATTCGTCCGGGGTGGGCGCTTTGA
>JBIICE010000237.1:0-5801 GCA_044239025.1 Verrucomicrobiales bacterium
ACCGGATCACGTATCCATTGCGTCCCCTTGTGAAGCCAGCGGAAGTGGCGGGTGCCCCGGTGGCGACGCTGCTGGAGAACCTCAAGCTTCCCGAGGACCGGACACGGTACCGGAGCCGGCGGGAACTGCGTGGCCGTCCCGCGGCCGAAGTGCTGGCGGCCGTCAAGGCGTGGACAGCCTCGCTCAGCAAGGAGGACCCGGCGTACGAGCACCATCTCACTGAAGCGCTCTGGGTGACCTGGGGATTGAATCAGGCTGATGAGGGACTGATGCGGCAGTTGCTGGCGGCCAAGGATTTTCATGCGCGTGCGTCCGCGGTGCGGGTGCTGCGCTACAACTGGCACCGGGTCGCGGATCATGCTGCGCTGCTGGAGAAGGCGGCCGTCGACGAAAGCGGCCGGGTGCGGCTGGAAGCGGTGGTAGCGGCATCATGGCTGGCCGACATTCCGTCGGCGCGGCGCATTGTCGCAGCGGCCGGGGCGCTTCCGGTCGATGAATGGAGCAAGCATGCGGTGCGCACGGCGGGCGACCGTCTCGCAGGGCTTGCCGAGCAGGTCGTGGCGGAGCATCCGGTGCTGCCGGCTCCCGGGCACCTGAACGACGACGAAAAGAAGCAGTACCTCGCGGGTCAGGAGATCTATTTCCGTGATGGCCACTGCACGACGTGCCACCAGCCGAACGGCCAAGGACTCGATCCGGCGTTTCCATCACTGGCGAAGAGTCCGTGGGTCAATGGCAGTACCGACCGCCTCGTCAAGCTCTCGCTCTACGGGCTGATGGGGTCCCTCGAGCTGAACGGGAAGAAGTACGATGGCTCGGTACCGATGACACCCTTTGGCGGGCTGCTGAAGGACGCAGAACTGGCTTCGGTGCTCACCTTTGTGCGCAACAGCTTCGGCAATCAGTCTCCGGCCGTGACCGCTGGTGATGTCCGCCGCGTTCGCGAGGCCACCGGGCAGCGCGGCACCCTCTACACCGTGGAGGAACTGCTGAAGGAACACCCACTGGAGTGAGGTTCGTGGCGGTTGCCTCTGGAGATGCTTCGTGCACAGTACGAATGGACGAATCGCCCATCCGAACCGCCATGAAGCCCAAGTCGCGACCGATACCCCTGTCTCTGCCTACGGATCTGCTCGACCGGATCGATGAGGTGGCTGGACTCATGAACCGCAAACGGGCGCAAATGATCCGCGATGCCATCGAGGTGGGCCTCGAGTACTTCCGCAGGTGCGACTATGATCTGGCGGCCGCGGTCATCGACCGGGGCGAGATGCTGCGGGGTGACTCCGTGGCATCACTGGATGCGCAGCCGCTTCCGAAGGCCGCGGAGACCCCGGAAAGCGGGAGCCATCCGCGACGCGGCAAGGCGGTCTACCGCCGCCGGGGACCAAGGAAGCCGTGAGGCCGTGAGGCCGGGACGGGTGGATGGCGGGCAATCCGCGACCGGTGAGCCATTGCGGCGAGATGTACGGCGGAACCGCGAAATCGCGACGATGGCTTCTTGAACCCGTTGATGTCCTGGGGTTACATGTGCGGTCGGTCGCTGTCAGACCTCTGCTGCTGACAGGATCGGCCGAGCTTTGCTGATTCATGACACCGAAATCTGGGAATAGTGACCGACCCGAGCGCTCGTCCATGGGGTCGGCCTTCGTGCAGCAGACCTTTGGATTTGATCTGGACCTTGGTCCGTTGTCCGTCGGTGCAACGCCCGGGAAATCCGATGCGGAAGCAGTGGATGCGCTGCCCGGCCTGGAGCTGGAACCGGTGAAACCGGTGGTCGAGGAGTCGGAGGAAGCCGAATCGTTGGCCGTGGAACGTGCTGCGGAGTCCGGAACGCCGCCGCCGGTTCATGCCGGGACCGAGGAGCGCAGGGTGGATCATCATGACGTCATGGAGCCGGACCGGTCGCTTGAGATTCCGGAGCCGCAGAAGCGGGTGCCGGAATCCATCCGTTCGATCCTGCGTCGTCCCTCGCGCAACGCGGGCGATGTCTTTCCGGCCGGGAATCAGGCAGTGGCGGAGGCGGCGGAGCCTGAGGCTGGAGTCATAGGTCCTGCGGCAGGCGGGCTGCAGCGTCCGGTGCCCCTGCGGGAAGTCTGGCGGGAACCGGAACCGGAACCGGAAGTCCCGCTGGAGGGAGCGGAACCGGTCACGGTGCGCATTTCTCCGGCGACGGCCCCATCGATGGGGCGTCCGGGAAGTCCGCCATGGAAGCACCGCCAGAGTCTCGGGAAGGTCCGCACGAGGCGGCGGCGCAGGAGCGGTGGCCTGCTGCTGAAGCTGCTGAAGCTGCGGTGGCTGCTGCTCGTGCCCGTGCTGGCCGCGGTGAGTTGGCTGGCGTGGAAAGTGGCGACGGGTACGCTCTGGAAGCGTGCCACCGGGGGCCGCGATGCGGTGGCGGCGGCGGTACTGGAGGAAGCCAAGGGGGCGTCGGCGTCGGCGTCCGAGATGATGAAGAAGGCCGTGCAGGAATCGGCGGGAGATCCCGAAGCGCTTCGCTTGGCTGCCGATTACTATCTGCCGCGCGGGGATGAGAAGGCGGCCGGGGTGGTGGGGCTGCTGATGAAGGGCCAGGATCCCACGGAACTGGATCAGGTGAGGGCGGCCGAATTTGCGCTCGTTTCCAGTTATCCTGAATTCATGCCTGCGGTCGTGCAGCAGTGGCTGCACGATCCGGTGGAATCGTCTCTGCCGCGGCGTCTCATTGCCGAGGCGCGCTGGCTGGCGCGGTGCGGGCAGCACGATGAGGCGGAGAGCCGCCTGCGCAGTGGATTGCTGCACAGGCCCAATGAGCTGTCGATCGACATGGCCCTGTGTGCCCTGATGGTGCGGCCGGCGGCCGAAGGAGAACAGGCAAGCAGCCGGATCCTCGAGGGATTGCAGCGCCTCGAGAAGCTGCAGACACGTGTCGATTTGCCGCTGCGTGACCAGATCGAAGCGGCCGGGCTGAGGGTGGAGGCCATGAAGCAGAGTCATGCGGTCCTGCGTGCGGGAGACGAGGTGGTCGATGGATTGCGGCATTCGGTACGGGCAATGTTCAGCCGGCTGGATGAGGAGCAGAAGCTGGGGCTCGAACTGCGGCTGCGGGCCATGGATCTGGCAATCCGGCCGGAGCAGCGGGAACAGATTGTGAGGGAAGCGGTGGCGACGTGGCCGCGCCTGGAGGCTCCTGCGCAGCTGCGCGTCGGGCGCTGGCTGGCAGAGACCGGGAATCACGACGAAGTGCTGCGCTTGTTTGACCGTACCGCGAAGGCGGCGACGGATCCGGATTGGGTGCGGCTGCGGATGGAATCACTGCTGGCGCAGGAACGATTCCCGAGTGTGCGGACGGCAGCAGTGGCGGAGCCACGCGTGCTGCCCCCGGTGGTGAGGGCGCTCTATCTTTACCGGGCGGAATCTGGTGAGGCTGCGCTCGCGGCCGGAGTTCAGCCCGGAGGAAATCCCGCGGTGGCGGCTGCGGCGGGTGAAGTGCAGACGGAAGCGCGGAAGGAGGCCACGCCCGCGCAACTGCTGGAAGCTGGCCGCGAGATGGCAAAGCGTGGGGATTGGATTCCTGCGGATCTCTTTCTGAGATTTGCGGAGCATGATGCCGAGGTGGGAATGCTGGCGCGGGTGGAACGGATCCGCGTGCTGCGGACGCGACCGGATCAGGAAGCGGAGCAACGCAAGGCACTGGAAGCGCTGCTCGCGCTCTGGCCGCAGGCCGATGGATTCCGCAGTGAGCTGCTCCATCTGAAGCTGCTGGCTGGAGAGGCGGAGTCGGACGACTATGCATTGGCGGAGCAGATGGCGACGTGGGTGGCTCCGGATGCGTGGTGGAAGGTGACCGCGGCACTGGCGGAACTGAGGAGAGGGCGGCAGCCTGCGGCCCAGCAGCTGCTGGAGGGGTTGATTCCGGCGCAGGGTGAATGTCCGGCTGGCTGGCTGGTGGTGCAGGCCGCGGTGCTGGCCGCGGGAAACCGGCAGAGCGAGGCGCAGGCCGTGCGGGACCGGCTGGGAGAGCGCCCCCTGCGTGCGGGTGAGCGGGCCCTGCTCCGGCAGTACCTGCCGACGGCATCCTGAGGGAATCCGTCAGGGTTGTCTGGCGATGGCGATGCCCCGGAAGAAGGGCATTTTCTGGCCACCGTCCGCGAAAGCGAGCACGAAGGGCCACGTTGGTGCCGTGGCAATGGCTTCAAGGGAAAGCTTTTGGCCGAAGGGAGATTCGGGGAGCGGAATCCGCTTCGGGGCGGCGGCGGGATCGCCGTTCCATTGGAACAGTGCGAACGGTCCATCTTCCTGACCGGCCGGACCTGCCGCGATCCAGTAGCTGTGGCCCGCGGGGTCACGTTCGATGCTGCGGATGCCGAGGCCCGCGAGGTCGAGGAGAATGGGCGTGGCTGGAGCGGCGGGCTGCGGCTGGCTTTCCCCGAGTCCGAGGAGAGCCACCGGATTCCCAAGTGGAATGAGCAGAGCCCGTCCCCGGCAGAGCGGGCTGCGGAGACCAAGGAGCAGTGAAGTGCCGTCGAGCGAAGTGCTGAGGCCCTCGATGTTCAGTCCGTCGGCTCCGGCGAGCGTGGTGTCGGCTGCGGTGGCCGGAGTGCCTGGGCGGGAGACCGCGTTGCGCAGCAGGGGGCCCCATGGGGTGGAGGGGTTGCTGCTGCCGAGGGCGCGGATCTGTTCGCGGAGGGAGCGGTTGTACTCCACGCCCGAGGGATCCGGGAACACTTTGCCGGCGGGCGCGGCCGGGTCGATGGAGAGGGCGAAAAGGGCATCGCGCCGGGGTTCGGTTTTTCCCTTCCCTTTGGTGCGCGCGCAGGAGCCGGTGAAGACATGGTAGACTGCCTCCGGGTTGCCGTCGCCGTCGATGTCCCAGGGGAAGACCGTGGCTCCTTC
The DNA here is from genome assembly GCA_044239025.1 of Verrucomicrobiales bacterium. GTDB lineage: Bacteria > Verrucomicrobiota > Verrucomicrobiia > Verrucomicrobiales > V1-33 > V1-33. The sequence continues at coordinate 4,876 of JBIICE010000237.1, forward strand.
GATGTCATCGATGGCGTAGTCCGGCGACATGGCGGAGCGGAGGGCGGGCGCGTGAATGACCGCCGGAAAGTCGCTCAGGCGGAACAGGCCAAGCGAAGGCAGTTCGTTGTCGGCGACGACGAGGAAGTTGTGCTCCCGGCCCGCCGGGGCCGCGGCGGAGAGTTCCGGGAAGCCCGTACCGAAGAGTGGCTGACCGGGCTTGATTTCACCCGCGGCGGCGTGGCCGAGGCAGGTCAGCAGGAAAAGAAACAGTCGCTGAGGATGAGCCATGGGAACCTGTGCTCAGGATACGGATGCGGATCCGGTCGGCACCCGGGAATTCCCGGAATTTCTAGGCCGTGGGCAGCCCGAGTTCACGGCGCACGATGTGCACGCCGGCGACCATGTTGGCGAGTTTGCGTTTCGCGGCCCAGCGGGCGGTCTGACTGAGGCCGCAGTCGGGAGAGAACGAGAGTTGTTCCGGTTTGGCGAAGTGGAGGCAGCGGCGGACGGATTCAGCGATCCACTCCGGCGATTCGATGAAGTAGCTCTTCACGTCGATGATGCCGATGCTGACGTCGCGGTGCGGGGCAATGGATTCGATGAGGGAGAGTTCCGCGTATTCGCGGCTCGCCATTTCAAGGTGGATCTCATCGACGTGGAGGCCGAGAAAGGCGGGAAAGAGGGGGGCGTAGCGGCGCGGGCCTACGGCGCGGCCCTTGAAGTTGCCGAAGCACAGATGCGTGCTGAGGCGGCAGCGGCCGTAGACTCCTGCGACCGTGCGATTGAAGATATCGACGAAGCGCAGGGGATCTTCGCGGTAGCCGTAGCAGCTCATGCTGGGTTCATCGACGGTGATTTCCGTGCAGCCGGCGTCGACGAGGTCGCAGAGTTCCTGACGGACGGCCGGCAGCAGCGCTTCGGTAAGCGACCAGCGGTCGGGGTAC
>JBIICE010000040.1:0-23175 GCA_044239025.1 Verrucomicrobiales bacterium
GGAAGCGCCGCGCCAGCGCTTCCCGTAGCTGATCGTGAGGCAGCGAATCATAATACTTCGCCACATCAAGCTTGAGATACCAATCGCTGCGGCGCATCCATGACCGCGCCTGACGTACCGCCGCGTGATGACCTCGTCCGGTGCGGCAAGCATAACTGTGGGGCCATGCGGATTGTTCAAAAACGGGTGCCGCCACCGCCATGATGGCATGATGCATCACCCGATCCCGGAATGACGGGGCATGAATGATTCTGGTCTTGGGATCGCGCACCGGGAAATTCCTGTACGGACCGAAGGCATACCGACCGGATTCCAGCCCCGAGATCAGGAAGGCCGCCTCAGCCGGATAATTGGCGAAGAACGCCCGCACTTCTGGTCGCTGCCGCTTGCCGCAGGCTGCCCGCCAGGCTGCCCGCGCCACGTTCTGCCACGTGGCCATCTGACTCACCAATCCCCCCACCGCCTTCATGGATCATGCTCGGTTGGCGGTTCCGGATGCGTAAGGCCGGACCCGCCGCCCGCCGGGCTTCCACCTCCGCTCCGCTCCGGCTCGCGCCCGGCGGTTGGCTGGTCCCTGCGGTCGGTCGCTCCGCTCCCTCCCGCCTGACTGGCTCCACCTGCAGTCCCGGGGACCAGCACCAGCCGGAAACCGATGCTCCAGTACCGGATCACCGGCCAGTTCCTGTAGCGGAACGCCGCACGGGCGCGCTCGGCAGGAAGCAACCACGAGCCGCCCCGCAGAACATGTGACGCATCGTTCCCCGCATCGTGGGAATCCCACGTCCTCGCCCGCCACGGCGAGACCCGTTTCCGGTAGGCCTCGGAGTCGAAAACGTCCGCGCACCATTGCCAGACGAATCCATGGAGTCCCGCAAGGCCGAGCGGGTGCGGGCAGGCCGCTCGCAAGTCCGGCGGAGACTCCCAACTCGCACCTGGTTTCCATCCCAGTGCAGCGAGCGCTGCTTGACCGTCACCGGAATAGTAATCGGTGCGGGCACAGGATTGGGGGGTGCAGACCCCTTGCGGGCCCGAGCGCCAGCGGCAGGCGTATTCCCACTGGGCTTCGCTGGGCAAGGCCGCCAGCAATCGAAACGTTAGCGTGTCCAGCCCCATGGCCCGGAGGACCTTGGCTGCCCACGCTGGATTCTCATCGATTGTCCGCTGCACCAGTGGAAGGAACTTCATCGCGTCATGCCACGACACGTTGGTGACTGGACCGTCGCTGACTTCCTGGTTATCCGGGAGGGAACCGACCAGTGCCTGATATTGGCGGCGGGTCACGGGAGTTCTCGCCATGCAGAAGGCCTGATCGATGATCACCTCGTGCAACGGTTGTTCGCCTGAATCTCCATCGGCATCGCCCATGAGAAAAGATCCTCGCGGGACGATAACAAAGTCCATGCTGACCTCCGGCTGTCCGCCGTCGCCTTTGGCAAGGTCCAATCGTTGGAAATTCGGGGCCATCAGGTGGGAGGGGTAAAGAGGTCGAGCGGACGGTCCCGGTGCATCTGAAGCCATTCCGCATTCTCGCGGAGTGCCGCGCGCCCGATCTGCCGGAGCTTGCGCTGCAGACCTCTGAGGGTACAATCCTTACCAATCAGAGTATCGAATTCCTCCCCCATCTTCTTCATGTACTGATGCATTTCTTCGTATCGCTGGAGGTTTTCTCTGGTGAAGCGGAGGGATCCCTGAACTGATCGGATGGTACCGTAGGCCAGCGCGAGGGTTTTGGTCAATCCGCTGATGGCATCGAACCATTCCTGCTGCCGGAAAGGGTCGGGCACCGTCATGCGGACCGCAAAGGCCAGCGCGAGCAACCCCACGAAGCCGAGCACCACCGTGGCGCATCCATCGGCCCAGTTCCTCCATGGGAGCCGTGTGATGAGCCGGGCCAGCATCAGCAGTCCCGCCGTCAGAAAGGAAACGACCCACAGACAATCGATGGGCCAGGCCATCTGCGTCAACCATGCCGGACTGATCACCGCCCGGCCAATCAGCAGCGTGAACCCAAGCACCAGCCAGAATCTCCCGTTCTTCCCATGGTCTTTGTCGGCGGCACGGAGTTTATCGCATGCATTCAGGAAGAAGCATTCCTGTTCCTTCAGCCAACCTTTCCGGATCCTGCGCATGATTTCTTTGCATGCAGCGGGATTATTCTGCAGGAACTGTTCCCATGCAGTGGTCTGGGCCGGGGTCCCGCTGACAAGGCAGCAGAAATCGTGGATGAACTTGCATTTTTCCGCGGCCTGGGGGTGGTATTCGTCGATTGCGGAATCCGGCAGGCCAGCTGCGCTCCAGAAGAACTGAACGCGCAGGACTTCGGAAATGACCCGAGTATCATTCACCCAGTCTTCGAGGAAAAGCCGACGCCGCCGGAAGTGAAGCCAGGCCGCCGCCACGGCGGTCACCGCTGCCACCAGAAAAGCCGCCCGCAGCGTGCCGCCCGACCCGAACCAGTTGTCGTACAACGCCAGCGCCACGGCCATGACCGAGACCAGCAGCACCAATCGCTTGCGTTCCAGCTTGAATTCTTTGTCCAGACTCCGGTTCCAGTTGGCCATGACCCTCCGGGCGGCCGCAATCCGCCAGAAGTGACCCTGCTGCGGCCAGTGCGGCTTCTTTGCCTGCCCAACATCCTTCAGCTTTTCGTCCTCAAGAGGAACGTACGCCGCGGCAAACAGCTTCCAGATCGACTGGAAGAATTCACTGATGACGGTCTCGGGTTTCTTGAGCCACGATGGCTTCTCGATTGGTTGATCGTCGCAGGCAGGATCTTTATTCAGCATCATACCCGCCTGCTGGTGAGACAGGGGGATGGCTGGATTGAGAAGGTTTGGTAGCTTGTCTTCAATCGCCGCAAGGCTGGGAGAAAGACTGGAGACCAGAGCGGCGCGGGGACTCATTACACCTTAATATTATGCAATTTGCAGCCCAATGTTGCAGAAATACCCTCTCCGATCCGCGATTGCGTGACCGGCCCCGGGATGGATCGCCGGAAGCGCCCCGCCGGCCCAGTCTGCCACGCTTCCTCCGCTCCCACTACCGGCAGAGCCGCCAATGACTGGATGGATCAGCGAATCCGGAGTGACACATCAAAGCACGAAGCCGCCAGGCTTTGGACTGCTGCGAGCATCGCAGCTTTCTGGATTTCGACGGTTCGAGAAGGCTGGGATGAGTCGAGATCCCGCGCTCCGCGCTCACGAAAAGCGGTGATGCTCACCGCAGTCCAAAGCCTTCGGCTCTCTGCTATGAAAGTGGCTTCGTGGCGCAGACGACTGGGCGTGGCAACGAATTCAGGACCAGTCATCACAGAACGAAGCCGCCAGGCTTTGGACTGCTGCGAGCATCGCAGCTTTCTGGATTTCGACAGTTCGAGAAGGCTGGGGTGGGTCGAGATCCCGCGCTCCGCGCTCAGGAAAAGCGGTGATGCTCACCGCAGTCCAAAGCCTTCGGCTCTTTGCTGTGGAAATGGCCCCGTGGTTCCCGGAACGAAACGCACTGACGACTGAGCAGCACGACGAATTCAGGAACGGTCATCACAGAACGAAGCCGCCAGGCTTTGGACTGCTGCGAGCATCGCAGCTTTCTGGATTTCGACGGTTTGAGAAGGCTGGCAACGACGAGATCCCGCGCTCCGCGCTCACGAAAAGCGGTGATGCTCACCGCAGTCCAAAGCCTTCGGCTCTCTGCTATGAATATGGCCCCGTGGTTCCCGGGACGAAACGCGTCGACGACTGAGCAGCACGACGAATTCAGGAACGGTCATCAAACCACGAAGCCGCCAGGCTTTGGACTGCTGCGAGCATCGCAGCTTTCTGGATCTCGACGGTTTGAGAAGGCTGGGGGAGACGAGATCCCGCGCTCCGCGCTCAGGAAAGCGGTGATGCTCACCGCAGTCCAAAGCCTTCGGCTCTTTGCTGTGGAAATGGCTTCGTGGCTCCGGGACGAAACGCACTGACGACTGAGCAGCACGACGAATTCGGAGAGACCGCTCACAGAACGAAGCCGCCAGGCTTTGGACTGCTGCGAGCATCGCAGCTTTCTGGATTTCGACGGTTCAAGCTGGCTGGGGGAGACGAGATCCCGCGCTCCGCGCTCACGAAAAGCGGTGATGCTCACCGCAGTCCAAAGCCTTCGGCTCTTTGCTGTGGGAATGGCTTCGTGGTTCCGGGACGCAACGCGTCGACGACTGGATCGATCAGCGAATCCGGGACAACCCATCAAACCACGAAGCCGCCAGGCTTTGGACTGCTGCGAGCATCGCAGCTTTCTGGATTTCGACAGACACCCGCATTGATGCGGTCCGACCGTTCCATTCGCGGGGGTTCAGTCGTCGCGCTGGAGGTCGAGTTCCGGTTTGAAATCGGCGGCGTGGTAGGAACTGCGCACGAGCGGGCCGGAAGCCACGTGACGGAAGCCTTTGCGTTCGGCGAGTTCCTTGAGGAAGGCAAAGCGGTCGGGGTGGACATACTCGACGACCGGAAGATGCTTTTCCGACGGGCGCAGGTATTGGCCCATGGTGAGGACAGTGACGCCGGCTTCGCGGAGGTCGTCCATGGCCTGGAAGATTTCGGTCTCCGTTTCGCCGAGGCCGAGCATGATGCCGCTTTTGGTGGCGACGCGGCCTTCGCTCATTGCTCCGGCGCGTTTGAGGACATGGAGGCTGCGGTGGTACTGGGCCCGGCTGCGGACGAGCGGGGTGAGGCGTTCCACGGTTTCGAGGTTATGATTGAAGATGTGCGGTCGGGCCGCCATGACCGTGGCGAGGGCGTCGTCCTTGCCATTGAAGTCAGGCACGAGGATTTCGATGACGATGCCCGGATTTTCGCGGCGCACGGCCTCGATGGTGCGGGCGAAGTGTTCGGCCCCGCCGTCACTGACGTCGTCGCGGGCCACTGCGGTGATCACGACGTGATTGAGTTTCATGCGTTTGGTGGCCTCGGCGACGCGGTCGGGTTCGTCGGCTTCGAGGGCAAACGGCTTGGCGGTTTTGACCGCGCAGAATCCGCAGGCCCGGGTGCAGCGGTCCCCGGCGATCATGAACGTCGCGGTTCCCTGGCTCCAGCATTCCCATCGGTTCGGGCACTGAGCTTCCTCGCAGACCGTGTGCAGCTTGAGATCGGAAACGAGTGCCTTCGTTGACCAGAAGACCGGATTGCTGGGCAGCCGGACCTTGATCCACGAAGGTTTCTTGTCCTGGTGCAGGGCTGGATCGATTTTCGGAGTCATGTTGCTGGGAGGGATACGGAAAGCAGGAGCGGGGGAAACGCAACGGCATCAGGTGGAAGTTCCCTGTGCCCGCAGGGTATGCAGCGACGCCAGAAGGTACGGCGCAAAGTGATGGGCAGCCGCCTCGACATCCATGCCGCGGACGCCTTCGCGTTCGAGCGACGTCATGGTGACGCCATCGATGCCGCAGGGCGTGATGGCGGCGAACCCGTCGAGTTCCCCGGCGATGTTGATGGCGAAACCGTGCATGGAAATCCACTGTCGGGCACCGACTCCGATGCTCGCGAGCTTGCGGGTGCCGACCCAGACACCCGTGAGACCGTCGCTCCGGCCCGCGGCGACTCCCAGCGCCGCGCAGCCATCGATGAGAGCCTGTTCGAGGCAACGCAGGTAGGCGTGGAGGTCCTGACCGTAGCGGACGAGGCGGAGGAGAGGATATCCGACGAGCTGGCCGGGGCCGTGCCACGTGGCCTTGCCGCCGCGTCCGATTTCCACGAGTGGCGCGGGCAGTTTTTCCGGGTCACCAAGGCTGCTGCGGTCGTGGGTGCGACCGATGGTGAAGACCGGGTCGTGCTCGAGGAGCAGAATGGTTTCCCGGGCGGATCCGGCGAGGAGTTGCCTCACGGTTTCCTCCTGAATGCCGAGTCCATCCGCATAGGCCACCCGTCCGAGCCAGCGCACGTCTGGTTCCGGGGCAGCGGTCTCGCTGGGCACACTCATGGAAGGCCATTCATCCCGACCCGCCGCTGCCGACGCAATGGCATTTCCCCAGCCCAGACCGCATGGATTTTGCGGGACTTTCCGCGCGCCATCCGTCAATCTGGCACGTGAACCCCCGCTTTGCTGACATGCGACTTCCCCATCTGATTGCCGCCGCCGCGCTTACCTGCCCTGCCATGGGCGGGGTCGACTCCGTGGTCACCTTCAATGAACTCCATTACCATCCTGCCGACGCGCAGACCTCGGGCGAATGGATTGAACTGAAGAATCAGAATTCGGTCGACGTCGACCTTTCCGGCTGGCGGATCGATGGCGGGGTCGACTTCGATTTTCCGGCGGGCACCGTCATCAAGGCCGGGCAGTTTGTGGTGATTGCGGCGAATCCTGCGGCGCTCACGGCGGCATCGGGCGTCACCGGCGTTCTGGGTCCGCTGCGCAATGCCATCAACAACACCGGCGAGCGGATCACTCTGAAGAACAACAATGGGCGCCGCATGGACGAAATCGAGTTCACGGACCGTCAGCCGTGGCCCGACGCCGCGGATGGCTCGGGAGCCACACTCGCCAAACGCAACGAACTCCAGAACAGTGAACTTCCGGAAAACTGGCGCGCCAGTTTTGAATCGGGCGGCACCCCCGGCAGCTACAATTTCGCGGAACAGAAGAATGGCGGCACGATCCAGACAGCCGGCAATCCCGGACCACTCCGGCGGCATTACCGCTTCGAGGGCAACGCCACGGATTCCTCTGGAAGCAACCTCAATGGCACAGCCTCGGGCTCCGTCACCTACAGCCCGGACGTCCCGCCCCTCGCGCAGTCGGGCCAATGCCTTGAACTGAGCGGCTCGAGCCAACTGATCAATGTGAACGACCCCACACATCCGCAGGCCTACACCATTGCGGCATGGGTCCGGCCCGATGTCATCCGGGCCCAATCCGTGATTGTGCGCACCGATGGCAGCGGTCCGACGACCGCATGGTCGCATCAGCTGCGCATGACCAGCACGGGCCGCTTCGAGCATTACACCTTTGATGGCGCATCGAAATCGGTGATCGGCACGACCGTGGCCGCGGCGGGTCAATGGTATCACGTGGCGATCACGGCGAGGAATGGCGGCGACATGCGGCTCTATGTGAATGGCGTGCAGGAAGGAGCGACGCTGGGAGTTTCCGCCCTGTGGACAGGAGGGACCCGCTGGATGATCGGATCGAATTCCAACAGTGCCACCTTCTGGGACGGGCGGCTTGACGAAGTGGCCATCTGGCACGGGGCCATGGATGCCTCGCAGATTGGGCACCTTGCCACGGGCTTCCGCCTGCCATCAGACGCTGCGCTCACGAATCTGGCGCTCGGACGTGCCGTGATTGCCGGAACGGGTGCCTTCCCGGACCTGCCATTCAATGGCACGGCGGGGCTCAATGATTTCTCGGCGGCGAATGTCACGGATGGCTCGGCCGGTGATGTCGCGGGATCCAGTTACTGGCTGGGACGCGATGGCATCGTGCCGGAGAGTTTCGTGCTCGACCTCGGCAACCCGGTCGAAATTTCCTCGATTCTCCTGCGCAATACTCACCATGCACAGTTCAACGACCGCGGGACGGCCGGTTTCCGCATCCTTGCCGCAGGCGAAGTTGACGCTGCCAACCGACCCATCAATCCCCTGCCGATTCTGTCGGGGACGCTGACCACGCGTACGGTCGCAGCTCCGCTTCCCCCATCGACGCCGATTCCCGCGGATGTCTTCACGGCCGCCAATGGCCTCACGCCCGCCACGGCCCGCTATCTTGTCTTCGAAGCCCTTGCCTCGGCCTATACAGCGGGCGTTGGATTGAATGAGATCGAGGTCTTCGGCACGGCACTGCCGGGCAATGGCACGTCGGGCAAAGCGCTGCCGCCATCCCTTGTGATCAGCGAAGTGACAGCCGCCGATGCTCCCTCATGGTGGATCGAACTCCACAACCACGGAAGCACGCCGCTCGACCTCGGCGGGTCGTCTCTCGGCACCGCCAGCGGAGCGGCCTACACCTTCCCGGCGGCCACCGGCATCGCGCCCCATGCCTACCTTCTGCTCACCGAAGCACAGGCGGGCTTCCGCCCGGCCGACGGCGACCTTGTGACCCTTTACGGTCGGGACAAGCGGACCGTGATCGACGCGGTCCGTCAGAAAACCCGCAAGCACCAGCTGCGCCGCCCTCCGTCCCCGGGCACCGGACCCGGCGAATTCCTCGCGGCGGTCGCGCCGTCCGACATCACTCCGGGCACCGCGAATGTGATCACGCTCGAAACGGGCATCGCGATCAATGAAATCATGTACCACCGCCGCCCGCAGTTCCTGCCGTATCAGGAGAATCCGGAGGAATGGATCGAGCTGCATAACAAGTCCGCGGCTTCCATCGATCTGAGTGGCTGGTCGATCGACGATGCCATTGGCTTTGTGTTTCCGGCAGGCACCACGCTGGCCCCGGGAGCCTACCTCTGCGTGGCCAATGATGCCGCGGCCTTCACGACAGCCAACCCGGGCGTACCGGTGGTCGGGAATTTCTCGGGTGGGCTCTCGAACCGCGGCGAACGCATCATTCTGCGCGACGCCCTTGGCAATGCCGTCGACACGGTCTTCTACCGCGACAAGGAACCATGGCCGCTCTATACCGACGGACTCGGCAGCAGCCTCGAACTCCGCAACCCCCATGCGGATAATTCCCTTCCGGAAAGCTGGGCCGCCAGCGACGAATCGTCCCGCTCGGAATGGAAAACCTACAGCTACACCGCAACGGCGCGCACCCCGATCTACACGCCTACCATCACGACTTCGGGAAGCACTGCCTTCCATGAACTCCGCATGGGACTCCTCGAGGAAGGCGAGGTCCTCGTGGACGATGTCTCGGTCCGGGAAATCTCGACGTCACCGACCATTGAACTCATTCAGAATGGCTCCTTCTCGAATCCGCTGCGCCCGGTGTGGCGTGTCCTCGGGAATCACGAGACCTCGGCGATCACCGATGTCGGTGGAAATCCTGCCCTTCATCTGCGCGCATCGGGCCCGCTGCTCTACATGCACAATCTCCTCGAGACGACCTTCAAGAATGGCACCGCGGTCGTTCCGGTCGTCAACAACCGAGAGTACAGCGTCTCGCTGCGCGCCAAATGGCTGCGTGGCTGCCCATGGCTGCATACGGAATTCTATTACAACAAAGTCTCCAAATCTCTCCTCCTCGAGCTACCCGCGGCGAGCGGCACTCCGGGAGCCCGCAATTCGGTCTACACGGAAAACCCCGGCCCCACCTTCTCCCTGCAGATCCATGCTCCGGCCGTCCCGGAGGCAGGCGAAGCGATCACGGTGACCACCGCGGTGAACGACCCGGCCGGCATTGCTGCTGCGCGACTGTTCTACAGTGTCAATGGAGCGGCGGTCTTCACACAGGCGGCCCTCACGCAGTCAGCCGACGGCCTGTACCGCGCCACGATTCCGGGTCAGGCTGCCGGAGCCATCATTCAGTTCTACCTTGAAGCGACCGACGCCGACGCCACTCCGGCCACGGCCAGCTGGCCCGCGGAAGGCCGCGACTCCCGCGCCCTCATCAAAGTCAACGAAGGCGGAGCCACTCCCTCGAAGCAGAACCTCCGCATCATCACGACGGCAGCCGACGCCGCGGAACTCGCCTCGCAGATCAACATGATGAGCAACCGCCGCCGAGGCTGCACCATCATTCACAACGAAAAGGAAATCTTCTATAATGGGAAAATCCGGCTCCGGGGGTCGATGTACAGCCGCAGCGGCACCGGCACGGCCGGACAGAGCCTGACTTTTCCGGCCGACAAACTGTTCCGCGGCACACAGCGCACGGTTTCGGTGCGGCGCTCGGGCATGAACGAAATCATCGTCAAGCATACCATCAACAGCGCTGGCGGACTCCCGGACAATTACAACGACATCATCAATATCGTCAGTTTCCGCAGCGACAGTGTCGGACCCGCCCGCATGGAAATGGAACGCTTCAGCAACAGCTGGCTCGACGAATTCTATCCGGAAGGGTCGGACGGCACGCAGTTCAAGCTCGAGGGCATCCGCGTGCCCACGCTCACGTTTGCCAACGGGACGATTCCGGCCGGCAATCCGGAAGGCATCAAGAATCTCACGACCAATGGCATGGGCTGGGTGGTGCAGCTCGACCTTGCCGACCTCGGCACGGACGGCGGGCAGTACCGCCATGGGTTCCGCTGGCTCAATAATTTTTCGCGCAATGACAACGCCCGCTTCGTCCAGCTCTGCCGAACCCTGAGCCTCCCGGTGGGTACGGCGGACCAGGCGCTCGCCTTCGAACGGGCCATCGAACCGCTCATGGATGTGGACGAATGGATGCGCGTCTTCGCGATGATGTCGCTCTTCGGCATCGGCGATGTCTATTCGCAGCCACCGGGAACGGTTTCGAACATCAGTAATCCGCACAACCTCAATTTCTACATGCCCCCAACCCCGGACGGCCGCATCAGCGCCATCCCATGGGACTGGAATTTTGTGTTTGCCCAGGCCGCCACGGCTCCGCTCACGGGCGACAAGAACATTCAGAAGGTCATCAACCGTCCGCGCTTCCGCCGACTCTTCCTCGGCCATCTCAAGCACCTTGCCGACACGGCCTTCAATGCCAGCTACCTCAATCCATGGCTTGCGCATTTCAGTGAAGTCACGGGAGAATCGTACACAGGCTACACCACCAACATCACGAGCCGCGTCAACTATGTCCGCACGCAGATCAACGCTCAGATTGCACCGGTTGCCTTCACGATCACGACGAATGGCGGCAACGACTTCTCCACGGATGCCCCCTCCGCGGTTCTGGAAGGCGATGGCTGGGTCGATGTCCGCAGCATTCTGCTCAACAACTCCCCGGCATCGCTCGCGGTGAGCTGGACGGACAACAATTCCTGGCGCATCTCGGTTCCGCTCGCCGCCGGAGAGAACATCATCAGCCTCACTGCCATGGACCTCTCGGGGAAACCGGTGGGAACCGACTCGATCCGCATCACGAATGCGTCGGCCATCATCCCGGCCAGCCCGGCAAACCTCGCGATTTCCAAGATTCACTACAACCCGCTGCCCCCGGCGCAGGAATTCGTGGAACTCATGAACATTTCGGCGGTGGCCACGATCGACCTCTCGGGTTGCTCGTTCAGCGATGGCATCCGTTACGACTTCCCGGCCGAATCCCGCCTCGCTCCGCTGAGCCGCCTGGTGATTCCGGCCTCGGCCTTCCTTGAGAACACAGCGCTCAGCAATGCGGGCGAAACCCTCACCATTTCCGCACCGGGAGGGGTGCCGATCCGCAGTGTCAGCTACAGCGACCGGGCACCATGGCCCGGGGAACCGGACGGCAGCGGACCGTCGCTCGTTCTGATCCAACCGACCTCGAATCCGGACCACAACCTGCCTCAGAACTGGCGCCCGAGCACCGCAGCCACCGGAAATCCCGGGGTCTCCGACAGCGTGGCGTTCCCGGGCAATCCCAGCGGCGATGACGACAACGATGGCTGGAACAACCTCCTTGAATACGCGCTCGGCCCCCATCCTCAGCCCACGCTCGGCATGGGTGCGGACGCCGACACGTTCGTCGTACCACGGATCCCAGGCGCTGACGACGCCGCCATCACCGGTGAAGTCAGCACGTCGCTGCATTCGTGGTCCCCCGCGGAATTCGCGGGCTCATCCGCCACGGGCATGACCTTCCGGATCCCGGAGGCGCTCCGGTCGTCGGCCAAACTCTACCTCCGCGCAAAGGTTCAGCTCCGCTGAACGTCTCCGCCCGGAGCATCGGGCCGCACACCCCCGGCACTGCCGTCATGAGAGAGGGCGCACCCTCCCGTGCGGAACGCGGCGGAGCTTTGCCATGGCGGGACCAGGCCGGCAGAAATCGTGCTGGCCCGCAGGGGAATCATCCATTATGTGGTGCCCTCGATGAAGGAGGTGATCTGTGTGATTCTGATGGCGACCGCGCTGGCGGGAGCGCGTCCACCTGCCCTGCCTGAACCACCTCTGCCCGGCGAAGAAGAACCGGCTCCGATTGGTGAAGCGTTTGAAATGCTGCCGCTCACCGGCGAGGCACCCGGCGAGAGCCGCACGGAACCACCGGAACTCGACCCGCTGCCGCCGCCGGACCCTCCGATTCCCGAGGCCCCGATGTACGATCAGATGCCCGACCTTCCGCCGCTGGGCCTGCCGGCTGACGGAGAAGCGATGCCGGCCCTGCCGACGGCCCCGGGACTGGTGGCACCTCCGCAGCGGTCCGCCCCCAATGTTCCCGCCGGACAGGAAGCCCCGGGCGACCCAGCCGAACCGATCCCCGTGGCTCCGCAGGATCCGCTGCCGGAGATTCCCGAAATGGAGATGGCGAAGAAAGCTTTCTGGCATGCCAGCCCCATCGCGGCCCGCCGCATTTCCATCGAGCAGGCGCGCCCGTTGCTCATCTTCTTCGCTTCCAAGTGGGATGGTCAGTGCCCTGCCGTGGATCTGGTCGACGACCTTTTCAGCCAGAGCGATTTCAGTGATTTTGCGGCCGACTCGATGGTGCTGACCACGGTTTTCCAGCCCGTGGGCAGTCCGCCGAAATCGTTTACGAAGGAAAGACTGGCCGCCATTGAGCGCTTCAAGCAATACTTCAAAGTGCTGAGCTTCCCGACGGTGATTCTGCTGGATGAACACGGACGGGAACTGGAACGCATCAAAGGGTATTCGCGCCTGAAGAAGTACGGCCGGGTGGGCAAGGAGATCAAGGAAACCGGGACCTTCAGCACAGCACATGTCGTCCTGCAGCGACTCAAGGACGCCGTGAGACGCAATCAGGACCGTCAAGCCCGCGAGCGCACGGCCCGGGATTCGCTCACCCGTCAGGGCTACCGTCAGTGGACGAGCCGGGCCGGCTCGACGCTTTTCGCGAAACTCGTCGATTACCGTGACGAGCGGATCATTCTGATGGACGACCGCGGACGGAACCGCCGGGTCCTGCCATCGCAGCTGATTCTCTTCGATGCCGAATGGGCCCGCCGGAAGCAGGCGGGCCTCTTGCCGCCTCCGAAGACGTCGGACACGGCCTCGCTGAGCCCCTGACCGGTTCCTTCCCTTCCCTGCCAATCATGTCCTTCCGCTCCCTTTTCCTGCTCACCCGACTGCTGGTGGTTTTTCTGCTCAGCGGATCGGCGAGGGCCCGGGAGACGGTCCGGGAAGCGATCACTTTCGATGCGAGTCCCGGTACGGTTTACGTTCCGCTCGAGGAGGTGCTCGCGGCCTTCCGCTGGCAGCCGGAATGGGATGCGGAGACGCGGCTACCGGTGCTCAACGGGGTGAAGATTCCCGTGGCGCTGTGCCGGACCCTGCCCGCGGGCGGGCTGCTGATATCCGATACTGCCCTTGCGGCCGCCGGGGTCGAACGAATTCCGCTTCCTCCGGAAAAATCCGGGCCAGTGATCTTCCGGCTGGGACGCCACCGCCTGCGGATCATGCCTGCTGCGCAACGCGCTGAAGTGAGCCTGCGGGAACAGAAACTCCGGGGCTTCCAGGGTGAGCGGCTTGTTTTCGAAAGCCGTGTCAGTTCGGGTCGTCAGGGCCGGACTCCTGCCGGGAAATTCCGCGCCGGTCCCTACAAGGCACGTCAGCATTTTTCGTCGCGCTATCACAACGCCCCCATGCCATGGAGCGTCCAGGTGAACGGTCATATCTTCATTCACGGGTTCTCGTCGGTGCCGGACTACCCGGCCTCGCACGGCTGCATCCGCGTTCCCCTGAACGAAGGCAATCCTGCCCGGTTCTTCTACGAATGGGTGTACCGCGGCACTCCGGTGGAAGTGAAGCGCTGAATCTGGGGCGCGGCAGCCGCCTGCCGCCCGACGGGAATCAGAACGTGGCCCGCAGATCCTTCGGCCGGAGCGAGGGTTCGATGCCCTTGGCCTTGATGACGGCCGTGCGCACCCCGCGTTCCTCCGCGTATTCGACGGTTCCCTTGATCTTGTACCATCCCATTTCCTGGTATTCCGGGAGACCGCCCTCGAATTCCACGGGGATGGAATAGGGACGCGCATCCGCTGCACAGCAGGTCACCTGCAGCACAAACACCCGCAGCCTGCCAGCCCCGGGAACCACCTCGTCCTTGACGACCTGACCAATGGTTTCCACGGGCTGACCCTTCATGACGCGGGCATATTCCTCGTCCGAGCCACTGTAGTAGAGCTGCATGACCCCGAGTTCGAAACTGCCTTCCTTGTTCCGCGGCTGGTACTTCTCGACAAGTTCGAGGGTGAGCCCGCTGCCGCTCGCGTTGGCTTCCGCCACAGCCTTGGAAGGAACAGGAGCCGCCCCCTCCGGAGCCCCGCCGGCGCTCCGGTTCATGAGGGCCTTCGCCTTCTGTTCCATGTACCCCGGCGAAAATTCATCCGGCGTCAGCAGCGCCGCCGCCGCAATCGATCCCGACAGAAACAGCATCGAAACCGCGCGCCCGGTCGGGCTGCCATGATGATGATGCGCATGCCCGCCTCCGCCGTGCTCATGATCACAGCATTCGTCCCCATGCCCGTGCGCATCCCCGTGCGCATGGCTGTGCGCATGGCTGTGCGCATGGCTGTGCGCATGGCTGTGATCGTGCCCATGACCGCAGCATTCGTCCCCATGGGCATGGGCATGCTCGTGATCATGTTCATGTTCGTGATCGTGTCCGCAGCCGACGACTTTGGCGCGCATCAGGAAGTTGAAGATTCCCATGACGGCGAGGGCGAGTCCGCCGATGAGGGCGAGCAGTTTGAATTTGCCCTGGAGGTACGGCATGTTGGGAGCGGCCCCGTCGATCCTCCCGCTGGCGATGAAGTAGCTGATGATTCCGCCGATCATCACGAGGACCAGCATCTCCAGAAGCAGCAGAAACTTACGGAGCCATTCGCTGTCATCGGCAGCCGGATCATGGACGTGTCCGTGGGCCTGCGGCGGAGTGGCGGCCGTCGCGGCAGCGCCGTCGGTGGCATGATCGTGGTGGCATCCGCAGCCGTGGCCGCAGGATTCCTGAGCGGGAGCGGTCGGTTTCGTTTTCATGGCAGGGAATTATCGGGAAACAGGACCGGGTTCAAGAATCGGCTGGAGCCCGAGAGTGGCAAGGTAGACCGCCACGAAGAGACCGATGGCGAGCCAGAAGACCGCCTTCGGCCGCAGGACCGTGGAATAAAGGAAGATCAGTTTCATGTCGAACATCGGTCCGAACACCAGAAAGGCGAGCTTCGCGGTGGCCGCGAAGAGGGAGTCCGCAGCGATGATGAAGGCGTCGGTCGTGCTGCACAGGCTCAGCACGAAGGCAGCCAGCATGAGCACGGGAGCCGCCAGCCAGTGATTCGCCGCAACGCTCTGAATGCCTTCCTGCAATCCTGGCCGGTAGAACAACTGCGTCTGCGCCACCGCAGCGATGCCGACTCCAATCACGAAATACAGGACTGTATCCATGAAGTCCTGCTGGGCCGTGCGCATGGCCCGGACGATGCCATCCCCGGGCGCGCGGGCCGCATCTGCTTCACCGGAGGCTGCGGACGCCATGCCCTGAAGCACCCGCGGCTGCAGCACCCGGGCCGCCCCGGCGCGCGACAGCACCAGACCAGCCAGCACGGCAATGCCGTAACCCAGCAGCAGCCGCGACGCCGTCATCATGGCCGGCTCACGTCCCTGAAACGCAGAATATGTGCTCAGCGCCACAATGGGATTCACAATGGGTGCCGCCAGCATGTAGGTCATGGCACAGCCCAGCGGCAGTCCCTTCTGAACCAGCCTCCGGATCACTGGAACGATGGCACATTCACAGACCGGAAAAACGATCCCGAGCAACCCGCTCGCGAGCACGGCCGGAATCCCACGCTTCGGAAGCATCCGGTCCATGAGCCGCGCGGGCAGAAAGGCATCAATGAGACCCGAGACGATGGAGCCGATCAGGATAAACGGAATCCCTTCAAAGAGAATGCTGAGGAAAGCGACCCAGACGTCGCCCTGCTGGCTGGGAGGAGGTAAAGACACGCGTAGGGATTCCATAAGCGGGTGGAGGGAATCCGCAAGCCCCCCGCTTCCGGTTGCCGACTCCTGCGGTGTCCGGCACAGACCCTCATGGAATCCTTAGCCGACCGCCTTGCGGCCGCCATCCGGGCCTCCGGGCCCATGCCCTTCGCGTCGTTCATGGCCGCGGCCCTCTACGACCGCAGTGCGGGGTATTACAGCCGAGCCGACCGGGTGGGACGCGCCGGGGATTTCTACACGAGCGTGAGTACGGGAGCGGTGTTCGGCGAACTGATGGCGGGTCAGTTCCGGGAAATCTGGGAAATGCTCGGCAGACCGCCGGATTTCGCGATCGTGGAGCGGGGAGCCAACGACGGGACCTTCGCGGCCGATGTGCTCGCCTCGTCCCGTGCCCACGCCCCGGAGTTCCATGCGTCCCTCACGTACTGGATTGATGAACCAATGCCCGGGCTGGCAGCGCGTCAGGCAGAAACCCTCAGTGGCTTCCCGGGCCGCTGGCGTCAGGGATCACCTCAGGGAGCCACCGGGGTCTTCTTCGCGAATGAACTGCTCGATGCCGTCCCCTTCCGCCGGGTCGTCCGGCGCCGTGGATCGTGGCGCGAACTCTGCGTGGGACTCGGCCCCGCCGGGGAATTTCAATGGACCGAAGCTCCCCTGCTCGACCGCACGGCCTGCGCCCGCCTCGCTCAGCTCGGCAGCGACTTCCCGGATGGCTACGAAACCGAAATCGCTCCTGCGGTCGGCAGCGAAATCCGACTGGCCGCCGCGACGATCGCCCACGGTGCCCTCTTTTTCATCGATTACGGCTTCTGCGCGTCCGATTACTACGACCCCGCCCGCCGGACCGGAACATTCCGCTGCTACCGGCAGCACCAGAGCCACGAAAACCCCTTCGATGCCGTCGGCGAAACCGACATCACCGCGCACGTCGATTTTTCGTTCGCCGCGGCCGCCGCCCGCGCCTCCGGCTGCCACGTCGCCGCCTTTCTCGATCAATCGCGATTCCTGACCGGAGCGGCCAGCGCCACCCTGCTGGCCATGGATGGCGACCGTTCCCCGGCGGCGGTCTCATGGCGTCGCCAATTCCAGAGCCTCACCCATCCCGGGCATCTCGGCCGGGCGTTTCAGGTCCTCCTGCTCACCAAGGCCCCCGGCGCACAGCCGTGGATTCCCAGCCTCAGCGGACTCCGCTTCGCCAGTGCCTCCGCGCTCGCGTCGCTCGGCTGAAGCCGCACTTCATTCCTTCTCCGGATCCCCGGCTCCGGATTCCCCCGCGTCGGACGCGTTCTCCTCCTCATCCCCACCAAGGAAAACCACCGTCTCTTCCTCCTCCGGTTCCGCCGCAGCTTCCGCTTCGGGTTCAGACTCGTGTTCCGCTTCCTCCGCGACGGCTGCCGGTTCTGGTTGATGGGCTGGCGGAGCCTTTTCCTTCTTCGCCCTCGACTTCTTCGGCTTCGCCTCCGCGGGGTCTCCGCCCTCGAGCGGCAATTCAGCCTGATCGCGGTCGTCCGCGGGCTTCTCATGCTCCGGTTCAGGCAGCTTCACGGCGCGCAATTCCGCAGCATTCGGGAGGTCGTCGACCGAGCGCACCCCGAAATGCTCTAGGAACAATTCGGTCGTTTCATACAGGAGCGGCCGCCCCGGCAGATCTGCGCGTCCGGCAATCCGCACAACGTTCCGGTCCATCAGCGTCTGGAGCGGTCCATCCACACTGACTCCGCGGACGG
The DNA here is from genome assembly GCA_044239025.1 of Verrucomicrobiales bacterium. Classification (GTDB taxonomy): domain Bacteria; phylum Verrucomicrobiota; class Verrucomicrobiia; order Verrucomicrobiales; family V1-33; genus V1-33. The sequence continues at coordinate 17,705 of JBIICE010000040.1, forward strand.
CTTCAATCGAACTCTTCGTGAGTGGCTGACGGTACGCAATGATCGCGAGGGTCTCCAGCGCGCTCGGGGTGAGACGCTGCGGTTTCTTGTCCGGAAACAGCTCGCGCACCCACTGCGCCCAGTCGGGCCGGCTCACGATGCGCCAGCCAGCCGGACGTTCCACCAACTGAAACGCGCGGCCCGATTCAATGTAATGCAGATTGAGTCGGCTGATGGCCGCGGCGATATCTTCCTCCGCGACCGCAGCATGCCGGGTCACTGACTCCGGGGCATTCTCTCCGTCCGCCTCGCGGGCCGTCGCCACGGCGGCGCGCACGCAACGCGCCAATTCCTTCGTCGACGCCCCTTCCGGCGAAGCGAACACAAGGGCTTCCACGATACTTTCCAGCTCAGTCGTCATGGCTTGGTGGGGAGAGGGGCAAGGCTAGGTGTTCTCGTTCCGGAACAAAGTGATTTCTCCCAGCAGATGGTCCTGCGTCACCCGGAACTGACGCAGCTTGATGAGTTCGAGCATGGCCACGAACGTGACAATGACCTCGTCCCGCGACGAGGCCTCCGCAAACAGGCTCAGAAAGGCCACCTGTTCCCCGGGCGGCACGGTCTGCAGCAGGTACTCGATCTTGTCCGCCACCGTGAAGCGGTCGTCGGCGATCTCGCGCAGGTCTTCCTTCTCGAACCGCGCCAGCACCTTCTGAAACGCCCGGATCAGGTCGAAAATCCCCAGTTCCGGCAGCCCGGACGAGGGTTCGGCCACCTTCTGCAGGTCCGGAACTTCGGGGGTCGCCGGGTAGACATGCTCCATCTGCATCTGCCGCTTCTGCAGAAACGACGCCGCATCCTTGAATTTCTTGTACTCAATGAGCTGACGGATCAGTTCCCAGCGCGGATCTTCCTCCTCGCCCTCCTCCTCGGGCGGCTGCACCGGCTTCGGAATCAGCATCCGGCTCTTCAGATACATGAGCGTCGCCGCCATCACGATGAACTCGCCCGCAAGGTCGATGTTCAGCATCTTGAACGTGTCGATGTAGGCAATGTACTGCCGGGTGATTCTCTCGATGTTCACATCAAGAATGTCCACCTCATCCTTCTTGATGAGATACAGAAGAAGGTCGAGGGGACCTTCGAAGATGTCGAGCTTGACCTTGTAGGAATCGTCCACGGGAAATGAAAAAAAGCGGGTCGGTATAATGCACCGGGACCGCCCCGCGCCAGCGGTAAATTTTCCAGACCGCCCCCGCCATTCCGGATGCGGATGGATCCAGTTCTCTGTAACGTGCGGAGGAAGCGACCCGTCCTCGCACTGAGTGACTCTGACCGTCTGCATGCCTCTCGATCCACCCGCACCCGACCGGCACCGCCCCGCGGAACCGGCTGCCGATGCCGGAGCGGAGGCCTCCAGCGAGCACATCAATGCGCTCGCCCGCGCGGCCGCGTCCGGCAGCAGCGCCGCCTTCGCAGAACTCGTCACCATCCACCAGCGCCGCGTCTTCTCCATGGCGTCGAAATACGCCCGCAATCACCACGAACTCGAGGACCTCGCACAGGACATCTTCATCCGGATCTGGCGCGGTCTGCCCTCGTGGCGGGCCTCCGCTCCATTCGGTCACTGGCTCGGCCGGGTTGCCATCCGCGCCTGCTACGATTTCCTGCGCCGCCACCGGCAGCGGCGCGAAAAGGAGGTTTCCAGTGACTCCCTCGCCATCGAGGTCCGCAGCCTGATGCATGCCACCCCGCACCCCCAGCAGACCGAGGAATCGTTCGCTCTCCTCCGGGTGCGCCGGGCCATGGACCGCCTTCACCCGAAAGACCAGCTCATTCTGAACCTTATCGAACTGGAGGACCGTTCTGTCCGCGAGACCGCCGCCCTCACGGGCTGGAGCGAAGCGAACGTGAAGGTCCGCGCCCACCGGGCCCGCCACCGCCTCCGTTCCATCCTTGAATCCCTGCCAGATGAATCCGAACCCTGACGCTTCCGCCATGAACGACAGCGAATTCAATAGCCTCCTGCGCAGCGCGCGGCGCGCCGCCGAGCGGCTCGACTTCTCCCGCGAGGCATACGGTTTCGCCACAAGGATGCACCAGATCGCGGCGACCACGGTCCCGGACCTGCGACCCGCTCAGATTCTCCGCTGGTGGGCCACCGCGGCGGCTGCCACGGCCACCCTTGCCGGCGTCACGGCTGCCTTCGCCCTGAGTACCGCCCAGCTCCGCGACCGCGAAGACGCCCTCGCTGGCTTCTGGGACAGCGGTGCCACCATCTGGAACGATTCCCTTCTCCGCTGACCCTGCTGCGCTTTCCTGCCATGAAATGGTTCACGATCTTCTCCATTGCTGCCGTCTTCCTCATGGGTGCCCTCACGGGAGCCTTCTTCGGCGTGAAGATGGAACGTGACCGCATCGCGGCCCTCAGCCGTGCCCCGTCGGACGGGATCACGCGCTCGGCCGCCGCCGCCATGAGTTCAGAGCTTGAGCTCAACCTTGACCAGAAGGAAAAGCTTCACTCGCTCCTTGAAGCGGCCCGTCCGGAACTGGAGGCCGCCGAGAATGCGCGGCGCGAACGCGTTTCCGGTGTGATTGCCAGCGTGGAGAAGCAGCTCGACCCGGTCCTGACTCCCCCCCAGCGTCAGCGCGGCCGCTCGTTCCTCGACCGGCTGCGCCGCCGCTTTATCCCGGAGTCTCCGCGGTCCGTTCCCGTCACCAGCGGTCAGCGCTGACGGAGGCGAGGCGGTGCGCTGCTCAGGGAATGGTACTCCCCGGCAGCGGAACCTGATTCAGAACGGTCGGCGCGGGCGCTTGCCGGAAGGCGTGTCGATCATGTCGATCGACTTCTCGAATTCGCTGAGGCGTTTCCTTTCTTCCTCGGAAAGCTGCAGTCCGGCATCATTCCCCGGAACAGTGGCGGCGGCCGGGGGAGGCTGAACACCGGGTACCGCCCCCGATCCTGCGGTGGCCGCCACCGGTTTGTCCGGAATCGGAGCAGTGACGGACGGCGGCACCGGCGCGGGAGGAGAGGGGTCGCCGCCCCGCTTCATCAGAAAGCCGGCCAGGATCGCGGCCACCGCGAGAGCACCAAGGATGTATTTTGTTTTCATGGGGAATCATTCGACGCTTTCCAGCCCGCGCTCCGGCCAAGAATCCGCAGCAGCATTCTCGCGCCGTTGGCATCATAACCCAGCATGACCCTCGCGCGCTTCCGCCGTACGAAACCCTCCCGCAGCAGCCTGGCAAGAGGGATCAGATCGGCAGGCCGCAGCCCTCGCCAGCGACGCGAGAGCAGCAGGCAGGCAGCCCGGGAACGGGGCGTTGCCGGCAGCGATGCGAGGCGCAGGCATACGGATTCCGGAATCGTGCCCGGAGCCACATCATTCAGAAAAACGAGCGCATCGTTCACCAGCGGGACCACCCCCCGGCGCTCTGCCTCAGCAGCCAAGCGACCCCAGTCGGTTCCCTCGTTTCCCGCGAGCAGACAGGCGTCCACCACCCAGCGGAGCGAGCGGTGCGCACCATCCCAGGAAAATCCCCGGACCATCACCTGCAGCAGCAGATCTGCCGGGCAAGGCATCAGTCCGCTCCCGCCACGGACCGTCAGGGGCTGCGCCGCTTCGAAAAGCGGCCGCTCGTCCACCTCGGGCAACGGAAACCGCAGAAGATTCCAGTGCAGCTCGCAGCAGGTTCCCTCCGCGTCGCGGCGCAGCACATGATGCACCGCGTGCACCCCGGCGAATTCCCGCGGGTCAAGCACCGGCTGACCATTCCGCACCATGTTTTTCTCGAGCAGCCATCCCCGGCGCAGCAGCAGGCGCACGGCTGGTTCGACCTGCTCCACCGGCAACTGCCAGTCCACATCCGACAAGCGGCACCGTCCCATGTCCCCATAGCACGTCAGCATGAGCGGCAATCCCTTCACAAAAAGCGGCTGCAGCCCGATGGTGGCCAATTCCTCACAAAGCGCCGCTGCCACGCTGACATGCGACTGATTCTTCATCCATACAAACCGCCGCATGGAATCGAGCACGGCACGGTCGTCCCCCGACACTCCCAATTCCCCGGCCCGGGATGACAGCCATGGCAGCAGCGGCCATTCGACGGCATCCGCCTCTGCGGGACTGACCTTCTCCCGCCAGGCCAGCCACGCGCTGCGCGCCTCCGCGAGGGGCCCGCACGCCGCACGCAGCAGCAGCAACTGGCGGGCCCCGACCCGATGCGGAGCCCTTGTCGGGCTGTGCTTCATGCGAGCGCCTCCATCAGTTCCCCGAGAACAGGCACCGCTTTCCGCGGATCGCGATAGCGCAGCCGGAACGCCCGAATCCGCGACAGTCCGGCCACCATCCCGGCCACGGCCGAGGTGCCGCCTGCCGTGACAATTTCCGGGGCCATTCTGCCGAGCGCTTCCCGGCTCCCCAGGGGGTCGGCGAGCGGTTCTCCGCAGTCCGCACGGTACTCCGGAAAGACAAGACAGCCCACTGGAGCCGATTCGCGCCAGCCTCCGCCGCCGAGAGCATCGGGATCGAAGAAGCGGACGCGGCCCCGTTGATCTCCGGTCGCCGTCTCCCAGACTCCCGGGGCAGTTTCCGGAAAGTCTCCGAAGGAACGTTTCTTCAGATTGAAGTTCCGGCGCGCGCCGCGGATCCGCCATCCGTCCCCGGGCTCGATCAGCACCAGCTCATCCGTAAGCCACGCCCATCCCGCAAGGATGCATGCGGTCACCAGCGATGTCTTGCCGGCCCCGGAGGAACCACAGAAGAGCACGGCCTGCAACCCGTCGGGAGCCGCCGCCCCGGCATGCAGAAACAATCCTTCCGGCCAGCGCAACCGGGCCAGCCCATCGAGGAGATGATCAGTCTGAAAATAAAGGTTGGCCTCGCCATGGCATACCCCTTCCCACGGTTCTCCGTTCAGTAGAATCCGCCACCGACCGGTTCCCGCAGAAACCCAGGCGACCTCGGCCGCCTGATCCGCCCCGCAGGGCGCGCAACTGGTGCGCGCCGCCGTCTGGACACGCATTGCCAGGGGCACCATTTCCGGGTCATCCACCCGCAGCCGACATTCACCCCCCAGCTTCCGGAATGTCAGCAGGACACTCATGCAGGCAGGCGCAACCGGATCACCCCTTCCGCCACCAGCAGGCGCAGGCCCGCCGCGCAGTCGTCTCCGGAAAGGCCGAACTCTGTTTCCGCGAGCCGCGAAACCCCTTCAATCGTGACCCCATTGCCACAGCAGGTCAGAATGGCTTCGGCGCATCCGTTGAGGGTCACCATCCGGCCGGTCGCCTCATGATAGAGCACACAGCCATCGTCGAGTTCCTCCCAGAGAAACCCATCCATCAGTTCAGGTACCGCCATTGGGTCCAATGATTCAGGTGCTGGCATAATTCGTGGCTCCCCCTGTGAGCAGACGGACTCGCAGCCGGATTTCAAAGTCTTCCGGTGCAGCCTCCATGGCTCTCCCGCAGTAATAAGAGACGCGGTCCC
>JBIICE010000238.1:0-5784 GCA_044239025.1 Verrucomicrobiales bacterium
GGTGAGGCTGGGGTGGGCTGAGGTCCCGCGCGGGGCGCTCAGGAAAGCGGTGATGCTCACCGCAGTCCAAAGCCTTCGGCTGGCTGGTTGGTGAGGCTGGGGAGGCTGAGGTCACGCGCGGGGCGCTCAGGGAAAGCGGTGATGCTCACCGCAGTCCAAAGCCTTCGGCTCTCTGCGGTGAGGTGGCCGGGTAGTTTGTGGGAGGGAAGCCGGGATGGCTGGTCGGGGGACGAATACGGGAATGGTTGCCGAAGAACAAAGCCTTCGGCTGGCTGGTTGGTGAGGCTGGGGAGGCTGAGGTCCCGCGCGGGGCGCTCAGGGAAAGCGGTGATGCTCACCGCAGTCCAAAGCCTTCGGCTGGCTGGTTGGTGAGGCTGGGGTGGGCTGAGGTCCCGTGCGGGGCGCTCAGGGGAAAGCCAAATGGTTCAGTTCCGGGGAGTTTCCGGCTTCTTTTCCTTGGCAGTGCTTTGGATATAGAGTTCGCGGAGTTGTTTGAAGTCCACGACGGTCGGCGAGTCGGTCATGAGGTCGCAGGCCTTGTTGTTTTTGGGGAAGGCGATGACCTCGCGGATGCTGGATTCGCCGGCGATGAGCATGGCGATGCGGTCGAGGCCGAGGGCGAGGCCGCCGTGGGGTGGGGCACCGAAGCGGAAGGCGTCGAGGATGTGACCGAATTTGACCTGTTGTTCTTCATCGGAGACGCCGAGGACGCTGAACATTTTGGCCTGGAGGTCCTTTTCGTGGATCCGGATGGAGCCACCGCCGAGTTCGTAGCCATTGAGGACGACGTCGTAGGCGACGGCGCGGACCTTGGCGTAGTCGCCGGCGTCGAGGAGGGGGATGTCCTCGCTGTTGGGTCGGGTGAACGGGTGGTGGACGGCGGCCCACGAACCGTCATCGGTTTTCGCGAGGAGAGGGAAGTCGACGACCCAGAGGAAATTGAGGGCAGTGCTGTCCTTGGTGAGGTCCATCATGTCCGCGATTTCGAGGCGGACGCGGCCGAGGATGGTGCAGGTGGTTTCCCATTCACCGGCGACGAAGAAGACGACGTCGCCTTCCTCGATGTTCAGGGTGCTGATGAGGGCGGCCTTTTCGGCATCCGTGAAGAACTTCCAGAGCGGGCTCTTGTATTCGCCGCCCTCGCATTTGATGAAGGCGAGCGTTTTGACCGGGAGGCCCGCCTGGATCGCGATTTCGTTGAGGCGGTTCATCTGACCCGTCGTGATGCCGGCGAAGCCCTTGGCATTGATGGCCTTGACGGCCCCGCCGTTTTCGAGGGTCGACTTGAAGATCTTGAATTCCGTTCCCGCGAAGACGCCTGCGAGGTCGATGAGCGTCATGCCGAAGCGCGTGTCCGGTTTATCGATGCCGTACTGGTCCATGGCGTCGCGCCATGTCATGCGCTGGAACGGGGTAGGGACAGCGCGGTCCATGCCCGCCTTGAACATCGAGACGAGAAGGCCTTCGACGAGTCGGATGATGTCCTCCTGGCCGACGAAGCTGGCTTCGATGTCGATCTGGGTGAATTCCGGCTGGCGGTCGGCGCGGAGGTCCTCGTCGCGGAAGCAGCGGGCGATCTGGAAATACTTCTCGAGGCCGGCGACCATGAGGAGCTGCTTGTATTGCTGCGGGGCCTGGGGGAGGGCGAAGAAGTGCCCGGGGGAAAGGCGGGCCGGAACGAGGAAGTCGCGTGCGCCTTCCGGGGTGGGGTTGGAAAGGATGGGAGTTTCGACTTCGATGAAGCCTTGGCCGTCGAGGTAATTGCGGGCAGCGGCGGTGATTTTGTGACGCTGGCGGATGTTGCGGTTCATCCGTGGGCGGCGCAGGTCGAGGTAGCGGTACTGCATGCGCAGGTCCTCGTTCGAGAGTTCGCGGTCGAGCTGGAAAGGCAGGACATCCGCCTTGTTGAGGATCCGGAACTCCGTGCAGACCAGTTCGATGGCACCCGTGCCGAGTTTTTCGTTTTCCGTGCCCGTGAGGCGGGCATCGACGCGGCCCGTGACCTGGATGACGTCCTCGTCGCGCAGCTTGTGGCTAGCCTTGGCCGCCTCCGCATTTTCTTCCGTGCGGAAGACCACCTGAGTGACGCCCTCGCGGTCGCGGAGGTCGAGGAAGATGACGCCGCCCTGGTCGCGTACGGTGTGGACCCATCCGGCGAGGGTGACGGTCTGGCCGATGTGGGAAGAGCGGAGTTCGTTGCAGTGGTGCGAGCGGTACATGGCGGAAAGCTTGGCAGAAATCTGGGGGTGGGCAGCGTGCGTGGTAATCGGCGCGGCTCAAGCGATGAAATCCGGCCGCTTGCCACCGCCGCCGTAGCGGGGCAGCGTGCGGGATGAGCGGAGCGACACCCCAGCGGCCGGCCCTGTTCGGAGGGTCGTTCGATCCTCCGCATGTGGGGCATGTGGCGATGGCGGCGGCCGCCGTGTCGGCGTGCGGGCTTGACCGCGTCGTTTTCGTGCCGTGCCGGATTTCGCCACTGAAGGGCTGGAGTCCCGGGGCCGGTGGAGACGAGCGGATGGAAATGCTGCGGCTGGCGACCGAGGGTCGTCCGTGGGCCGAAGTGAGCGGCTGGGAACTCGGGCGTCCCGGTCCGAGTTATTCGTGGGAAACCGTTGAGCATTTCCGGTCGCTCTGGCCGTCGGCCGAGCTGCATTGGATCATGGGGGAAGACCAATGGGCCGATCTGGAACGGTGGGCGCGGCCCGAGTTGCTGCGGGAGCGGCTGCATTTCATTGTCTTTGCGCGGAATGGTTCCGCGCCGCAGCGGCGGCCTGGATGGCGCCTGACCGTGGTGGCCGGCGAGTGGTCCGTATCATCGACGAGGGTGCGGGAAGCGCTCGCGGCCGGAGTGGAAACGGCTGAACTGCTGCCCGCTGCCGTTGCGGGCTACATTGCGCGGCAGGGCCTTTACCGCAGCCCTCGGTAGTCGCGGGCGGCGGCGGTCATGTCATCGAGCATTTCCTCCGCCTTGAAGACCGGGAGCGAGTAGTGCCCCTCGTCCACGACCCGGAACTGTGCGCCAGGGATGCGTGCGGCGAGTTTTTCCGCGAGGCTCCAGTGGAAATTGTTGTCGCAGCGGCCGTGCCAGATGCGGACGGGGACGGTGATGGCGGCCGGGTCGAAGTCCCATGGTTCCGCATAGCGCCGTCCGTCCTCGTAGAGGGCTCCGGCTCCCGCCTTCATGGCTCCGTGGAACGACGGAAAATATTCCTCGAAGCGCGCGCGATCCGCGAGCGCCGCGCGGTCGCGGGCCGGCACCGCAAACAGCATGAGCCGCAGCAGCGGCCACGGAAGCTGGAATCGCGCCAGAAAACACACCGGCACGAGCAGTGCGTGGAGCAGCCATGGCGCGTGGTCGTGCAGCCAGAGCATGACGCGGTAGATCGGCGAAAAGCGGGCCCGGTCGCTGGCGTCGTCGAGCGGCGGGGCCCCGCAGCAATCGAGCACCGAGAGCACGCGGCTTCCGAGGGCCCATGCGCAGACCAGAGAGTAGGGACCGCCGCCCGAAACTCCGAAGACATGGAATTGCTGGCAGCCGAGTGCATCCATGAGCGCCGCGACCAAAGGCGGGAAATCCGTGAAGCGGCGGCCGGGGATCCGGCTCGTCCGGCCCATGCCTGGGCGGTCCATGGAGATGATGCGCAGTCCCCGTGAGCGCGCGGCGGCATCGACGCAGATGCCCTGGGCACTGCTGCCCGGCCAGCCGTGCAGAAACAGCACCGGAACCCCGGCAGGGTCGCCGTATTCCCGCCAGCCAATGACCCGGCCAAACAGAGAAACCGTCGAGCGGCTGCCGTCCGGATGGTCATGAATGACAGGCACGGCGGATCAGGATTTCCGTTTCGTGGCCTTCCCGGAGGCGGAGGGCGGAGCCTTGCGGCTGCGGCTTTCCGGAATCGGTCGCCGGGACTTGCCCGCCGACTTCTTTTTGCCAGCCGGAGCCGAGGCATGGTCCGGCGGGGCCGTCCATTCGCGCATGGCGGCGTCGCGTTCCGCGATCAGCTTGCGGAGTTTCGGCCAGTATTCCTTGGCGAGAATGTAGCCGACGCAGGACGGTTTGCCGCAGCGGCAGGGATGGTCCTGCCATGATTCGAGATCGAATCCGTAATTGAAGGTGAGTTCCTCGCCTTGGGGGATGTCGCGCAGGGCGACGATCCAGATGTGGCCCCGGGTGATGACCGCCTCGCTGTTCGGCTCGCAGGAATGATTGATGAGGCGGGCGGTATTCCATTCGAAATCGCCGTCGAGGTCGAACTTCTTGTTCAGGATGAAAAGATAAACGGCGGCGTCGCCCGTTTTGCTGGCCTTGTCGAAGAGCGCGTTGCCCCGGCGGTTGCTTTCCGCCTTCGTGATTTTCTCCCCGAGGTATTCGATGATGCGTGCTCCGGCCGGGATGTCACGGGCGGCGAAGACGCCCTGATTGTGGATGCTGGAACGGCGGACAACGTAATAGGGATCGTTGGAGGGTTCGGAGGACATTGCGTGAAGGAAAGCGGAAGCGTGGCGGGAGGGAGGCGATGAAAGCACAGCCTTCGTTGAATTCAAGATTAGTGCAGCGTGAAGGAGGCGATCTAAAAATTATGCATCCGGCGAGACATGAAGCTTCCCCGCTTTGTGGAAATGATGATATGCTCCCCGTCTGCATTTTCCCCAAGCAGCGCAGAACCCCGAAATCCCGATCATGAAAATCCGACTTTCCCGCTGGCGTGCGGGCATGGCGCTTGTCGCCGCAACCGCCATCGCTGACCTGAACGCCGCACCGGTCATTTCCGAGCTGATGTATCATCCGCTCTCGGTACTGAACAGTCCGGAAGACATCGGGAAGGAATGGATCGAAATCCACAATCCGGGCGCGGCTGCCGTCGATCTTTCCGGCTGGAAGATCACCCGCGGGGTGAGCTTCACGATTCCTGCGGGAACGACCGTGGCGGCGGGTGGGTATCTGGTGATTGCGGCCGACGTGGCGAAATTTGCGGCGTCGTATGCTGGATTCAGCGGAACCGTGATCGGCGGCTGGACTGGCAAGCTTGCCAATGGGGGAGAGCGCGTGGAGTTGAGCGATGCCGCCGGGGTGGTCATCGATGACGTCAATTATGCCGACGAGGGAGCATGGGCTTTGCGGGTCCGCAGCGCGGTCAGTTTCGGGCATCAGGGATGGGAATGGGAAGCCAGGCACGATGGCGGCGGACATAGCCTCGCCAAAGTGGTGGCCGCCGAACCTTCGCGGGAGGGTCAGAACTGGAACGTTTCCGATCAGGCGGGCGGCACGCCGGGAGCCGCCAACTGGAGCCGTTTGCCGGATGGGGCGGGGCTCTTTGCCACCGGAGTGCGGCACACACCGGTCATTCCAAAATCCGGCGAAGCGATCCGCGTGCATGCCAACCTGCCGCTGGGCGGGATCACGAACCGGGTGCTGCGCTGGCGGGTGGCGGGAGACGGAGGATTCCAGTTCGCTTTCTTTCTTTCCGATGGACCATCGGGAACAAATTCGTGGCCGGGCGTGGCTGTGATTCCGCCGCAGGCGAATGGGACCATCATCGAGTACTATGTCGATCCCGAAACGAACAATCCCGGCAGCGTGAACGACACGGTGCCGCGGAAGGCCCGGACTTCGAATCCGGGTGCGGCCACCGAGACCTTTGCGAATGTCTGCAACTATCTGGTGAGGGTGGATGATTCCTACGATCCGGCGCGTGATTTCACGGTGCCGGGCAATCAGCCATTGCTGCGCTTTGTGATGACCCCGGCGGATCAGGCCGAGCTGACGCAACTGCAGACCACGAA
>JBIICE010000239.1:0-5783 GCA_044239025.1 Verrucomicrobiales bacterium
CAAGGTCTTCCAGCGCGGCTGGCGCGTGGCCTCAGGCAGTACATTGGCTCCGTGCTGTGCCAGTCTGGCCGCGGCTTCCTGCACCGCAAGCCCGGCAGCCGGATCCACACCAAGACGGGCGGCTGCCTCGGCCACCGTCAGGGCATGAGGATTGTCGGGGGTCAGCACCCGGCCATCATGGAACGGAAAACCGCCCTGCGCCAGGGCTCGTCCGCTCAGCGCGCCGGCGGCCGGGCCTCGCGGACCGTCGCCCCATGCTGATCGCTCATGATGAGAATCGAGAAACGCGAAGCCCCGTCAAGATCGCCTGTGCTCAGGCTGGCGTAGTCGAACTTCCCGCGCAGATCCGTGTAGCCGTCCTTGTAGAAAACCGGGACGCCATTCACCTCCGCGAACACCTTCACATACACCTTCGCGAGCGGCTTGCGGTCACCGGCGTGACGCACTTCAAGACGGCCAAATCCTTCACTCAGCTGCACGTCCAGTTCGTTGGCGTAGGCGGCTTCCGATCGCGTGATGCCTCCGCCGCTGACCTCCACGAGCACGTTGGCACTGCGGAATTCCTCCGGGAGCGCAAAGGCATGCTGCCCACCGGCAGGAATGGCGACGCGGTCGCTCCGGTTCGGCCGGATCATGCGGAAACGGCTCGTATCCTGCGTCACGAAGGGATTGGCACTGAAGAGAAACTCCAGATCCATCGGGTAGTAATTCACGGTCACTTCCCCGAGGTTCCGGGTGGTCAGCGCCACCGACCGGTTCTCCAGCTTGAGGGCGAGGGCAGGTTCCTGAGCCGCGAGACGGTCCTGACTGGCATCGCGGTCGTCGGCGGGAGCGGCGGCGGGCTGGCGGCCCTCGATTTCATCCAACTGCGACGCCAGTTCGGTGAATTTCGTGCGCCAGCGGTCCACGGGGTGATTGGCGTGAGCGGTCGCCATGGCGCGGGCGGTTGCCGTGTCTTCCTGCGAGAGGGCGAGCCATGCCTTGAGGTAGTCGTACGGAAGCCCCTCGGCAATTTTTGCCGGATCGACGCGGTTGAAGCGGGCGACGGCTTCCTCCGTGCGGTCCTGGAGAGCCAGATAGTAGGCCGCGGCGAGATGGTCTTCATCGCCAAGGGCAGGACGGCATGAAAGCACCCGGCAGAACGCCTCGAACTGCGCCCGCAGCTTGTCATTCAGAATGACCCGCGAAGAACCGAGCGTGTGAGCCCTCGCATTGATGAGCGGGCTGTATTCAAGATGCTGATAGGTACGGCGCTCCACGGGATCGATGCGTACCGCCGGGCTTTCCAGCGCCGGACCGCACTGCGCCAGAAATCCATCACTGTGCATCAGGTAGTCCGTGACACCATCCGGGAAATTGTGCAGCAGGGCATAGCTGGCGGCACCCGCATGCCACACATGACGGCTCCGCAGCAGCGTCAGCACTTCCTTCGCAAAGTCGACATTCTGCATGCGCCAGAGCATGAGGTCGAGATTCAGGGTGTACAGATTGCGATCACGCAGGAAAGCCAGCACTTCCGCTGGTTCCGCGTTCTGACTGACATATTCCCACGAAGCCTTGTCGGCTGTGGTGAGGCGGTCGACGACCGTGAAGGTAAAGGCTTCGGCGCTGGCCGCCGTCCGGAAGTTCCGGCTCAGATGGACCGGGTAATGCGGGAACTTTCCGGGAACCGGGAAGTAGAAATGGAAATCAAAGGTGCCGGTATGATAGGGCTCCAGCACGATCGGCATACTGCGGGTCATCTGTGTCTGCAGCACCGGCACGGCACCCTTCGGAATCTGGAAGAGGAGGTCGAGCTTCTGCACGGACGACGACGGGTTGGTGACGACCACCTGACATCCATAGACCACACCGGTGAGGAATTCTCCGGTCACGAACTTGTCGAGTTTCTCACCCGCCTCTTCAATGAAACGGTCACCCTGACGGTAGAAATTCTGACTGACGAGCAGTTTGGCCCCCTCGTTATCCGGTTCCGCGGCACGGATTTCCTGATGAAAGAGAATGCCTTTGCCCGCCGGAGTCAATGTCACGCGGTTCTCCTTCCGTTCGGTCTTGGCGGCCCTTGCTCCGGAGGGAAAGGGAAGATCGAGCACGGCGAGTGCCAGCACCATTTCGGTGAAAGATCCCGCGGCATCAGCGAGGTGCGCGGATACAAACGGCTTCGCTCCATCCCACGCCGCGTAGTCCAGCCAGAACCGATTGTGCGGAACCAGTCCGGCATTCTGCTGAGCAATGAGGAGATGGTAGTAATTGTTCTCGGCCCACTCCTTCGTCTGCTCGGTCTGGCGGAAGAATCTTTCGGCTTTCGCGGCGGCATTGCTGCGGCGGCTGAGCACTTCCCTGGCCTTCTCCCGGTTGAGCCCGCGGCCGGCTTTGCGTTCCGCGAAGTCCACGGCTGATTTGTCCCCCGCTTCATCCAGCCGGCGCAGTTCATCTCCGGCGGAGCCAGCCGCCACTTCCTTGAGCAGTTTCTCGGATTCCTCGACGGCCTGCCCCAGTTCGTTCCGCGCCCCCTTGGCGGTCATGGCAGCCCCCGGTTTGCCTGCCATGAGTCCAGCAGCAACCGCAGGCGCTCCGGGCTCGTTGACAGGTTGATCCACGCTGAGTCGGTCCATTTCGCCCCGCTTGAAGTAAAACTTGTTATCTCCGTCGCGCTGCCGGTCTCCACCCCCAAAGCCGCCCCAGTCGCTGCCATCCTGAAGCTGGAGCATCCCGCCGCTCAGAGCGACTCCGTTCTCCACACTGAGCGCCCGTCCATTGAGTGCTGTCTCGAACAGGAAGGCGTCGCGCTGGGGATTCCTTGGCTGAGTGGCCAGCCAGTCGCGGATCATGCGCTGCACAGCCGCCCGCTCCGGCTCCATACGGCTCGCCAGCAGAATCCGTTCTGCTGTATTGAGTCCGCTGTACTGCCACGGACGGAGATAGCCGGAGAGATCGCTGCCGAGGAGGTAATGATCCATGAAGGTCTTGTCCCGTTTGCTGACGAGATAGGGAGCGATCACCTTCGAGAAGAATTCCGGGTCTTTCCGGGACAGGAAGAAATGCAGTTCATGGCAGGCGTAGCGCGAATACAGTTCGGCTTTGCGTGCCGGAGCCAGGGTTGGCCATTCCATGAGCCATGAGAATTCGGCCAGCTGCGCATTGCCGGTAAGGCTGAAGAGAAGACCGTGCGCGGCTCCGAGACTGCCCACATTCTGCCAGGTCGCCGTCAGGGCGTCACGGAACTCAAACGGCACATCCTTCTCCAGCAGGGACACGCGGTTCTGCCGGCTGTAGTGCTGCTGCGGATCGAGGGCGTCGGTGAGCCGGATATCGCGGAGCGCGAGCGGCGGCGTCGGAAGGATGAAATCCCGCACCGCGGCGGAGTCGCTCCCCACGGCCATCACCCGCACCATCTGCCGGTCAGCGAGAAGAGCCGCATCAATGGCGACCCGCCCATCCTTGTCCGGACGGAGGTTGATGGAGACCATGCCCGGCATGCCAAGGAACGACAGATCGGCCTCCATGGGAACGGGAAGCGACGCATCTTTCTTGGCATCGGCTGCCGTGGGAGCCGGAGCAGCCGCACTGGCGGGACGCTCGGCATCCATGGCCACGGCATCCTCGCCGGCCGCCGCCTGCTGCTTGCCGGTGACCGTGTCCGCGATCGACCATGGGTTCAGGAGCAGACCAGGACGCGTCAGCAGATTGCCCGCAAAACGCTTCGCTCCGCGGCGGTCGAGTACATAACGGTATTCCTCTCCGATGGTCCGCGCACTCTGGAAAAGACTCGGCCGCCACGCATTGGTCCATGCCCCGGGCTGGGGAAGATGGTCGCGCCCAAGCGCGTCGAAGGCATCGAACTGCGGCAGGAAGCGGCTCGCCAGAATGTGCACCCTCGTTTCCTCTCCGGCATTGCCGATCTGAAACACCAGAACGCGGCGCGCCTCCTTGCCCTCATTGCCGGGCAACTGCGTCATCGCCATGCCCGCAATGCTGAGCGGCGCTGGTGCCGAAAGCTCCATGGTCAGCGCCGGACTGACCACATTCCCGGTCACGGTTTCACCCGCCGCCACCCGCAGCAGGGTCGTCGCCAGCGACGGCACAAACTCGACGGCGTATTCCCCCTGGGGAAGATCGCGGATCGCCACGATCCCGCCGGATACCGTCACCGTGCCGGCCGCATCGCGCACCGGTACCCCATTGCGGAGTTCCAGCACACTGACATCACCCGGCTGCGGATCCGCAGGACCCGACCACGCAAGGCGCACCGTCGCCCCGGTCTTTGCATGCACCAGGGCCGGAACCGTGGCCCGGTCGCCGCTCAGCTCGAAACGCCGTTCCACCCCGGCGGCACTGCGCGCCACCACGGACGTGATCCCCTCAAGGGAACCCAGAGCGACTGCCCCGGCCGCATCGGTCTTCAGGGTGAAGGTCCGGCTGACCGTGAAATCGCGGTGCACCAGCGTGACATTCACTTCGCGCTCGGCCCGTTCCTCGCCACTGCGTCCGCGTTCCTCGAGCACATATCCGGATTCCGTCCGGGAGAGATGCAGATCGGCAGTCTGTTCGGTCAGACTGATCCCATTGACTGCGAGACTGCCGGACGCGGTGAGCTTCACGGGCTGGCCGGTCGCAAGGGCCGTCAGTTCGCCTTCGAGGCTGAACTCGAGCGAAGCAAGGCGGTCGGCCACGGAGAAAGTGATGATGGTTTCCGCATCTTCGGCGAGCTGTGGACCGGTCGGGTTTCCGGCGGCGTCGCGGAGTCCGATGTCGTGCACGCTGGTGGCGGGGAGCCCGTCGAGGGTCCGCGAAACAATCGTCAGCCGCACCTTCGAGAGGGCTTCGAGTGGCACGGGGCGGCCATTATTGCGCAGGGCCGGACGGAAGGCGAGTTCGGCCGTCTTTCCGGGCAGCAGCGATTCCCGCGGCACATGAAAGCCCGCTTTCAGTTCGTACGATTCACCCGCCAGCACGACCTTTTCGAGCGACGTGAAACCCGTTCCGTCACCGAGGATGAGATCCTGCCCGCCGGGCCTTTCGCTGGAGGGAATGTGGATGCTTCCGTCTTCATCGGCATCGAACCGCCGCGGGCCCGCGAGGACGTAGCCTTCGGTGACCGGCTCCATGTTCTCGTGAAAGAGCCGGACCTGTGTGCCGATCGCATCGGGAACGACCACGTGGCGGATGCCTCCCTTGCGCACGAGGGCCCGGCTGCTGCGGCCGCCGCCGATGAACTCAATGATCCAGACGCCGCGCTTCCCCTTCAGTTCCGGAAACTGGAAGGTGCGCCGTGTGCGGAGGATGGGCGCATCGGCGGATTCATGAATCTGCTCGCTGTTGGCGGTGAGGCCATCGAGGTTCAGGTCGGTATTGACCTGCGCGCCGGTCGTGCGGTGCACGTTCTCGGTATTGATCTCGTAGACCTTCACGAGGAGCTTCGGAACATTCTTGAGATGCACATCGATGGCCACTTCGTCGGCGGCGTCCCAACTGCGCCGCGCCGCCGGATCGAAGTCGAGGTCCACGCGCTCCTTGAGTGCCTGATACGCCTGAGGATTGAGCAGTGACACCCAGCGGGCGGCATCCGGAGCACCCGACAGCAGCCTGGCTTCCGCATGCAAGGCCGCCAGCCATCCGGATTCCACGTAGGGAGCCCATTTCTCCGCGCTGTCCGCTTTGGCTAGGACGCCAAGCAGCAGGCTGCGCACGAGCATTTCATCATTGCTCACCGGCGGACAGGCCGTGAGTGGGCCGAAATCCGCATTGAGATCCACGGGCTGACGGAACGCCTCGGAATCACG
>JBIICE010000240.1:0-5766 GCA_044239025.1 Verrucomicrobiales bacterium
CGGAGGGCCAAGGGCCCGGAGTTATACCAGCCTGGGCCAACGGCCCAGGTTGCGTGATGGAACCATTTCAGAAGGGCTGAAGGCCCGTTTCATCGGTCCGGAATGGCCGACCTCGGGGGTCGATGCGAGGGGGGCGGCCTTTTGTCGTTCTCGGAATGGCGCGCCCCTACAGGGCTGCGGGGATTGGTGTACCGGTAACCTGGGCCGCTGGCCCAGGCTGGTATGGGGTCGCGCCGTTGGCGCTCGGGGGCCCGGGTGGATCGAATGCGAAAAGGTCTGGGTATTGGCACTATGGGACAGACCTGTTGTGCTCGACGTGATTGGAACGGAGCGCGGGCTTTCCAACCCGCGCCGTCTCGTATCGGTGTCGCGGACAGGAATGTCCGCGCTCCGTTCTTGTTCTGCCGGATCCCGCGATACGAAGAGGTCTGGGCATTTGTGACCTTGGGTATTAGCACTATGGGACAGACCTGTTGTGCTCGACGTGCTGGCAAAGGAGCGCGGATTTTCCTACCCGCGTCGTCCCATGTCGGTGCCGCGGACAGGAATGTCCGCGCTCCGTTCGTCTCGTATCGGGGTCGCGGACAGGAATGTCCGCGCTCCGTGGGGGATTCTTCAGCGGACTGCGGCGGCCATTCGGTAAGTGGTGCGGCCGGGGTCATTGAGTCGGGTGTTTACGGGTACGAGTTTCACATCATCAGCCATCGATCTCGCTTCGGCGCGGCCTTCCACTGCGTAGGTGGCCCTGCCTGGGTCATTCAGGCGGGTATTCACCGGCACGAGAGCCGTTGACGAAGTTGAGCTGCAGGAAGGAAGGACGATGGCGGTGGCGAACCCAGCGAGGAGCGTTCCGAGTGATTTCATGCGTGTTCTTGGTTTTCAGGGTATTTGTTTGGCGGGCATCGGTCAGTGGATGCACGACCTGTATTACGGCAACATTTTCCGTGATGGTATTCCAAAACGAATGCCAGTTTGCAGCGGCAACAATATTTGCATGGAACGGAAGGTTATTACACGACATTTTATCCACCTTGGGTTGCTCAGGGCCAGCAGAGACCTGGCACGCATTGTGCTTTGGGGGCGTTACCAGCATGAAACTGCGCGACGCGCGTACCCTCTCACCGGAAGCTCTCTTCGAGCGGCGCAAACAGGCCGTGCTGCTGTTCCAGCAGGGCATGAACCGGATCTCCATTGCGTCGGTGGTGGGCGTTCACCGGACAGTGGTGGGCGAGTGGATCCGGTCGTGGAAGCAGGGCGGAGAAGCGGCGCTGCGGGCCAAGCCGGGAGGTCGTCCCCGGGGTCAGGGGAAATCGATTCCTGTTCCTGTGATGGCCCGGTTCTGGCAGATGGCACCGGATACGCTGCCAACCGATCACGGGCTCGAGGCAGCGCTGTGGTCGGTGCGTGCGATGCGCGACTGGTTACTGCGCGACACAGGGAAGTCGGTGCCGGTGAGGACGACGACGAATTATCTGCATGCGTGGGGCATTCGTCCGCCGGTGGGACCCCGTGGGTTGGGGGATGCGTTTCAGCAATGGCTGCGGCACGAGCATCGGCGCTCGCGGAATCCGACTGACCGCCGTCGTCCCACCTGGTGGATTGACCATGCCGGCATCACGGCTCCGGCGACCGAGGAACCGCTCCATCTACTCATGGCCGCGACGTCGCTGGGGAGTGTGCGTTTCTTTCCATTGCGGCAGCCGGCGGGTGCCGGGCAGATCGGGCGCTTTCTGGATGGGCTGGTGATGGAAGCCGGAGTGCCTGTTTCCGTGGTGATCCCGGAACCGTGTCTGGCGGCGCATCCTGGTTGGTCGGTGATTCCGCAGCGCGATCCCGCCAGCTGCGCCTGCTGGGTTTGTCCGCCTTACTGAGAGAGCGAGGAAATGCGCGGCATTGGCTGCTGCGCGGATCGATGCCTTGCCCGGCGGGCGGCGGGATCATTTCCGGCAGGCTGGGCTTCGGCTTTGCCGTGCTCCCGCTGCGGGTTTTCCGGACGGTCCCCGGTCGTTTTGTTTTGATTGCGTGGTTATGTAGCCGAGGGATCTTATGCGGCATGAAGCCCGTTTGTCCCCGCTGTCGGAAGCCCATTCCTTCCGACGAGATTCACATGAGCAGCGGCACGGTCCATTGTACGCCGTGCGGGGAAATCTTTTCCATTCCCGAGCTGCTCGCGCGGACGACCGAGCCGGTTGATGTGCAGAATCTGCCGGACGGCGTATCGTTTGAGGAATGGGAGGGTGGCTTCCGTGCTACCGCCAGTTGCCGCAGCCTCATGGCATGGTTTCTTGTTCCATTCACGATGGCCTGGGGAGGATTTTCACTGAGCGGCATCTATGGCTCGCAGCTCCTGCGTGGTGAATTCCAGCTGGGTGCTTCGCTGTTCGGCCTGCCCTTTCTGCTGGGGTCCATCTTTCTCACGGGTCTCTGCCTGTTTCTGCTGTTTGGATTCACATCGGTGGAATGTTCCGGTGGGCAGGGACGGTCCACCTTCGGGATGGGGCCATTCCGCTGGCACCGGCAATTCCCTTCCACCGAAGTCACCGGGATCGACTTCCAGCCGCGCGCCGGCGAAACCAATGCCAGTGCTGCTCTGCTGCTCGCCGGTGGACGCCGGGTGAGCGTCACACTTCCGAACCGCAGCGAGCGTGCCGAGGCCTACCTTGCCTTGCTGCGCCACGCCTTTTTCGGATCGTCGGAGCGCGACCGCCATCCATTGAGCTGAGGGATCACCGGGCGGCTTCCAGCATTCCGGAAAGCGAAAGATCTCAACGGTCGGTTCCGTCGGCCGCGGCTCCGTGCTTGTCTTCGAGGATGCGGACACCCTGTTCCACGACGTGGCGGAGCATCTCCTCGAGGGAAACGCCAGCTGCGTCCGCAGCAGCCTGAAGGCGGGCTTCGAGGTCATCGGGGATGATGGCAGGCGCCAGCGTCTCCTTACGGCCACTTGCTCGGAGGTATCGGCTTCTCTGGGGTTTCGGCATGGCGTCGGGGTCTGAATTCATCTCCCGTTTCAGTATAGCTTTCGTATACCTTTCACTCAACTCATTTCTGCCAGCAACCCGAAGCCAGCCTGACACCGTGGGGAACCTCCTGAGTACGGAGAACGGCAGCGCCCTCCGATGATTCTTGTCAGGAAAAATGCCTTTCTGCCGGGAAATGCCGCACCCTTTGCCCTGCTGACCGCCGATTATTTTCCATGGGGTGCCTTGTGCTGCGGCGGCAGGTTCCGGCCATCTGCAGCAACACGGCTTGCCCGGGGGGCGTCAAATGACGCGACGCGCTCCCCCGGAGCCCGTTGCGGAACCGGCGGATCCAGAGGATGGGAAGGATTGGAAGAGCGGCTGCGCCATGGCATGGTGCCGGCATCCCCTGCGGGCGGTGGGACCTGCCTCCACAAGGCTTCGTTGCGTCGCAGTCGCAGGTCCCGGGAGCGCTTCCGCTGCCCGCCCGGCAAGGCCGAAGAAGCTCAAGATTTGCATTGGACGGAATGCGGAATGCGGTATTTCCTAGGGAGTCCGCGGCCAGTGCGTGCCAAACGATCCACCCGCACCGTCCAAAGAAATTCAGTCGAACCATCCACATCACCTCAAGGAAATGAAAGTCACTTCACTCGCCACACTCGGAGCCGCTGCTCTCATTCTCGCGGCCTGCGAAAAGCCTGCCGCCAAGGTTGAAGGTGCCGCCAAGGCCGCCGCTGAGAAGACCAGCGAAGCCGCCGCCGGTGCCAAGGAAGCCGTCAAGGACGCCGCTGCCGCTGCCGCCGATACCACCAAGGCAGCTGCAGAAGCCGCCGCTGACAAGACCAAGGAAGCCGCCGCAGAGGTCAAGGACGCTGCTGCCGGTGCCGTGGACGCTGCCAAGGACGCCGCTGCCGGTGCCGTGGACGCCGCCAAGGATGCCGCTGCCGGTGCTGCCGAAAAGGTCGAAGCCGCTGCCGAAAAGGCCTCGGACGCTGTCAAGGAAGCCGTCGAGCCTGCGGCTCCGTCGGACCCGGCACCCGCTGCTCCAGCCGGCCAGAACTGATCCCGGTTCCGGAACCATCGCATTTCATCTCGCAGCCGGGGAAGGTTCACGCCTTCCCCGGCTTTTTTTGCAACTCACGCCCTGCGTCCATGCCCATGAAACACCTTGCTGCACTGGCGCTCATGGCTGTGGCCGCGTGGCCCCATGCCCCAGCAGCCGAACCCTTCGGCATCCGCATCGTTGACGACGCCACCGGATCGGGAGTTCCTCTCATGGAACTCCGGACCGTCAGCGAAGAACGATTCGTGACAGACAATGCCGGATGGATCGCCCTCGTCGCGGCCGACCTCATGGGTCAGTCGACTTGGTTTCACGTGAGTGGTCCGGGGTATGACTATCCGAAGGACGGATTTGGCTATGCCGGGCTGCGCCTGACACCACAGCCGGGTCGGTCGCAGGAAATCCGTGTGCGCCGCACGCAACCGGCCGAGCGGGTTGGACGTCAGACCGGCCGGGGGCGATTCCGCGATTCCCTGCTGCTCGGCAAGGCAGTGCCGCTGGAGCCGGAGAACCCCTTCCCTGTGGTCGGCCAGGATTCCGTGCAGGCGGTTCCCTTTGAAAAGGGCATCTTCTGGCTCTGGGGCGATACTTCGGTCGCTTCGTACCCCCTGGGGAATTTCCACACAACCTGCGCGCTCAGCGATACCGTGCCGGAGCCCGGCGGCAGCTTCCGTTACCGGTATTTCACGGAGAAATCCGACCCCAGCCGACTGCGCCGCATGATGCCCCGCGAAGGACCGGGCGTTCTCTGGATGCAGGGACTGGTGCCGGTGCGCGGCACCGATGGCATGGAAACCATGGTGGCTCACTGGGGCCGCTTCCCCGGACTCGCTCCGGTCATCGAACAGGGGATTGCCGCCTTCCTCCCGGCGGAGCAGATCTTCCACAGCATCACGGAAATTCAGAAGTCCGAAACCTGGCGCTTTCCCAGGGGGCACGCCGTCCGTGATGGGGAATGGATCTATTTCGCTTCTCCGCTGCCGCACACCCGCGTCCGCGCCGACTTCGCCAGTCTCACCAATCCACAGGCCTACGAGGCGCTTCACTTCGATCCCGCCAACCACCAATGGGCATGGCAACGCGAACGTGATCCGACCACCCAGAAGGAAGAAGCGGAACTGCTGAAGTCGGGCCGCATGCCCGCGAGCGAGGCGCGCTTCGCTTTCCGGGATCCGACCGGAAAGCCCGTCTCCATGCACGGCGGCAGTGTCCGCTGGAACGCGCATCGCCAACGCTGGATTTTCCTCGGCGTGGCCACCGGCGAAAAGGACGCTCCCTCGTTCCTTGGCGAAGTCTGGTACGCAGAATCCGCCGCACCGCACGGGCCATGGTCACGCACCGTCAAAGTCGCCTCGCACCCACGCTACTCGTTCTACAATCCCGTGCATCACAGCTTCATGGACCTCCAGAACGGACGCACGATCCACTTTGAAGGCACATGGTCCGCCGAATTCTCCGGCAACCCGCACAAAACCCCACGCTACGATTACAACCAGATTCTCTACCGACTCGACCTCGACCACCCCGACCTCATGCCCGCACGACCATGAACGACCTCACTACCCTCGCCGACCTCCTGCGCGAACGTCTCGACGTCATCGCCAATCATGAATGGCGCGACCGCGACCCCGCCGCCCACCTCGAGAAACTCAAGGAGGTCTCCCTGGCGATCACCGACCTATCGAGGGAACTCGCCCCTTCCCTGCCTCCAAGACTCGCCCATTTCATGGAACGCGCTTCTTA
>JBIICE010000241.1:0-5746 GCA_044239025.1 Verrucomicrobiales bacterium
CCGCTCCGGAATCGCTCGCCGCTCTGCGCCTCGAAACTCTCCCCCATGAGAGCCTCCCCGGTGGCGGACCCGGTCACGCCGGAGGGAACTTCGTGATCACAGGCATCCGCGTGGCGGTGAAGCCACAAAGCGACGCCCGGCCGCCGCAGGGCCGCTTCGTGAGAATCGAACTCCCAGGAGCTGGAAAGCTCCTGCAGCTCGCTGAAGTCGAAGTCTTCAGCGGCGGAGCCAATGTCGCCCCAAAAGGCAAGGCCACCCAGAAGTCAACCTTCGCTGATGCCGGGGCCGCCCGCGCCAATGACGGCCGCACGGATCCCGAATACCACAAGGGCTCGGTGGCCCACACGGCCGAAAATACACCGGACCCATGGTGGGAAGTGGACCTCGGCAGTGAACAGACCATCGACCGCGTCGTCGTCTGGAACCGCGCGGAAGCAGCGGAACGACTCGACGGATTCCGCCTTGTTGTGCTCGATGGCGAACGGAAGCCAGTCTGGGAAAAATCGGGAAATCCCGCCGCCGCCAGCGTTCCCATCGCTCTGACAGGTGAACGCGAAATCCGCTTCACCGATGCGGCGGCCGATTACGAACAACCGGAATTCAGTGCCGAGTCGCTCGTGCGATCCGCTCCCCAGCCGAAGCGCGGCCGCCGGGCACGCGGCCCGCAGCAGGGCTGGGCCGTCGGAGGATCTCCGGGGAAACCGCACCAGCTCATCCTGACAATGGATGACCCCGCGCAGATCCCTCCTGGCTCGGTGCTCACGGTCTCCCTCGAACAACAGTCGCCGCACGCAAATCATACAGTCGGCCGCTTCCGGCTGAGCACGTCGGCGGATGCCCGGGCCGCCGCCCTCGCTTCGGTTCCCGCCGCGGTCCGCGATGCCATCGCCATGCCGGAAACGTCGCGCCAACCCGAACAACAGAAAATCCTCGTCTCGCATTACGCCAGGGAAGTAGGTCCGGAAACGGCCGCGGTCCGGCAGGAACTGGCGGCACTGCGCAAGGAAATGGCTGCCTTCCAGCCCGTCACGGTCCCGGTGATGCGCGATCTCCCACCCGCCCAGCGGCGCAAAACACAGCTCCAGCTCCGCGGCAATTACCTCGCGAAGGGCGATGAAGTCAGCGAGGGCGTCCCGTCGGTGTTCCCGCCACTCCCGGAAACCGGCGCACCACGCGACCGCCTCGCGCTCGCCCGATGGATCGTCAGCCCGGATAATCCACTCACGGCCCGCGTCATCGTGAATCGCTTCTGGGAAGCCATCTTCGGAATCGGCCTCGTGCGCACCAGCGAGGAATTCGGAAGCCAGGGCGACCTGCCAACGCATCCCGAACTGCTGGACTGGCTGGCCGTGGAATTCGTGAAGAGTGGCTGGGACGTGAAACGCTTCCTCCGCCTGCTGACGACATCGCAGACCTACCGGCAATCGTCGCGCGTCGCTCCGGGCATGGCCGAACGCGACCCGGACAATCGTCTGCTCGCACGCGGCCCCCGGGTCCGACTGTCGGGCGAAATGGTCCGGGACCAGGCGCTGTCGGTCAGTGGCCTGCTCTCGCGGAAACAGGAAGGTCCACCCGTTCGCCCGCCGCGGCCTGCCATGGGGCTGTCAGCTGCCTTCGGCGGCGGTCTCGACTGGCAGACCAGCGATGGCGAGGACCGCTACCGCCGCGCCCTCTACACCGAATGGCGTCGCACCAGCCCCTACCCGTCGCTCACCACCTTCGATGCGCCCAGCCGCGAGGTCTGTACGATCCGGCGCAATCAGACGAACACCCCTCTGCAGGCACTCGTGACGCTCAACGACCCAGTCTTCGTGGAGGCGGCCCAGGCCATGGCCCGGAGGTTCGCTGGGCCGGGCAGGGAACCCGCGGATGTCGTGCGCGCTGCCTTCCGCCACGCGCTGTCCCGCGATCCCTCGGAACGTGAATGCAGCCGCCTCGTCTCCCTCCACTCGGAGGCACGCGCATCTCTGCGCAATGATGCGAAACGAGCCTCGGACCTCGGAGGCACACCGCTTCCGGATGGCCGTGACGCCGCGGACATGGCCGCTTGGACCGCTGTCGCCAACGTGATTCTCAATCTCGACGAACTCCTCATGAAACGCTGAACGACCATGAATATCCATCTCCAGCGCATCCAGCATCAGACCCGCCGCCATTTCCTCCGCACCACCGGACAGTTCAGCCTCGGAGCCATCGCCATGGAGGCACTCGGCGGACGCGCGCAGGCTGTCACCGATCCCCTCGCGCCGAAACCGGCCCCCTCCTTCGGCCGTGTGAAGCGGGTCATCTACCTCCACATGTCCGGTGGGCCTCCGCACCTCGATATCTTCGATTACAAACCGGAACTGGTGAAACGGAATGGCCAGGACGCCCCGGACGCATTCGTGAAAGGCAAGACCTTCGCCTTCACCAGCGGCGTGCCCAAACTCATGGGAACTCCCCGCACGTTCACACAGCACGCGGAGGGCGGGGTCTGGATGTCGGACGCCGTCCCGAATTTCCAGTCGGTGGCCGGCGAAATGTGCGTCATCAAATCAATGTTCACGGAGCAGTTCAATCACGCTCCCGCGGAACTGCTCCTGTTCACGGGTTCCCCACGACAGGGCCGCCCATCCATGGGGTCATGGGTCACCTACGGCCTCGGTTCGGAAAATGCCAACCTGCCGGGCTTCGTGGTCCTCATCAGCAGCGGCGTTCAGCCCAGCGGCGGTCAGAGCTGCTGGGGCACGGGCTTCATCCCTTCCGTCTACCAGGGCGTTCAGTGCCGCTCCAAAGGCGATCCCGTGCTCTACGTCAGCGATCCCCCAGGCATGGACCGCACGCTCCGCCGGCAGACTCTCGATGCCCTGCGCGACCTCAATGAAATGCAGGCCGCCGACTTCGGTCACCCGGAAACGGCCACGCGCATCGCTCAGTACGAACTCGCCTACCGCATGCAGGCCAGTGTCCCGGAGGTCATGGACATTTCCCGCGAATCCCCGAAGACGCTCGAGGATTACGGTGCGGTCCCCGGCGATTCGAGCTTCGCCAACAATTGCCTGCTGGCCCGTCGGCTCGTCGAACAGGGGGTGCGCTTCGTTCACCTGTTCGATTGGGGATGGGACTTCCATGGCACCGGTGCCGGCGAGGACATCCGCGATGGCCTCACGGAGAAAATGCGCCGCACGGACAAACCCGTGGCTGCCCTCATCCGCGACCTGCGCCAGCGCGGTCTGCTCGATGACACCCTCATCGTCTGGGGCGGCGAATTTGGCCGCACTCCGTTCCGCGAAGGCCGCACCGCCGGTGGCAGCGCTCTCGGACGCGACCATTTCCCGGACGCCTTCTCGCTCTTCCTCGCTGGTGGCGGCGTCAAGAAGGGCTTCAGCCACGGCGAAACCGATGAACTCGGTTTCTCGGTCGCCAGTGGCAAGGTCCACGTCCACGACCTCCAGGCCACCATCCTCCATCTGCTCGGAATCCCCCACGAACGGCTCACCTACCGGTTCCAGGGACGTGATTTCCGCCTAACCGATGTTCACGGCCGCGTGGTGCGCGAAATCCTCGCATGAGGCCGGGGTTCCTCACTTCCAGGGTCACGCCGACTGCATCAAGGCGAGGGTCCGCGCGCAGGGAGTTCCTCCGCTCCGCGGCCATGACCCTCGCTGCTTCGTGCGGCCCTCACTTGTCTGCTCAGGAACAGGGCCAACGACCCCAGCAGGATCCCTCGGTCAAGATTCTCAACCCGCGGACAAGGGTCCCCGTAAGCCTCATCATCGACGATTCCACCTGCCTCGTGAACCTCAATAAGTTCGCCGTGCCGCAGTTCGCCGAGGCCAATCCCGGTTCATACCAACAATACCCATGGCGAGAGTGGCCGGATGAAATCCCCGACGATTTCGTCCGGAAATTCGCCGACTGGTCCTCGGAAAATGGTGTGAAGGGAAAGTACAGCATCGTTCCTTTTCCCGCATGCGTCGGCCGTCTCGACCTCGGTCTCCCTGGCTGGACTCGGCAGGAACTCGACGCGAGCCTTTCCCTCGTGCGCGAACGCATCATGCCGAATTGGGACATCCATCCCGAAATGGTCACCCACACAAGGGTCATCAACCTCAAAACCGGACATCCCTACCCGGAAGTCAGCCGGAAGTTCATGGAAAACTGGAACTGGTGCGGCGGTCGGTCAGCCGACGAAATCGCGGCCTACATGAGCTACGCTCTCACCATTCTCAAAAATGCCGGACTCAGCTGCGAGGGAATTACCACCCCCGGCGGATTCGGTGGCGATGCCCGACCCCAACTCGCCCAGGCTGCCTTCGAGTCGTGCCGCAGTGTCTTCCAGACGGAGATCCCTCACTACTTCCGCGATCTGTCGGACAAGGGCGACGAGAGCGTCGCCCCACTGGTGCAGAACGTGTCCGGTCTCGGCAGCCACGACCCCCGCTGCGTGGTCCATGTGCGCGGCTGCACGGGCGACTGGACCGGTGGCTGGGATTGCTCCCCTCCCCTGGGAGCCGATGCCTTTCTCACCGCCGACGGAAAACACGGCCGCCTCGCCGAAGTGATCGGCCGAGGCGAGCCGGCGGTCATGGTCTCTCATTGGACCGGAATCTACTTCAATGGTCTCGAAACCGGCTTCGGCATCCTCAAGGAAGTAGCCCGGCGACTGAACGACGCTTTCCCCGAGACCCAGTGGATGAAACTCAGCGAAATCGCCCGCTACTGGGCTGCACGCGAACTAACCCGCACCGAATGGGTGGCAACCGAACGCCGATTGCGCTGGCACGCCCCGTTCGCCTGCCCCGATTTCACATTCTCCCTCGCAATCAGCGCGGGCCGTCCTTCGCTACTCCGCGAGGTCTCCACGACCTCCCAGCTCACCCACGGATCATGGTGCCGTGACGGAAACAGCGCCGTCGTCTGCATCAATCTCCCCAGAGGCCCGGGCTCGCTGCAGTTCACGCCCGCAGAGTAAACGACAGGACGTTCACCACCCCAGGGAAACCGGAAGGTGGCGACTTCCCGGAAATCGGCGCGGACTATTCGCCATGGACGTGAGTTTCATTGTAAATCTCCCGCAGAAGCCTTCCATTAAATGTCCAGTTGGCGGCGGGAGCGATCACATCATCGATCTGCAGTGCCAGCTTCGTGACCGCATTCAGCGACATGGGTTCATCGCCAAGCCTCACTTTCCTCGGTTCCCCCACGGTGACTCTCATCCCATTCGCAGGACACACGAGTTCCGAACCAACCGGAATGCCCATTTCATCGAAATTCAAATTCGGGCGGCGTTTGCTGAATGGGAGTGCTCCTCAAAAACTGGTCCATGAGTTATAAGGGTCCCGGCGCGTGAGCGCCAACGTCTCCCATGAAACGAAAACGAACTAACCCGAAGATTTCATCAGGGCGAAAACAGATGGACAGACCATTTGCCAAGAGGGCGCATTCAATAACCGTAAAGGCTTCTCCGCGGATAATCGGACGACAATCGGACGAGGGACGACAATCGGACGGACCTGCTGACGACACGCGGACGCAACCATCGCAAGAGCCGAGTGCGGACTTCGGGGACGACAATCGGACGGACCTGCTGACGACAATCGGACGGACCTGCTGGCTTGGACGACATGGGGACAGACCTTTTCACCGCATCCGCAGCCTCTTCCCGAAGTGCCAACAAACGGACAGACCTCTTGGCTTAGAAGGTCTGGGACAGGGCCAGACAAATGGACAGACCTTTTCTGCGTCAGGGCGAAAACAGATGGAC
>JBIICE010000242.1:0-5721 GCA_044239025.1 Verrucomicrobiales bacterium
GCAATCTCCTCGCCAGCAGGGTCTACGAATGCCCCGTGGTCTTCCTGGAACCCTACGTCATGAACCATCCCGAGGTCATCGCCCGCATCGATGCCGGCCATTACGAAGGGCTGCGCGAAGTGAACGGAAAACCCGTTCCCTCCCTCTTCCGCGAGTACGCCGACAGTGTGGCCGCCGGCATCGCCGACCACTTCCTCTCCCGCCGCCCGCTCCTCAGCTGAAAACCAAAATGGGCCGCTCAGAGCCTGATGTTCTCGCCGAAAATGTGCCGGGCAGCTTCTGCCACGTCCTTGTCTCCACGGCCTGACAGATTCACAATGATGAGGCTGTCCCTGGGCATGGCAGGCGCCACCCGACTGACGTGCGCCACCGCATGGGCAGTCTCGAGGGCCGGAATGATGCCTTCCGTGCGCGCCAGTTCCTGGAAGCCTGCCAGTGCCTCGGCATCGGTCGCATAGGTGTATTCAATCCGGCCGATGTCCTGGTAATACGCATGCTCCGGACCCACGGCAGCATAGTCGAGCCCGGCACTGACGCTGTGCGTCAACTGGATCTGTCCCTCCTTGTCGGCCAGCAGCCAGGTCTTGGTCCCCTGCAGAACCCCTAGGCGGCCACCCTGAAATCTTGCGGCGTGACGACCTTCGGTGATGCCGTCCCCGCCCGCCTCAACCCCCGTCATCCGCACGGAAGCATCGCCCAGAAACGCATGGAACAGACCAATGGCATTGCTGCCACCCCCCACGCAGGCCACCAGCAGGTCCGGCAACCGCTCCTCGCGCTCCAGTATCTGCCTCCGCGCTTCCACGCCGATGATCCGGTGGAAATCGCGCACAATCATGGGAAACGGATGCGACCCGAGCGCGCTGCCGAGAATGTAGTGGGTTGTCCGGACATTGGTGACCCAGTCACGCATCGCCTCATTCACGGCTTCCTTGAGCGTCGCCTGCCCGGACGTGACCGCGCGCACTTCGGCTCCCAGAAAGCGCATGCGCGCCACGTTGAGGGCCTGGCGGCGCATGTCCTCGGCTCCCATGTAAATGACACACTCGCAGCCGAACCGCGCTGCCACCGTGGCCGTCGCGACGCCATGCTGCCCGGCACCTGTTTCCGCGATGATCCTCCGCTTCCCCAGCCGCCGTGCCAGCAGAATCTGCCCGAGCGCATTGTTGATCTTGTGCGCCCCGGTGTGCAGCAGGTCCTCCCGCTTCAGGTAAATGCGCGCCCCTCCCAGTTTCTCCGTCCACCGCTCCGCAAAGTACAGCGGCGTGGGCCGCCCCACGTACTCGTGCAGCAAACGGTCGAGTTCCGCATGAAAGGCTGGATCCGCCTTCGCCTTCTCGTATTCATCCCCCAGTTCCCGCAGCGCATACATCAGCGTCTCAGGGACAAACATGCCCCCGAATCGGCCAAAGTGACCATGTGAATCAGGGAGAGAGGCAGTGGAAGCAGTGGCCATGTCAGGTGGTAGGGTGTGCGGGTGCGATGGCGCGGCGAACATCTCCCGCCTAATGCCAAGCAGCCCGAACTTCAAAGGGCTTTATTTCGGGGGGGCGTCTCCCGATGGTTCTGGTTTCGCAGGACTCTGCGCCGGCGGCACCGCGACCTTTGCCTTCGCCGCCTGAATTCCCTCGCGGAACTTTGGAATGCGTGCCGCAATCACCGAACGCGGCGCGGCCTGCTCCGCTTTCGCCAGAAACTCCAGCGCCCGGTCGTAATTCCGTGCATTGGCACACATCCGGAACCGCTGCATCTCCAATCGCTGCACCGCAAGGGGAGATGGCTTCCGCTCGTCGATGAGCCTCCCCACGATGGCGAGGCATTCGTCAAGGTCACCTTTCCCGGTCGCCGCGGCCAGTGGCTCCACAATGCTGTCGAACAGTTCCTGGAACTGCTTTTTCGCCACAAAGTCATCCGCTTCGGCCCGGAGCGCATCCAATTCCGAAGCCTCCCGGTACGGACTCGCCCGCAGCTTGCCCGGAAGTTCCGGATCAACCGATACCGCAAACCCCACCGTCTGCTTCGCCAGAATCTGCCCCATCAGTCCAACCCGTTCTCCTTCCGGCGCCATCGCCAGCTTCGCCTTCAGACCGGCCACTGCCGCAGCCTCGGTCGTCCACTCCGCAACCCTCGCCGTCGCCTCTTCCGCGCTCTGCACCACCATCGGAGTGCCCAGCAGTGGCTCACCGGTCCGACCGTATACCACTGCGAATGGAAAATCGCTGATACGCAACGACTTCACCAGTTCTCCATACCATGCCGTTTCCTCGGGACGACTCTCGTTCGCTGCGCGCACCAGCGCCCCCGGCCTCACCACCGCACGAATCAGTGCGTCCGACTTCGTCAGGGCGTCTTCCACCCCAGCCGGGGTGATCACCACCACGAGATACTCCGTCCCAGCGGGCATCTCTCCCAGTCGCTTCGCCAGTTCCACACCGGCAGCGGCAGTCGGCGTTGAGGCGGCAGCGGCCGCAGGACCCGCTGGGTTCGCCTCAGCACACACCCAGCCGGACAACATCAGCCCAGCCAGCACGGCAGCAATCGTTCGGAAACTCATCATCATGGCTCAAAATGCATTCAGGTCACAAATAGTTTGGGCCCGCCAGATGAACCGGCGAGCCCAAACCAGATTTTCTAACGCAACAAATCAGTTGCGCTTGCGGCGGGCGAGGAACCCGAGGGCCACCAGACCCGACAGGGTCGTGGAGGTTGGCTCAGGAATCACTCCACCGAGAACGAACTTCGGATTGTTGCTCGCGTCGCCAGTGACAATCTGAGCAGGAATCCATCCAGGGATTTCAACCACGCCAGTGAAGTCAGTGGCGGACGTCACGAGAACGTCGTCACCCACTCCAGCCACATCGTTGACTGGGAACAGTTTGTTCGAGGCGAAGATGCCCTGCTGCGATGCGGTCAGCGCGTTCGGAGAATTGTAGACCCAGATGTACAGAGCCTTGTTGTCGAACTGGGTGTGCTGAGCTTCCGGAAGGGCCGAGGTGACCGAACCCGTGATCTTCGATGTATTCGAAATGATCGTACGGGTGGCACCGGTTCCGAATTCGACAAACGATCCGATCGGATCTGCGAGGTTGGAGATGGTGCCGACGCGGATCAGGTTACCGGTTCCTGCGAGGGTGGTGCCATCCGACAGGAAGGCAGCGGCACCGGTGCGGGAGGTCGAGAGCGACACCGTCGACGCCTGCACTGCGAACGGCATCGCGAGGGATGCGATGAGTAGGAGTTTCTTCATAGATATTTTGCGATTATGATTGGCTTCAGGTTGAGGTCAAGGGGCAATCGGCTCAGCAGGCACGTACCAGACGAAGCCTGTGGAGGGACGGCGGAGGAGCACGAAGGACGTGCCTTCCTTCATCTGGACGTTGGTGGCTTCATTGAAGTCTTCATCGTACCAGCCCTTGGTGGAACCGTCATCGTAGTGGAAGTAGTTCTTCAGAGCGCCGGAGGCCTGCGCGATACGAACGAGGTCAGCCTTGCCGGACTCGTCACCCGACTGGACACCACCGGTGGTCGTCTTGAGTTCCGAATTTCCGAGAGTGAAGGAAGAACCAACGGCACGAGTCACAGCCATCACGTTCAGACCAGGCTGAACCGGAAGAGCCGTCGGGCCAGTCTTCACGCTGCCAACGCGGACGAACGAAAGCGGAGCGGCGAGTTTGCGGACGATGAAGATACCCTGCTGAGGAGGAATGCCGACGTTGGTGGCATCATTGAAGTCCTCGTCGAACCAGCCCTTGGAGGAACCGTCGTCGTAGAAGAAGATCTTCGTGATCTTCTTGGTGACGGCGTCGAGCACACGGACTTCGTCCGCCTTGCCCAGTTCATCACCCGACTTCAGACCGGCCGTGTTCGTGGCTCCGAAGAAGTCACCGATGGTGACGTGCTTGCGGATACGGACGGTGGCACCAGCGGCGAGGCCGTTGCTGATGTCGGTGGTGGTGGTGATGGCGTTGGCAGTGTTGGAGGCGATGGTGGACCATGCGCCGGGAACGCCACCGGAGGAGACTTCCACGTAGAAGCCGGGGCCGTAGGCTCCAGCGGTGAGTGGGGTGCCGGCGAAGTTGATCGTGGTGCCAGTCGTCGTGGAGGTGGCTCCCGCGAATTCAACTTTGTTGACGAGGGTCGGAGCGATGAAGGACAGGCCAGAGGCGCTGCCATTCACAGTGACCGTGATGTAACCGACCGGATCAGTGACCGCGGTCTGAGCCTTGACTCCGACTGCGGACGCGAACGAAAGCGCGCCGATGAGGATGGAGAGTTTGTTTTTCATGGGATGGTGAGGTGGGATTTTTGCGTGGGCTGATGGGAAATTAGGAGATTCGAGGACCGATGTAAAGAATTTCGTGCAAATTTTTCAGGGATTTTTCCGGGGTTGCACCGGATTTTATTTCTGGTGTTAGCAATCTGATAATCAGTGGGTTATGTATTTTCTTGCGTGGTTCTGGGTTTTGCTGAACAGGGGGAGTGAGGCGACGGAGACGGGGTTAGTGGGGGTGGCGTCGCCTGATGAAGCGGTCGTGAGAAGCTGATTTACTGGGTGCCGTCGCGGCGGCGGAATTTTTCGCCGATGCGCTGGAAGATAGTGCGCCGGGGGGGGGCGTCACCGGGCGGGTAGCCCGCGGAATCAAACGGGACATCTTTCTCGTAGGCGGGAAGGACGACATCGCTGGTGTCGCGGTCCGGCTTGAGGAACAGTTCCGCATCGGGGCCCACCACGGTGCGCTGGGTTTCGGAGGCAGTGACGTTGACCATGTCATCCGACGAGTCGATGATGCGGGCCTGCAGCATGATGAGGAGTTCGCGGCGCTGTTTGGTGCGGCCTGTGGAACCGAAGAGGTATTTCACCACGGGGATCTTGCTGAGGACCGGCAGCCCGCTGGCACTGCGGCGGTCATTGTCGGAGATGAGGCCACCGAGAACAAGGATGGCTCCATTGGGAACCGTGATGCGGGTATTGAGTTCCTGGGTGGAGATATTCGGGATGTCATTCCCGTTGATCTGCGTGCTCCCGTTGATGGTGTCGTTCAGCTGGCTGATGTTGAGGGTGATCTCGTTTTTCGAGTTGATGAGCGGCTGCACCTGGAGCGAGAGCACGACGTTCTGGTATTCGATGCTGCTGTTGAGGGAGGTGGTGCCACCGGCCACAATCTGCGACTGCTGGTTGCTGGGAATGGGCACGCGCTCGCCGCTGGAGATGCTGGCCACTTCATTGTTGGCGACCGTGACATGGGGTTTGGCCATGAGGCGCGCCTTGCCGGAAGTCTCGAGAACACGGACGTAGGCATTGAACAGCTCGCCGAAGGCCGCGTAGACGTTGAGTCCTGATCCGCCCGTGGGGAAGTTGGCGATGGTATCGAGGATGCCGGGATCGATGAAGTTGCTGCCGCCGCTTGAGCGGAAGAAGCCGGCCGCACTGACATCCTGACCGAAGATCTGGAGGTCCTCGACACGGCGGAGGTAATCGACACCCGTCTGCATGTTGTCGTCCACGCCGACCTGGGCCACGACCGCGTTGATGTGCACCTGGAGGGGACGGCGGTCCATCTCCTGAATGAGTTCCGAGACGCGTTGGATGGAATCCGGAGGACCGGAAACGATCAGGCTATTGGTGCGGGGGTCGGAAATGAGCAGGGTTTTACCGACAGTCTGCGCCCGGGGAGGCTCGGTGACACTGCCGGAAAGTCCGCCCGCGCCGGTCGAGCGGCC
>JBIICE010000041.1:0-22620 GCA_044239025.1 Verrucomicrobiales bacterium
ACCTGGACCTGTTGTCCGACTTTGACGACCTCGTTGGCGTCCTTGATGAAGTGGTCGGCGAGCTGGCTCACGTGGACGAGTCCGTCCTGGTGAACGCCGACGTCAACGAAAGCGCCGAAAGCGGTGACATTGGTGACGATGCCGGGCAGTTTCATGCCGACCGTGAGGTCGGAGGGTTTTTCAACACCTTCGGTGAAGGAGAATGCTTCGAACTGGCGGCGGGGGTCACGGCCCGGCTTGGCGAGTTCGGCCATGATGTCCTGGAGGGTGGGGAGTCCGACATCTTCGCTGACGTATTTCCGGAGATCGATCGCTTTCCGGCGGGTTTCGTCGCGGATGAGATCGGCTACGGAGCAGCCCGAGTCGGCGGCCATGCGTTCGACGAGCGGGTAGCGTTCCGGGTGGACGGCGGAGGCCTCGAGGGGATGGGTGGCATTGCGGATGCGGAGGAATCCGGCCGCCTGTTCGAATGCTTTGTCGCCGAGTCTGGGGACTTTGCGGAGCTGTGCGCGGGACTGGAAGGGACCGTTCTCGTTGCGGAAGGCGACGATGTTTTCGGCGATGGAGCTGTTGAGCCCGGCGACGTAGCTGAGGAGCTGCTTACTGGCGGTATTGACTTCGACGCCGACGCCGTTGACGCAGCTCATGACGCAGTCGTCGAGGGCGTTCTTGAGGGCGTGCTGGTCGACATCGTGCTGGTACTGACCGACGCCGATGCTTTTCGGGTCGATTTTGACCAATTCGGCGAGCGGATCCAT
The DNA here is from genome assembly GCA_044239025.1 of Verrucomicrobiales bacterium. GTDB lineage: Bacteria > Verrucomicrobiota > Verrucomicrobiia > Verrucomicrobiales > V1-33 > V1-33. The sequence continues at coordinate 759 of JBIICE010000041.1, forward strand.
GAGTCGGCGGCCGATGGAGACGGCACCGCGGACCGTGACGTCTTCATTGGGGAATTCCTCGCGGGCGACGTCGCTGGCCGAATAGATGGAGGCACCGCTTTCATTGACGGTGACGATGGCGATGGCCGGGGGAAGTTTGAGCCGTCGGATGAAGGCTTCCGTTTCGCGGCTCGCGGTTCCGTTGCCGATGGCGATGGCTTCGATGCCGTGTTTTTCGATGAGAGTCAGGACCGTGCGGGCCGCCTCGACGAGCTGGGTCTGGCTGCCGGCAGTGGGGTAGATGACATCGTTGTGGAGGAGTTTCCCCTGGGCGTCGAGGACGACGGTTTTGCATCCGGTGCGGAATCCGGGGTCGATGGCGAGGAGGCGCCGCTGTCCGAGCGGGGCCGCCAGCAGAAGTTCGCGGATATTGTCCGTGAAGACGCGGATGGCTTCGGTGTCGGCCTTTTTCTTGGAGGCGAGGCGGGATTCCGTTTCCATGGCCGGGAAGAGGAGGCGTTTGCAGCCGTCACTGGCGGCGAGGGCGATCTGATCGGCGGCGGGACCGCGGCCGGTGACGGCATGGCGTTTGACGGAGTCGAGGGCGCGGTCTTCGGGGACCGTGACGCGCAGCATGAGGAAGCCTTCTTTTTCGCCCCGGCGCATGGCGAGGAGCCGGTGACTGGGAACCTTGCTGAGAGGTTCACTCCACTCGAAGTAGTCGCGGTACTTGGCCGCATCGTTGTCTGCTTCCTTGCCGGTGAGAACCTTGCTGGTGACGGTGGCTTCCTCTTCGTAGAGTTTGCGGACGGCGCTGCGGACCGAGGCATCGTCGGCGATGCGTTCCGCGATGACGTCGCGGGCACCCGCGAGGGCTTCGTCGGGGGATTTCACGCGGAGTTCCTCCTCGCCGTCCTCGCGGAGGAACTTCGCGGCTTCCGAGCCGGGGTTTGCGGAGGGATCCGTCTGAGCGGCGAGCAGCCATTCCGCGAGTGGTTCGAGGCCCTTTTCCCTGGCGATGGTGGCGCGGGTGCGGCGTTTTGGGCGGAATGGGGCAAAGATATCTTCGAGGCGGGCCATGGTTTCCGCCTTGTCGATCTGGGTGCGGAGGGTCTCCGTGAGCAGTTTGCGTTCGTCCAGGCTCTTGAGGATGGCGGTGCGTCGCTGGTCGAGTTCGGCGAGCTGGAGGAGGCGGTCACGGACGCTGGTGATCTGGACTTCATCCAGCATGCCGGTGGCTTCCTTGCGGTAGCGGGCGATGAACGGAACGGTGCCTCCTCCGGCGAGCAGTTCGGCGGTGGCCGCGACCTGAGTGGGTTTGATTTTGAGTTCGGCGGCGACTTTGGTGAAGACGGCGGTTTCGTTCATCGGGGCAGGCTGGTCGGGTGCTGGTGAGGTTGGAGGGGGCGTTTAGACGTTCCCTCCGGAGGATGCAAATGCTGCCCTGCGGATCCTTGAAAAAGAAAAACCGGGCACCATGTCTTGACAGGCGTCCGGTGGCCGGTGGCAGCGGGCGAGTGCTCCGCGGGAAAGCTTTGCTACTGAGATTTCTGATTCTGATTTTCGACCCAGCGGACGGCGTAGCGGACGAGTTCGGTTCCGGACTTGAGGTGGAGTTTGTCTTTGATGTTGGCGCGGTGGGCATCGACCGTCTTTACGCTGACCTTGAGATCCGAAGCGATGGCACGGGTGCCTTTGCCCTGGCCGATCATCTGGAAGATTTCGAACTGTCGGTCGCTGAGGGCTTCGACGGGATCCTGAGTGGTGGGACGGCGGCCTGAGAAGATTTCGAGGATTTTACCGGACATGGCCGGGCTGACATAGATATCGCCCTGGAGGACTTTGCGGACGGCTTCGAGGACCCGGCGGGCTCCTTCCTGCTTCATGATGTAGCCCTGGGCACCCGCCCGGAGGACGCGTTCCACGTACAGGCTTTCGTCGTGCATGGAATGGACGAGGAGGGCAGCCTGTTTGTTGTGGGAGCGGACGTCCTTGATGAGTTCGAGCCCGTTTTTTCCGGGAAGGGAGATATCGATGATGACGAGGTCCGGCCGGAGTCCGATGATTTCGGTGAGAGCGCTGGCGGCGTCGTGGGCTTCTCCGGCGACTTCGAGATCCGGTTCGTGATTGATGAGTTGGGCAAGGCCCTGACGCATGATCGGGTGGTCGTCGACCAGGTAGACGCGTTTCTTGATCATGACGGCCGTCGCGGAGGTGGAATTTCGCCGGATACTACCGGATGGGCGCAGGTGTTGCAAGGATCCTGGAGAATCCCCGTGGGAAAAATAGGGGTAAGGAGGATGGGCTTCAGGTATTTCCGAGGGTGCACTGCACCGAGAGTCCGGATGTGGGGAGTCGGGTGAAGGACAACCGGCCTCCGATGAGACCGGCACGGTATTGCATGACGCGGAGGCCCATGCCCGTGCTGGAGGGGGTGTTGGCGGGAAAGCCGGAGCCGTTGTCGTCGATGGAGAGAGTGGTCTGGCCTTCGTTGTGGGTGAGGCGGATGCCGATGTCGGTGGCCTTGCCGTGTTTGACGGCGTTGGAGACGGCTTCCTGCGCGATGCGGTAGAGGTGGATGGCGGTGTCTCTGGGGATGGGCGGAGGCGTGGTTGGGGTGAGGCAGTGGCAATGGACGCCCCGGAGGTGGCGCGAGGTGCTTTCGGCGAGGTCGGCGAGGGCGACGGCGAGGCCCTTTGACTGCAGGACAACAGGGGAGAGTCCGCGCGCGAGGTCGCGGGTCTGGGCGATGGCTTCGCGGATGAGGCGGGTGATTTCCTCCATGTCACGGGCTTCGGGAGCGTGACGGCTGCTGAGGCGGCTCTGGAGGACATGGCTCATGAACTCGATGCCGGTGAGGTGCTGCCCGAGGCCGTCGTGGAGGTCGTGTCCGATGCGGCTCTGTTCCTCTTCGGCGACATTGAGGACATCGGCCTCGAGGCGTTTGGTTTCGGTGATGTCGATGCCGCTGAGGATGACGTAGGCGACGCGGCCGCCGGGTCCCTGCATGGAAGTGGTGGACCACGAGATGACGCGGCGTCCGCCGCTAGTGCTGACGATGGAACCTTCGTGGGCACTGGGGGGGGCACCTGCGGCGATGCGGCTGAAGATCCGGCGTGCGGCGGGGCGCTCGTCTCTGGGAATGAAGAGATCCCACGGGCAGGAACCGATGGTGGCCTCGGCGGAGAGGCCGGTGGTGGCTTCTGCGGCTGGGTTGAAGCGGACGATCCTGCCATCGGCGTCGAGCACGATGATGAGGGCACCCGCTCCGTTCAGCAGGGCGTGGTTGAAGGCATTCTCCTGGCGGAGTGCGTCTTCGGTGCGGCGGCGCTCGAGGGCGTCGGCAATGATTGCAGCGACGATTTTGAGGAGGGATATGGCGTCCTCGGTCCATTGCATGGTGAACTGGACGGAATCGAGGCCGATGAAGCCGATGAGTTCGCCGCCGACGGCCATGGGGACGAAGATGACGGATTTGATGCCCTGAGAGCGGAACGTCTGCTGGTCGGTGGCGGCTTCTGGTCCGAGGGTATCGACCGAGTAGACAGCAATGCCGTCGAGGCGGCGGAGGCGCTGAGCGGCCCACGGGATATAGTCATTGATGACGAGGCCGCGGTGCCCGTGCCACGGAGGCAGGGAGCCGCTGGCGGACCAGTGGTGAGTGTGGTCCATGAGCTGGGAATGGCTGTGGACGCGGCAGACGTGGCAGTGGTCGACTCCGATGAATTCGCCCATCTGGCGGAGGGCTTCGGCGATGCCGGAGTCGAGGTCTTCGCTGCGGAGGCGGACGAAGAGGCTGGAGATGCGGGAGACGAGGGCTTCGAATTCGACGCGCTGCTGGAGGGCGTTCTCGGTCCGGCGGATTTTGCGGGTGACTGGTCCCATCGACGAGGAGGAGGCCTCATCGACGAGAGGGCGGCCCGGGAGAACCTCGTGGACGGTGAGTGGTTCCGGGTCTTCGGATCCTGCGAAGGGTGGCATGATCGTGGCAGTTTTGCGAGAGCGGGTTGCGGGGCAAGCGTGGGTAAGCCACTTGCGGTCGAGGGAGAAACGGCTGGATGAGGGCGGGAAGGTGGATACCCGGCAGAGAGGAGCGGAACGATGGCACGGGTAGTTGTCCTCGGCGCTGGACGGTGCGGATCGACGATGATTTCCAGACTGCCGAGCAGGCATCCGGAGATCCTGAGTCTATCCGAAGCACTGGTCGCCACTGCTCCTGCGGGGCCTGCTGGGAACGGTGGATCTGAATGGCTCTGCAGAGGATGCGGAGCAGACTTCCGCTCATGCCGGGTGGCTGTGGAATGATATGATTCCGAGGGGTGAGCCGGTGTTCCGCGCGATCCGTGGAGGGCGTCGTCTCCGTCTGAAGTTCGAGGATATTGAGGCAGCACCCCGGGAGCGGTTGCCGCGGCTGGCGCGGTCGAGTTACCAGAGGCTGCCCGAGGCGGAACAGCATCAGCACACGGAGCTCTGACGTCCGGGACTGGAACTGCTGGGGTATCCCTGCTGAAAGCCGGATTGTTTCAGTTTCCTGTGCTGAGGGGAAGGAGTTCGATCTTCCGGAACCAGACGGGTTGGCCCTCGGCCTGGAGGGCGATGTGGCCGTGGGAGAGGATTGCGGGAGCACCGGCAGCGAGGAGGTCCGACGCGGGGGCGTTGTCGTTGGAGGGGTCGAGTTGCGGGCGCTGATAGCGGAGGACTTCGGTGCCGTTGATGCGGTGGATGATGCTGGCGCTGCCGCGGACCTCGATTTCCGCTTTGACCCATTGGTGTGGGGGAAAAGTGGGAGCCGAAGAAGTGACGATGTGGCGGGTGACGAGCTTTCCGTCGATTTCCACGTGGGTGCCGGGGGTGCAGAGGTTGCCGGTGGGGCGGGGCCCCTTGCCTTCGTCGGCGAGGAACTGCATTTCGAGGCTTGCCGGGAAGCCTTGATCGAAGCGCATGCTCTGTGGTGGCTGGGAATGCACCATGATGCCGCTGTTGAGGTTCACGTAGGAAGGGGCATCGGGCATCATGGAACCGGCGAAGCGGTATTCGAGGCGGAGGATGTAGTGGGAGTAGGAAAGGTTGGTGAAGAGGTGGCCGAACTGGCCGTCGAACTTCGGGTAGTCATTGTAGGAGACCTTCAGGATGCCGTCTTCGATGCGGAAGGTATTGGCGTAGTTTTCGCCGAGTGGACGTTTGGCGATCTTGATGGTCCAGCCTGAGAGGTCCCGGCCATTGAAGAGGGGGATCCACTGCGGTTCCGCGGCTGGGGCGGGAAGGAGCAAGGGGGTGGCGAGGAGTGCGGTGGCGATGAAGCGGATCATGAAGGGGGAGGGTGTCAGGCTTTCCTGCTGAGAGCAATGCCATTGCAGGCGGGAGGCAGTTTCCGGCAAGGAAAGCGGCCGTTCCCCGCCGAGGGAGGAACGGCCGCCTTGCAGTTGCGTCAGGAGGTACCGCGGTGCGGTTTACGGTTTACTTGAGGGGCATGAGATTGCTTTCGCCCATGCTGCTCTCACGGTCACCGACTTTGAGGTAACGGTAGTAAACCTCCAGCATGAGGGTGCAGAGGCAGGTGCGGTAGATGTCGGCGCTGCCGCCGGCAGCGGTGGTGGTGGAGGCAGCGACTTCGCCGCCGCCTTCGGCCTTGTAGCTGCCGTCTTCCAGTTGGTTCGCGAGGACCTCTTTCTGGAACTGTTCGTTCCATTTCTTCCATGGTTCGCCGCCCTTCTGGAAGAGGGCCTGGGTATTGTAGTACCATGTGTAGAGGTAGCAGTCGGAGTTCCAGCTGAGCGGTTCTTTTTCGATGGTGTCGACGAGGAAGCGGATGCCCTTGTTGACCTTGCCGGCATTGCCTGCGCCCAGGGTCTGGAGGCCGAGGAGGGCTGCGCCCGAAAGGTTCCACTGGTTGTAGTGCTGGGCGCGGTCGGCGTTTCCGAATCCGCCGTCGGCGGTCTGCATGCCTTCGAGATATTTCTCGACCTTTTTGTTGGCACCGGCGAGGCCCGGGATTTTGAGGTTGGTGTGTTTGGCGGCCTTGAGCGCCTGGAATTGCCAACCAGTGACGGAAAGGTCATTACGGCCGTAGGGATCGTAGCCGATGCCATCCTTGTAGCCCCAGGAACCGTCCTTGGTTTGTTTTTCGATGATGATCTGCACACCCCGTTCGAAGCCCTGGCGGAGGCCGGGGAGTTCGCGTTTCCCGAGTTTGGCGAAGGAGTAGACTTCGCCGAGGGCGTAGGTGGCGATGCCGTGTTCGTAGGTGCTGCGGATGCCGCTGGGGGCCTGGGAGAAGATGCCATTGAACTGGTTGCCGTTTTTCTGGCCGAGTTCGAGGAGGAAAGTGATGCCCTTGAGGACGGTTTCGCCGTAGACGGGGGACTCGGGAGTTTCGCAGTGTCCGAGGTAGGCGAGGAGGGCGAGGCCGGTCATGCCGGCCCGGTCGTTGCTGCCCCAGGAACCGTCCGGGTTCTGTTTTTCCTTGAGCCATTTGAGGCCCTTTTTGACAGCGGCCTCGCATTGTTCATTGCCTCCGTTCTCGCGCATTTTCTGGGCGCGCTCGGCCGGAGAGCAGCGGCTCTGCATGATTTTGGGGAGGGAGATGAAGCCGGCACCCGATCCGGGGCCCCAGCCGGAACCGATGCCAGAGCCGACACCGCTTCCCGATCCGGTGCCGCGGCCGATGCCCTGGCCGGTGCCCAGCCCGCCACCGCCGATGGTCATCTGGGTGAGACCGGAGAAATCGGTCATGGACGACTGGACATCCGGGAGGGTGACGCCGGAGGATTTGGCCGAAGCCAGCTTCATTTTCGGCTGGGCGTGGCTGACGGCGCGCATTTTCTTCTGAGCGGCGTGTTTTTCGCCACCGCCGCCACCGCCACCGCCACCCGGGAGAAAGTCCGGTGGTTCCTCGACATTGTTGGAGGTGCGCCAGATGATGAAGAGGGCGAGGATGAGGAAGACAGCGTGTACGATGATGCTGATGCTGAGAGAGCCTCCGCCGATGCGGTGCCAGTAGCCGGTTTTGGGACGTTCCTCCTGAGCCGGGGGAGCCTCGTAGTACTGGGGTTCCTCGTAGCCCTGGTATTCAGGTGGCGGGGGAGGGAGGGGAGGGGTGCTCATGGACGGCAGAGTGATGGGTTCCCAGTTAAGACGGATTGAAGGCGTCGCCAATTAGAAAAATTTATGGCTTTGGCAGGGCGGGACGTCGAGACAAAAAGGCACCGCTGCGTTTGGGGGTGCAGCGGTGCCCGGAAGGATTGGGTGCTGGTGGATGGTTCAGCGGTTCCAGCCGCCCGCGGTGCGGACATCGACCATGGCGCTGAGGATTGTGTTCCACGTGGAGACGTTTTCCAGCATGGCATTCGGGAACATGCAGCCATCCCAGCAGATGTGCTGGATGCCGCGGGAGGCGGCGTCGCGGAGCCAGTAGGAGGCGCAGCGGGCGATATCGAGTTTGCCGTTGGGGTCGTCGGCGGGGCAGTGGCGTCCGGTTTTGTCGTGGCTGCCGGTGCCGTGGACGGATCCGTCGTTCTGGGCGACGTGGAAGTCGATCGTCCATGGGCGCAGGGCATCCGTCATTTTTCCGTAGGCGGCCCAGAATTCGGCCTCCGAGTAGCCGGGCTGGAGAAGGGCATCGCCTGGGGAGTTGTAGCCGAGAAGGTAGAGGTAGGTGTGGGCGAGGTCGGCCTGGAAGCCGACGGTTTCGGGCATGGCGGTGGCTTCGAGGGTATCGAGCATGGCTTTCCATGAGTGCATGCCGCCCCAGCAGATCTCTCCTTCGGCGGCGAGGCGTTCGCCGTGAGCGGCGGCCACCTTGCCGGCTTCGCGGAACGTTTCCGCGATTTTCCGGGTGTTTCCGGCGGGGTCTTCGGCCCATGCGGCGGGACCGCCGGCGGAATCGATGCGGATGACGCCGTACGAGCGGGCACCATGGGCTTTGAGGATATCGGCGATGCGGCAGGCTTTCTCGACCGCGAGGACGAAATTGCGGCGGTCGTCATCCGATCCGAAGGCGCAGCCACCCACGGTTCCGGGCCAGACAGGGGCGACGAGTGAACCGATCTTGAGGCCTTTGGCGGCGATGCGGTCGGCCATGGCGCGGATTTCCGATTCCTGGGCATCCGGGTCGGTGTGAGGGTGGAAGAGAAAGAGATCCACTCCTTCGTAACGGACGCCATCGACTTCGGCGGCCGCGGTCAGTTCGAGCATGCGGTCGAGGCTGATGGGCGGGTGGTCGGTTCCGGGTTCCTTGCCGACGAGGCCTGGCCACATGGCATTGTGGAGTTTGGGAAGGGAAGGGGCCATTGCAGGTTCTGGGGTGAGTGGATTGGGGGTGAGGTCAGTGCGCAGCTGTTGCTGCCGACGGATGCGGAATAGAGGCAAGCGCCGGGCGGTGTCCAGCAAAATGAGCACTGCTGGCTGGCGGCCGGTGGGTTCCGTGAAGACGTGGTCTTGTCACGGGCAGTGGAATGGTGGATCGGGCAGCCGAATGCCTGCGGCGGAACGTCCCCTTACCCATTATGCATTGCTGTCCCTTGCGGCGGCGGTGGTCACTTTTTTTCTGAAGCTGGCGGCGTGGCGGCTGACCGGATCGGTGGGATTGCTTTCCGATGCCCTCGAGTCGCTGGCGAATGTCGCGGCGGCACTCATTGCTTATGGGTCGCTGGCACTGGCGGCCCGCCCGGCGGATGAGGACCATGCGTATGGTCACACCAAGGTGGAATACTTTGCGGGTGGCTGCGAAGGATTGTTCATTCTGGCGGCGGCGGTGGGGATTGGCTGGAATGCGGTGGGAAGGCTGATCACGCCACAGCCTTTGGAGAAGGTGGGGGTGGGGCTGGTGGTGTCGGTGGGGGCGTCGCTGCTCAACCTGGTGGTGGCGCGGGTGCTGTTCGGGGTGGCGCGGTCGCGGCATTCGGTGGCTTTGGAGGCTGATGCGCGGCATCTCATGACCGATGTATGGACTTCGGCAGCCGTGGTGGCGGCGGTGGTGCTGGTGGTGCTGACCGGTTGGGATTGGCTGGATCCGGTGGTGGGCCTGCTGCTCACCGCGCACATCATTGTGGTTGGCGTGAAGCTCATGCATGCCGCCATGCTGGGGTTGATCGATACGGGGCTGCCGTCGGAGGAACTGGAAAAGGCCCGGGGAATTCTGAAGCAATTTGAAGCGCGCGGGGTGCACTGGCACGCGCTCCGGACGCGGCAGGCAGGGACCCGGCGTTTTCTTTCCGTGCATCTGCTGATGCCCGGGGAGTGGAGTATTGCGAGGGGGCATGCCGAGGCCGAGGAGATCGAGGCGGCGCTGCGGGCGGCGGTGCCGCGGCTGACGGTCTTCACGCATCTGGAACCGGTGGAGGATCCGGTTTCGTGGGAGGACACCGGGCTCGACCGCGGCGAGTGAGGCCGGGCGATGAATCCGCGCGTGATTTCATGCCCGTTTCACCTGGAGAGGCGTTCTCTTCAGGCGGGTAAATTCTCATTGCAAAGGAGGGGTCGAAACGATACACCCGGCAACCTCCGAGGCAAGTACACCCGCCAGCTCCCGATTCCGCCGTGAAAAGAAATCCAAAATTCTCCCTGAGTCTCCTGGTTCCGGTCAGCGTGCTGTCTCTTGCGGTAGCGGCACCCGGGCAGGACGCCGCGGACGCGGCAAAGCCAGAGGAAAAGCCGGCGGAAGCGGCGGCGGGGGACAAGGCTTCGGCTCTCCCGGCGGTCGATCTGGGGGACCCTGATGCCATCATCAAGAACGGGGATGATGCGTATGCGAAGGGAGACTGGCTGAATGCAGCGGCGAATTACTCCGCGTTGATGACGATTGCGCAGAAGACTGGGGCGACGCCGGACAAACTGGAGCCCCTTTATTTCACGCTCGGAGCCTGTCTCTTCAACATCCCGAACTACGATCTCGCCTTCAAGACATTCACCGAGTACACGCAGAAGTACCCGACCGGCAAGAACATCCGCTATGCGCAACTGGGACTCGCGCGCATCATGCGGGCGCAGAAGAAGTGGCCGGAGGCGGTCAAGCAGTACGAATCGCTCAAGAACGAACCACAGTTGCGGGACGACGTGATGATCGAGTTGGCGGATTCGTACAAGGAGAACGAGCAGAAGGACAAGGCCATTGTGCTTCTCGAGACCACGCTGGCACCGGGCGTCAAGACTTCTTCGGATGTGCGGCTTGCCTTGTACCTGGTGGATCTCTATGCGGACGACAAACCAGAGAAGGGGGTGGCGCTGCTGGACAAGGTGAAGCGTGCGCCGGGGATGCGGCCGATGATTTCGGAGATTAACTTTGCGGCCCTCAAACTGGCGGACGCGCTCATGGGGGACAACAAACCGGAGGAGGCACTCCCGGCGTATCAGAACCTTCGGAAGCATAAGGAGGTGATCGATACCCTGAAGGATCTGCGGGAGGACTATGGACGGCTCAGCAAAAGCCTGTCGGCGCGGGTGGGCCCGAAGGATCCGAACGTGATTGCCAACCAGCAGCAACTGGCGCGGGTGAAGCAGTACGAGGCCCAGGCCAAGGCGATGATCGAAGCCCTCGAAAAGGAGCAGAACTACGACGCGGTGGTGTTCTACCGGATCGGGCGTTGTTTTGCGGCGCTGGGAAGGTTCTGGGAGGCGCGCCTCGCCTTTCAGTATGTTCTCGATAAGTTTCCGAAGTTCGAGGATGCGCCCAGCGTGCTCTATGCCCTGACCTACTGCCACTACAACCTGACTCCGGCGGATCTGAATCAGGACAATCTCAAGATGGGGGAAGAGACGCAGAAGCTGTGCCGGCAGTTTCTGAGCAAGCATCCTGACCGCGAGGAGACGCAGCAGGTCGCCGAGATGCTGATCACGATCGCGACACGGAGCGGGGATCCGGCGAAGATCAATACGGTCTACGAAGAGGTGATGGATCTGATCAAGGACTCTCCCAACAAGAGCGTGTTCCTTGCGGTGCAGGTGCAGAATTACCTTGAGCAATATGACTTCGACAAGGCGCGGGACGCGGCTGACAAGTTTCTGGGGTCTGCTCCTGCGGATGATCCGCAGCGCGAGTCAGTGGAGTACATGCGCGGGCTGACGTGGTTCTTCAAGAATGACTACAATGGAGCGGTGGAGGCCCTCAAGGCATACATCGAAAAGTATCCATCGGGTCAGTACATTGCCGATGCCAAGTACCGGCGGGCATTTCTGGTCCTTGGGGAAGAGAGGCAGAAAAAGAACAAGAAAGGGAATCCGCAGTTCCGCAATGTGATTCAGTACGCTGAGGATATCATCAAGAACCACTTCGGAACGCCTTCCGTGGCGGATGCCTACGCGCTCATCGGTGACTCTTACAAGGACATGACGGCGTCCGAGATGCAGGATGCGGGCCTCACGCCGGAGACACTGGAGACAGCGACGGCAGACGCCTATGTGAACGCGGTGAAGAATGCGGCCGCGGAGCAGGTTGCGGAGTACAGTCTGACGCAGGCGGCTCCCATGCTGAAGGCCCAGAGCCGCTGGCCGGAACTCATCACGCTTTACGAAGGTTTCCGCAAGCAGTGGCCGGAGAACCGCCAGTCGCTGGCGGCGGTCGGCGAGATCTGCACGGCGATTGTACGGAGGAGCGACGGGGCGTTTGCCGATGAGATTGCCGACGCGGAGCAGAAGAAGGACGAGGCTGCCGTGAAGAAATTCATGGATCAGCGGATCGAGGCGCGGGAGAAGGCGCAGGCGGAGAGCCGCCAGTTCCTTGCCACGACGATCACCGAAAACATCAACAATCCCCGCAAGGACGGGGTGGAGGATCTCATGCAGCAGCTCGCGGTGGCGGCCATTCCCAAGCGCAAGGCGGCCCCGGTGCCGGCTCCGAGTCCGGCGGCCACGACTGATCCCGCGGTGAAGAGCGAGCCACCGAGGCGACCGCCGCCACCCTCGGTGGAAGAACTGGGCAAGCCGGCCGAGGCGGAACTGGACCGGCTTCTCGGGGAGAAGGATCTTTCGGCGATCGGCAAGGCGCGTCTGGTTTACGTCAAGTCACTGCTGTACCGCAACCTCGAGGCCAAGCAGCCACGGAAGAAGGATGATAAGGGTCAGTACATCGTGGACAACGCGCCGAAGCGGTCGGATGAACTCATGCAGCAGCTGACGACCGAGTTCCGGCCGGAGGACTACAGCGGACGGCTGCTGGCGGTGGTGGGGGATCATCTGCAGAAGGCTGGTGAGCGGGACAAAGCGGCGCAGTGCTACAACCGGCTGCTGCAGTTCTTCCCGCAGTCTGCCTTTGTGGACTGGGGAGCGGTGGGCCTTGGGCAGATGGCTCTGGAGGACAAGGATTACGAGACGGCGCTGGCGAAGTTCAACGTCGCCACGGAGGAATTCCCCGGCATGAAGTACGGAGAGGCGCTGCTGGGCAAATCCCGTTCGCTTATGGAACTGAAGCGGTTCGGGGACGCGGAGAAAGACCCGGCGAACAGCCCGGAGAAGATGCTCAAGGAACTGCTGGGAGACAAGACAACCCCGCCGGAGACCAAGGCCGAAGCGACCTGGCTGCTCGGGGAGGTGCGTTTTGCGCAGCAGGACTATGGAGACGCCTTCAATTACTTCCAGCGTCTCTACCTCTCGTTCCTGAAGTTTCCGAAGTGGGTGGCCCGAGGGTACCTGCGGGCAGGCGAGACGAAGGAGGCGCTGCAGAAGTATACCGACGCCAAGGACGTCTACAAAGAGGCCGTCGACAGCCCGAAGATCAGCGAACGGATCAAGGGAGAGTCTGACTTCCAGAAGATTCAGGAAAACTACCGCAAACTCTGATGGCCTGTCCTCCAGCCATGAATTCTTCATTCAAATCCCTGACTTTCACCGCCTCCCTGCTGCTGCTCCTTTCGGTTTCCCCGGCAGGTGCGCAGCGGCTTTATTTCGCCAACGGAGCCGATGTCGACTGGAGCGAGGTGACACTTTCGGGAAGCAACATTCAGAAGAAGATCCGTCAGGCAGACGGACGTGATGGGTATGCGAGCATCCCGGCGTCCAATGTGGCGCGGGTGGACTGGCCGTATCCGGCGGAACTGGCAGATGCGGGCGAGGCTCTCAGCCGTGGCAATTTCGATGAAGCGCTCAAGAATGCGGAGGCCGTGCGGGCGATTCACCGGAACTGGAAAGACAAGCCGGGATCGTGGTACGTTCCGGCAACACTGATTGCGCTGGAGTGTCATATCCGGAAGAACAGCAATGCGGAGGCAGACAAGATTTTCCCCGAGTTGCGCAACATGCAGCTCAGCAGTGACTACCAGAAGGGTGCGGGGATGATGGAAGCCCTCCAGCAGTTTCAGAAGGGGATGACCGGTCCGGCGCTTCAGAAGGCCAACACACTGCTGGCGGGGACTGAGAACTCCGCGGTGCTGGCGCGGTTGTACAATCTGATCGGCGACATTCAATTCAAGCGGGAGGCCTACAAGGAGGCCCTTGATGCCTACCTGCAGATTCCGGTGTTCTTTGGAACTCAGGCGGCCCTGCTGCCAGGTGCGGAATTTGGAGCGGCCAGATCGCTGATGCGCCTGCGGCGTCTGGAAGATGCGAATGTGTCACTCGACCGAATCCTGCAGCGCTACAAGGGGACCTGGGTGGAGGCATTGGCGCGCAAGGAGAAGGAAGATCTCGAAAAAGTGATCGGTGCCGGGGGGGTGGATGCGGCCGCCAAGGAAGCTGGAGCCAAACCGGCGGAGGATGCCGCTCCCGAAAAAACCGAATGATTTGCGAGAAAAAGCCTACCCATGACCGACTGCTGTTTCCTAGAATCTCCGAAAAGCGATCCCAATCTGAATCTGCACTGAATTTTTCCTAACATCCGCCATGAACGCCAAACGTCTCCTGCGTCCCTTCCCCATTGCCACTGTTTTTTCCCTGCTTGCCACGCCGCTGGTGCTGGCGGCCGAGGAAGAGGCCAAAGGGGGATTCTCCGAAAAATCGCTCTGGGACATGATTGTCCTCGGGGGACCGGTGATGATCTTCCTGTTCCTGTTTTCGATCGGGATGGTGTGGCTCGTGATTGACGGTGTGCAGCGTTCCTCGCTGAAGCGGCTCATGCCGGATTCCGAGCTGGAGAAGATGCGGAATTACTTCCGGGCGGGCGACTATGTGGGAGCGCACCAGAGCTGCGTGGACAACCCCTGTGCCTTCAACAACGTGGTCCGCTCCGGCCTGGTCAACGTGGGCGATGGCAAGGATGCCACCGAGGAAGCGATTCTGGCGGAGATCAACCGTGAGCAGCAGCGTCAGGCGACCCGGCTTTCGTATCTTTCCGTGATTGGGGTCTGCACGCCGATGGTTGGTCTGATTGGAACGGTTTTCGGGATGATCGGGGCGTTCGGTGAACTTGGAAAAGGTGGTGCCACGCAGAATACGGAAGCGCTTTCCGAGAAGATTGGCGAGGTGCTCGTGGCGACAGCGTCCGGTCTGGTGATTGCGGTTCCGGCGTTCATGGGATTCTACTTCCTGCGCAACCGTCTGCAGGGTTCCGTGCATGAGATGGAGAACGAAGTCGCGAACCTTTTCCGCAAGTTCCCTTACCATCTTGCCGAGGGCGTCCACGTGGGCGACCAGGAGCTTTACGCGAATGCACCGGCCTGGGTCGAAGGCGGGGCGGGCGATGCCGTGCAGGCCTGAAGCCTGAGCGGATCCCGCAAACCAATCAACTCCTTACTCTGAAAAACCTATGGGCGGCGGCGGCGGTGGCATGGAAAGCGGCGAACCTGAGTTTCAGGTCGCTCCGATGATTGACGTGCTCCTTGTGATTCTCATTTTCTTCATGAGCATCACGACGGCGCAGATTGAGAAGCTCGACAAGTCGATTGCGCTTCCGGTGGCAGCTGATGCCAAGGAGCGGAAGCCCGACAAGAACCAGCGGACGGTGAATGTGCGCTGGAACAAGAACGAGCAGAAGGCGCTCATGACCTTCGGGGGTCTGGAGTGGCAGGACCGCGAAGGGCTTGCGGAGGAACTCCGGAAAATCGCCGACACCATGCCGGACGGCAAGGGTGGGACGCGTCTGGAGATACTGGTGCGGGCCGACCGGGCGACGCCGGCCAAGGAGGTGCAGGCTGCGATCGCCGTCATTGCCCAATCAACTGCTGCGGTGGCGTATGCCACCCACAACCGCTGAATCATCCGCATGAAGCGACACCGCCATCACAATCAGAAAGAAGAGGAAGTAGGGTTTCAGATTGCCCCGATGATCGACGTGGTCTTCGTGATCATGCTCTTCTTCATGGTGCAGGCGGGGAACCGTCAGGTGGAGACCGAACTGAAGATGAAGCTGCCATCGACGGAGCCGGGAGATGATGCGAGTGACACGCCCATGGAGGAGCAGGTGGCGGTTGATCAGGATGGAGCCATCAGTCATAACGACGAGCCAGTTTCGCAGGGGGAGCTGAAGGCGAATTTCAAGCGGCTGGCGCAGCAGGCCAAGGCCGAGGGTGGAACCCCGATCATTGTGACGATCACAGCGGAGTCGACGACGCCGTGGGAGAAGGTCGTGGATGTCATGAATGCGATGCAGTTTGCGGGCATTGCGAACGTCACTTTCTCGGTCAATGACGAATTCTGATGGTTCCCGGGGTTTTTTCCAGGAAAAGGCGTGTCCTCGCCGTTCCGGAAGAAGCCTGATTGTGAATCTGCGAAGTCAACCCTGAGGAATCTGCCATGAAGCCTGCCCGTTCTCCTGTTTCCCCGGCCAAGAAGTCTGCGGTTCCTCCTTCGCTGCCGGGCTCCGGGGAGGGAATCTCTGAGGGAGAGGAGGCACCGAAGCAGGACGGGCCGTTCATGGCCTACTGGAAGAAGATCGGAGGCGGTTCCTTCACGATTTCGCTGCTGCTGCACATTCTGTTCCTGATTGCGGCGATTCTGATTGTCTGGACGACATCGAATTCCGGAACGGAAGAGAACATTGATTTTCTGAGTGGTGGTGGTGGTGGGACGGAGGGCAACACGAAGATCAACGAGAAGCGCCGTCAGATGATGGTGAACCGGGCGCCGACCATGAAGATTGCGGCGAAGACGAGCGGAGCCATCACATTGCCGGATACCTCGTCGACGCTCGCGGAGATGAGTACCCTTTCGGTGACATCCGGGATGATGAGCGGGACACCGGGCAGCGGTGGTGGTTTTGGTGGTGGCAAGGGGACGGGACGGGGAACCGGCATGGGGTCGGGGTTCGGACCGGGCAGTCAGCCAGGGTTCACGGCGAATTTTCTGGGTCTGACCTCGATGGGGAACAACATCATTTTCTGCATCGACACTTCGGGCAGCATGCGAACGAATCTGTCGGCGGCGGGGATTACGGCGCTGCGGAGAGAGCTGAAGAAGGTGATTGATGGGTTGCCGCCTTCCGCGCAGTTCAATATCATCTGTTTTGGGCAGAACGGAGATCTTTTCAAATCGAAGAGCGTGATCGCGACCCAGGAGATGAAGAATGAGGCGACTCGTTTCATGGAAGGGTATTATGGGGGAGGCAGTGCTGATTTCGGGCGCACGAGGACGGAGAAGTACGCACGGGCGGGCAAGGATGCGCAGGGGATCGAGTACACGGCGATTCTCACGGAAGACATTCAGGAACTGGCTGGCACTGAGGGTGGCAGCCGGATTGACCTGGCGATGGTGGCGGCCTTTGAGCGAAAGCCATCGACCTTGTACGTGCTGAGCGACGGGGCACCGGGCACCCGCATGGCCGGGGAACCTGCCATGGACAAGGATGACATCATCAAGCTGATCTACACAAAGTTCGAGAAGATGCTGGGGAAGACATCCAAGATGCAGGTGAACACGATTTCGATTTATTCGAATTCCGAGGAAGGGCGTGAGGGAGAGAAGTTTCTGAAGAAACTGGCGGCGAAATTCGGGGGCAAGCATAAGGAGATCAAGCCTGACAAGCTGTGAACCGGCTCACGCTGATCCTGGCGGCGCTGGTGCTGCCGGGTGCGGGTCGGGGAGGCTCGGATCCGGGGGAGGGCGTCCGTCTGATTCCCGCCGGGGAGGGGAAGGCTTTTGTGATGAGCGACCGGTCGTTCAGTGATCTGAGCGGGTTGACGTGGGTGGGCGGTAACCGTTATGCGGCGGTGTCGGACAAGGTGGCTGCGGTCATTCCGTTGATTATCGGGACTGATGCGCGGGGTCAGGTGATCGGGGTGGAGGCTGCGGGGCGGATTCCGGTGACGACGAGGCTGAAGGATTTCGAGGGGATTGCGTGGAATGGTGCGTCGGGGAGGTTTCATGTGAGTGCCGAGGGTGGACCGGGGATTCAGGGCTTTGCCGGCGCCGATGGTCGGGCATCACCGCCATGGAAGCTGCCTTCCGAGTTTGGGAAGGTTCGCCCGAATCTCTCACTGGAGTCGCTCACTTTCGAGTCGTCCGCGGGCCGTTTCTGGATGGCGAATGAGGAAGCGCTTTCCGTTGATGGTCCGCTGGCGGGCCGATCCAATGGTACGGCGGTGCGGCTGCAGGAGTTTTCGGAAGAGGGAAAACCGCTGCGTCAGTTCTGCTGGATCACGGAACCTGCGGCCGCGCGATTTCAGGGAGCGGGCAATGGGGTTGTGGATCTGTGTCTGCTGCCGGGGGGGATCCTGCTGGTGCTGGAGCGGGGGTTTGGATCCGGCGGGCTGCATGCGCGCATTTTTCTGGCGGATTTCAGGGGAGCGACGCCGACGGGCGGGTTGGCTGCCCTTCCTGGTGAACCGGTGCGGCCGGTGAGGAAGCGGCTGCTGCTGGATCTGCCTGCTGGTTTCACGAATTACGAGGGGCTCTGTGCCGGTCCGGAGCTGGTTGATGGTTCGCGGCTGCTCATCATGGTGGCCGACAGCAATGGAGGGGACCGTCACCGTTTTGTTGGTTTGCGCCTGAGCGGTCTTCCGGAACGGAAGCGCTGATGTCTGCCGCGCCGCTTTACAAGGCGTTGGGCCGCTCGTAGGCTCCAAGGCTTCGTTTTTTCATTTTCTCCCGTACTGGAATGTCTGTCGCCCCCCTAACCCGCAATTTTTCGATCATCGCCCACATTGATCATGGCAAGACGACACTGTCCGACCGTCTGCTGGAGGCGACCCGGACGGTGACGCAGCGGGAGATGCAGGATCAGTTGCTTGATGCGATGGACCTCGAGCGCGAGCGCGGCATCACGATCAAGTGTCACCCTGTGACCATGGCGTACAAGGCACGGGACGGAAAGACGTATAAGCTCAATCTGATCGACACGCCGGGGCACGTGGATTTTGCGTACGAGGTGAGCCGGAGTCTGGGGGCCTGCGAGGGGGCGGTGCTGCTGGTGGATGCCGCGCAGGGTGTGGAGGCGCAGACCGTGGCGAATCTGCATCTCGCCATGGGTCAGAATCTCAAGATTGTGCCGGTGATCAACAAGATCGACCTGCCATCGAGCAATCTTCCGGCGGTCTACAAGCAGCTGGAGGACATCCTCGCGATTCCGCATGAGGAGGCCATCAAGGCGAGTGCCAAGATGGGAATTGGGATTGAGGACATCCTGGAAGCCGTCATCGAGCGGGTTCCGCCGCCGGAGGCTCCTGATGACGGGCTGCTGCGGGCCAGTGTCTTTGATAGTGTCTTTGATTCCTACCGTGGGGTGGTGATGTACGTGCGGGTGGTCAGCGGGACCCTGAAGCGGGGCGTGGGTGTCACGATGTATGCCACCAACAAGTCGTATGAGGTGAAGGAAGTCGGGATTTTCACGCCAAAGCAGGCGCGCTGCGAATCGCTGGTTCCCGGTGACGTGGGGTATGTGGTGGCGAACATGAAGAGCACGGTCGAGGTGAAGATCGGCGACACGATCATGGAGACGACGCGGATGGCCCCGGAACCGCTTCCTGGTTTCAAGGAGATTCAGCCAATGGTTTTCAGCGGCATTTATCCGGTGAGTTCGGATGATTTCGAGCAACTCAAGCTCGCGATGGGCAAGCTGCAGATCAACGACAGTGCGTTTCGTTATCAGCAGGAGTCGTCCGCCGCCCTTGGGTTTGGGTTCCGCTGTGGATTCCTTGGGCTGCTGCACATGGAAATCGTGGTGGAGCGGCTGCGTCGCGAGTACAGCATGGACATCATCTCGACTTATCCGAGTGTGGTGTACGAGATCACGCTGACGAATGGGGAGGAGCTGAAGATTGATAATCCGACGTACATGCCGGATCCGGGGACGATTCAGGAGATCCGCGAGCCGATCGTGCGGGCCTTCATTCTGATTCCGAATGACTGCATCGGGGACATCATGAAGCTGATTGCCGAGAAGCGGGGGGCGCTTGAGAACACCGAGACCCTTGACAGTCATCGGGTCATGCTGACTTGCGTGCTGCCGCTGAACGAGATCCTCGTCGATTTCAACGACAAGCTGAAGAGCATCACGAGGGGTTATGGGAGCATGGATTACGAGCATGCCGGGTACCGTGGAGAGCGGTTGGTGAAGATGGAAATGCTGATCAATGGGGATCCGGTGGATGCGTTCGCGACGATTGTGCACCGTGAGAAGGCGGAGAGCAGGGGCCGGGCGCTGGCCAAAAAGCTTTCCGAGGTGATTCCGCGGCAGCTTTTCACGGTGGCCATTCAGGCAGCCATTGGCGGGAAAATCGTGGCGCGGGAGAGTCTCGGGGCGATGCGCAAGAATGTTACGGCGAAGTGTTATGGGGGGGATATCACGCGGAAGCGCAAGCTGCTTGAGAAGCAGAAGGAGGGTAAGAAGCGCATGAAGATGATTGGCAAGGTGAACATCCCTCAGGAGGCCTTTGTGGAAGTGCTCAAGACGGGTGACTGAGGCTCCACATTCCGAGATTTTCCCATGATACCGTTCTTCACACCGCCGTGGCTCAGGAAGTTCACTGACCTCTCCAAGGGGGTCGACAAGTTTGTGGCATACCAACGGGATCTGATGCCGCCGGAGCGGCTCCGGGAGGTTGAGGACATGCGGTCGGCATTCCGGACAGCGCTGAAGGCGCGGGACCGGGCGGCCTTGACGGAACTTGAGCCGAAGCTGATCCGGAGTTGTGAGACGGCGGTGCCGGGGTATCAGTCGTCACCGTTCCGGGAGAATCTTGAGGTGATCATTGTGGCGGTGATTGTGGCGCTGGGGATCCGGGCATATTTTCTGCAGCCGTTCAAGATTCCGACGGCTTCGATGCAGCCGACGCTCAACGGGATCACGGCAAAGCGTGTGGAGGACCGGAAGGAACTGCCGAATCTGGCGGTGAAAGGCTGGGAATATGTCTGGCGCGGGCGGAACTACGTGGACCGGGAGATTCCCAAAGAGTGGGGCGAGGCGGAGTTTCTGGGGTATCGGCAGCGGTCAAAAGTGAACTTCTTCACGTTCACGGATCTGTATTTCGACAAGGGTCAGTTGACGGTCTATGCGCCGGCGCGGCAGTTGCTGGGTGAGTTGTGCATGGACGCGGCGGTGCGTTCGCTCAGCGTGAATATCCGGGCGGATGACAGTCCCGGGGCGCAGATGGAGAAGCTGAGGACAGGCACGGATCCGTCCGGGCGTCCCCGGCGTGTGGTTTTCCGGGGTGGGGATGTCTTTGCACGCGGGTACATTGATTCCGGGGACCAGTTACTGGTCGACAAAATGTCGTATCACTTCCGGAGGCCGAGCCGGGGAGAAGTGTTTGTGTTCAGCACGGCAGGGATCAGTGGGATTGTGCCGCCGCCCGGGACGAAGTCGCAGCATTACATCAAGAGGTTGACTGGTTTGCCGGGTGACCGGCTCCAGGTCCGGCCGCCGCAGTTGCTGGTGAACGGGGTTCCGGCGCAGGAGCCGGGCATCCGCAAGGTGATGGAGTGCGGTCCATCGGTGACTGGTTATGATTATCCGGGGTATCATCTGCCCTCGATGCCGCAGCCGCCGCTGGTGGCAAACTATCTGGGATTTGTGAATGTGGAGCAGACCGATGAGGTGACGCTGCCGGCAGAGCCTGGGAATCGCGGCTACATGGCGATGGGGGACAACAGTCCGCACAGTTTTGACAGCCGGAACTGGGGGGTGGTGCCTGAGCGCAATCTGGTGGGTCCGGCCTTTGTGGTGTACTGGCCCTTCCGGCCGCACTGGGGATTGATCCGCTGAATTCCCGGCGATGAACGCTCCTGCAGGGCAGGTGTGGGCGTGGGGTGCGGTTGCGCTGCTGTGTTCTGCTGCGTTGCTTTGGGTGAATCCGTGGCGTGGGAGTTTTCGGGATGGGGTACTGGTTCTGGGAAGGCAGTTGTGGCTGCTGGTGGTGCCGGCCGCGATTTCCGTTGGGGATCTGCTGCGTGGTGGTGGATATTTTCCGGCATTTGGGTGGGGTCGGCCACTGCAGGGTGCGGTGGAACTGGGCGCGAGGACTTTGGGTTGGCTGGTACTGAGTGATGTACCGGGTTTGGTGCTGGCGGCGTGTCTGGCCTTTGGATTGCCGGGGTGGCGTGAAGGATGGCGGTCGGGCCTTGATGGCTATGTTCCGGCGGTGCGTCGGCTGGCTGATGGTCTGGTGGCGGTGGGGTCGGCGGCGCTGATCTGGCTGTGGTGGGTGGGAACGGGTGCAGGGATGCCGGGGCGGGTGGTGGCGGTCCTGGCGGTGCCGCTGGTGGCGCTGGGAATGGTAGTCATGGCCGAGCGGTGGCGGATGGGACTGGCGTCTCCGACGCCGGTTGGATGGGCGGATGGGTGGAGGCAGTCGGTTTTTCTGGGGCTGCGCGACGGTGTGCGGTTGCTGGTTGCCGCGGTGGTGACGGGGTTGGCCGTCTGCCTGCCGATGCCGTGGCCGTTGTTGGTGCTGGGGATTGGGGCGGCCGCGCTGGCGGCCGGGCGCTGGCGGGAACACGGGGCGGGGGGAATCGCGGCGTGGGCGGCGTGGGTCTGCGTGGGGGCGGCGTGGGTGCTGTCCCTCGAGGTGTTGCTGGCGCTGGGGGG
>JBIICE010000243.1:0-5670 GCA_044239025.1 Verrucomicrobiales bacterium
CTTCGGAAATCGGCTCGAGCGACCGCATGCGCCTCGGGGAATGGGTCGTGGCCCTCGGTCACCCGGGTGGCTTCAGTTACGAACGCCGCCCGCCCGTCCGCCTCGGCCGCATCTGGCGGCGGGATGTCGACGGAGCCATCTTCAGCAGCTGCCCGCTCATCGGCGGAGACAGCGGGGGCCCGCTTTTCGACCTCGAGGGCCGCGTCATCGGAATCAATAGCTCGATCCACGGCAGCGTCGAAATGAACCGCCATGTCGCCATCGATACCCTGCGGGCGGATTGGGACGACATGATGAAGGACAAAACGTGGGGCACCAAGGGATTCCGGGCCGATGAACGCCGCCGCCCGCGCACCGGTGCCATGTTCGACCGCGACAGTCAGGACGGCGTCCGCATCGAAACTGTCAGCGAGAATTCACCCGCCGCCGCTGCAGGCTGGAAAGCGGGCGACTTTCTGATCCGTTTCGATGGCCAGGACGTGAGCACTTTCCACGCCCTCCAGCGGCTCATGGCGAAGAAGAAGTCGGGTGACAAGGTGGCCGTCGCGCTCCGCCGCGGTGGCGAAACCATTGAAGGGGAAATCGAACTGACCCGCGCCGGATCGATTCCGGCGCCAAGCGATCCGGACGGTGAAGGCAAGGACGGTCCGCCCACGCCAAAGGTTCCGGAGTCCGCACCCCGCGGTCCGTTCTTCGGAGTCGAAATCGAAGACAGCGAAGGCAAAGGAGCCCGCATCACCAGCGTGAAGGAAGGCAGCCCTGCAGCAAGGGCCGGACTCGTTCCCGGCGACCTGCTGATCCGGGCCAACGACCGCGACATCGCCACCCCGGCAGACGCTGCCGACCTCCTGCGCAGCCTCAAGTCCGGCGACAAACTCAACTTCAAAGCCCGCCGCGGGGAATCGGATTTCTCCGGCGAAGCCTCGCTCGACCAGAACCCCTGAACACCGACCACCATGAAAACGCTCCCGTTCCTGCTTCTGCTCGCTTCGCTGCTTCCCGCACCCGCCGAGGATCAGGCCGCCGGTAAGCCCGCGGAAAAACCAGAGGAAAAACAGGCGGAAAAACCCGCCGAACCGAAGCCTCAGGACCGCTTCAGCCGCGAATCTCCGGAACTCATGAAGGGCTGGGAGACCGCCCTCGAATCGGCCCGCCGGGCAACCATCCGCATCCTCGACAAGGATGGCAAACAGGTCGCTCTCGGCTGCGCAGTCCACGAAAACGGCTACCTCATCTCCAAATGGAGCGAACTCCACGACAAAAAGGGTGCAGCCCTGGAATCGATCGAAGCCCAGTTCCCCGAAGGCCTCCGTCTGCCTGTGCGCCTCGTCGATTCCCATAAGCCATTCGACCTCGCCCTCCTCAAGGTGGAGGCCCGCGGGCTCCGCACCATGAAATGGGAAGCGTCGGCAGCCATTGAACCAGGCACGTTCATCGCCTCGTCGGCACCGGAACGACTCCCCATCGCCACGGGCGTGGTTTCTGTGATCCCGCGCAGCCTCGACGCCTCCCGCAAGGGATACCTCGGGGTGAATCTCGACGCCGCCGACGGCGGCTCGGTCAAGATCGTCAGCGTTTCCCCTGACGCCCCCGCCGCCAAGGCCGGACTGGTCTCGGACGATGTCATCAAATCGGTCAACGGCACCCCCGTGCGCACGGTTTCGGATTTCATCCAGACAATCGCCGCCAACCGTCCCTACGAGACAGTGAAACTGACGATCCAGCGCGGCATGGAGGAAAAGGAAGTTTCTGCCACCCTCGGCCGCCGCCCGCAGGGCGTCGGACAACTCGCCGAAGACGTCCGCAATACGCTCGGCGGGCCCGTGAGCCGCAACCGCTCGGGTTACCCCGGTGCCCTTCAGCACGACATGTTCCTCGAACCCAACGAAGTCGGCGGTCCGGTGGTCGATCTCAAGGGCCGCGTCATCGGCATGAATATCGCCCGCTCGGGCCGCATCGAATGCTTCGCCATCCCGGCCGCTTCCATCGAAAAACTCATCAGCACAGCCGGCGAAGGCAAGTTCTTCCATCCGGAACTCGACGCCCTCGTCGAGGAACGCAAGGGTGCCGAGGCTGCCGCTGAACGGCTCAAACGCGACATCGAGGAACTCGCCCAGCGGATCCGCGAAGCGGAAGGCAGCACGCCACCACCCAGCGAGGAACCCGCGAAGGAAGCGAAAAAAGAGGACGGGAAATGATTTTCCGGGGAAGCACCCCGTTCACCCCGCCCGGCCGCTGCGCGCCAGTACCGCGAGCACCACACCAGCGGTGATCATCGCGGTTCCTGCCATCCGCCACGACATCGCACGAGTACCGGCATCGCCGCGCTCGCGATTCCCGAACCAGCCACCAAGGAACCAGACAAGGACAATCGACCACAGCCCCCGCGTGCTGTAGACGATGTTCACGCCCGTCGGATCGTGACAGAAGGCCAGCGCAAGGCCCATGCCCATGCCCTGAAGACTGAGCAGCACACATCCCCAGATCACCCAGCGCCGCGATGACGACGGAATCCGGAAGGTTCCGGGTGCCGTCACGGGAATCAGCAGCAGCGAAAACAGCCCGATGAACTGCGGCAGCAAGCCAAGGAACACGGTACCGCCATAGCGCTCGGCCCACATGCCAATGAGCACATCGGTAAGACCATAGCAGAAGGCACTGAAGAGGCAGAGCCAGACCGCCGCCCAGCGCGCCCGGCCCGGCCGCACATCACCCATGCCCACAAGGAAAATCCCGGCAGTCGCCAGAAACGCTGCCATCCAAAGCGCTCCCGAAAGCTGGGTGCCCGCCAGAAACACCGCTCCCAGCGCCACAAACACCACCTTCGTCCCGAGCACCGGAGTCACCACGGAGACATCCCCCTTCTGAATCGCCGCAAAGGTCGCCCACGACCCCGCAAAAATCAGCAGCGAAGTCACGAGGGGTCGCCACAGTTCCACCAGCGGCAGATCTCCCGGCCGCACCCAGAAGAGCGGCAGAAAAAGTGGAATGCCGAGCACGTTCGCCCAGTGAAAGCTCTCCACCGTCCCCGCGCCCTCCAGATACCCCCGCTTGAAGAAAAGCGAGGAAAGCGTGTACACCACGGCACACCCCAGCGGAATCAGCAGGTAAAGAGGCACGCTCCCTCCTTTTGGCGGATCCCGGCCCACGCAAGCGGCAACCCTTGCAGATGGAGCCATCAGCAATCACGGCACCGCGCCGACGACCCGGTACAAGCGACGAGTCCCGGCCACCGGCACCCGCCAGACATGAGCGGCCTCGCCCGGCGCAGCCGCCCTTTCGGCCACGGTACGCCAGCCATCCGTACCGTCGCTCACCTGCAGACCATACCATCGCCCGCCCCGTGCCGTGAAACGGATCTCGACTTCTCCTCCGTCCCTTGCGATGACGGCGCGCAGCACGTCGTCGGCATCCTGCGGACTGGTTCCGGCGGCATGTTCGGAATGATTGGTCCGCCCGTCTCCATCGCTGTCCCACGGCGCATCGGCCGGATTGGCCGGGTCCAGTCCCCACAGCCGTTCCCAGTCGTCCTCCATGCCATCGCCATCCTCGTCCGGATGTGGCACGAAACCAAGATCGAGCAGGGCACTCCAGACCGATCCGGAAACCACGCGCGCCCGCACCGTGGTCGGGCCGCTCAGCGGCAGCGGCTCCACGTAGGTCTGCGCGGCCGCCGCGATGCTGCCATCCGGTCTGCGGGGATCGCTGCCGTCCATGGTGAAACGGATGGTGCCGCCCGCATTCGGATTCGCCAGCGCCAGCCGGAAACCCGGACGGTACGAGCCACCGGCCTGCGCAGGAAGCGGAGCATGCAGCGCCGGATACAGTCCAGCATCCCGGAAGCGCTGGAGCGCCACCGCATTGATCTTCGGCCAGAAGTCCACAGCCATGGCCCCGAGATTCCCCAGCCATTCGACTTCCCGGCGGTAGGGCTGTCCCGGCCGCACGAGATTCGGCTGATAATCCCCCCAGCGCGCCGACTCCGCCACAATGGCGCGGTCAATCCCAGCCACGAGCGACTGCCAGCGTGCCGTGGCCGGGGCGGTTCCGAGTGCGCCGCCATGAAAGAGATGACGATGCACCCGGTCGGCGAAATGCATGCGGAAGGCCGGACTGCCCACGCGCAGGGCATAATAGGGATAGGCCGGCGACCCCGTGGCATTGACATCCGCATACTTCGCGGGCGGACTCTGCCACGAACTCCGCTCGTAGAGCACACTCACATTGCTGATTTCCTGATCCCACGCAAACCAGCGGAATCCGGCGGATTCCACACCCCGGCGCGTCCCGTTCGCCGCCCACCAGTTGTGATTCGGCCAGTCGTCGGCCCCATGGAAGATGTGCAGAATCATGTAGTCGATGAGGTTCTCTACATCGAGCAGGATGGGGTACGCTGGATTGCGCGTGCCATCGGGATTACGGCCCGCGAGCCTCCAGTAGACCGCATCGTTTGCGGAAGCCCCGGCGAGCGACATCATCTGATTCCACGAGGAGGCATTGCCGCTCTTCACTTCGGCGAAGTCAGCCAGTACATCGTAATCGGATGAACTGCCCCCGAAGTGACTTTCCATGAAGTCGCCATCGGGACGCTCGCAGACATTGTACAGTCCCCAGTAGATGCCATTGAGATAGAGATGGCAGTAGCGACCGCGGGCGGATTCGTGACCCATCGCCAGCTGGCTGTCGCGCACCCACTGATCCCGCACGTAGCTGGCCCATTTGCGCGCCCAGCGCTGCGACGAAGCCCCATTCGGCCCGATCGGAAACCCGCCCCACTCGCCGCAGGGAAACGTATCCGTGCTGCCGGCCCGCAGGACAAGTCCATCGAATTCCTCCACAGCACTGCCCGGAAAGAGCGGGAAGCGCAGTTTGGTGTCGCCGTACTCCGACCGGAACCGCAGCTTGAAACTGTGCTTCGGCGTGAAGCTCTTGTCCCGGCTGATGTTGCCATGGACCGCAACCCCGCAACCGGCCCGGAAACCAGGCCCGCCCGCCGGATCAAGCCACTCCACGCTGGCGGCCTTCTCCCACGCATCGCCGCGCGACCCGCTGTTCGCATAAATGCCGCCCGTACCCCACAGAGCGACCGGATCCATGCTCACACTGAGCGTCGGCAGGGCGAGTAGACTCTCCCGCACACTGTACCCGGGCTGCGCCCCGTTCACCACCCGTGCATCCATCGCAAAATCGGCAGGATGTCCGCCGGGCCACGTGGCAGGGGCCGCCGCGGGACGCCGCTGCCCGGGCACCGTGTCGACCAGCACATAGCTGTGCGTGTCCACATTCAGCGGACCAAGATCGGTCCCGGGAACATAAGCCGCCGCCCGCAGCGTGGTCGTCGCCGTCACCCTCACCACCGCTGGCGATGCGGACTTGAGACCATTGCTCATCGTCGGCACGCTGCCGTCCACCGTCGTCACCACCACGGCTCCCGGGGTGGCACAGCTCACCATCACATCGAGAGGCGCGTCAAAGAATCCACGGTCGGGACTGAACTTCGTGTCCGCCGTAAATCCACTCACGCCTTCCCCGTTCGGCTTCCCGGGCGTCGGCACGCGGAAGAATCGCTCTCCGGACAAGCGCCCAGCCGTCAATCCGGGCTCGATCAGAAAATCGCCATCGCCGGCGGACGCATTGAGGCCATGCACCGCAAGCACGTTCCGTCCCGCC
>JBIICE010000244.1:0-5667 GCA_044239025.1 Verrucomicrobiales bacterium
GCCCCCGGCAGCCAGGTCATCAGCTGCTCCTTCGCCGGCCCCGCAAACCAGTGGCTCTGCGTATCCGCCGGAAACCGCATCTTCCGTCGCAAGCTCAACGCCTCCGGGAATCCCTGAGACCTTCGCCTGCAGAACTACCGGACACCACAGGGACCAACCCGGAACCAACCCGGGAAATCCGGCCGCCTGTCCCTGCTCCTGCTCCGGCCACGCGCGGGAATGCCACGTCTCTTCAGGGCATCCCGCGTTGACCGCGCCCCGGCACTCGCCGTCGCCGACGAGGCCGCGGATCCCCACTGCCAGCCATCGCCCCCAGGGCATGAAAAAAAGACCCCATGCGCCGCAGTGGACGCATGGGGCCTGATCGCTTGAGAAGCAGCTGACGGCTTACTTCTTCTTCGCCGCTTTCTTCTTGGCGGACTTCTTCGCTGGGGCAGCCTTCGCGCCGGCGCGTTTTTCCTCAATGGCGGCCTGCGCGGCCGCAAGGCGGGCCACCGGCACGCGGTACGGCGAGCAGCTCACATAGGCGAGACCGAGCTTGTGACAGAATTTAACGCTGTCCGGGTCGCCCCCGTGTTCCCCGCAGATGCCTAGCTTGATGTTCGGACGGCTGCTGCGGCCTTTCTCCACCGCAATCCTCATGAGTTGGCCGACGCCGGTCTGATCAAGCGTGGCAAACGGGTTCTTCTTGAAGATTTCGTTCTCCGTGTACGGCATGAGGAAGTTCCCCATGTCATCACGGCTGATCCCAAGGGCCGTCTGCGTGAGGTCATTCGTGCCAAAACTGAAGAATTCGGCAGTGTGAGCGATCTCGTCAGCCGTAAGGGCTCCGCGCGGAACTTCAATCATGGTGCCCACCATGTAGTCGAACTTGATCTTCTTCTCAGCCATGACCTGCTTCGCCACGTTGTGAATGATCTCAACCTGGAGATCGAGTTCCTTCTTGAATCCAACGAGCGGGACCATGACTTCCGGCTTCACCTTGATCTTCTTCTTCGCGACGTCCGCCGCGGCCTCAAAGATGGCGCGTGCCTGCATTTCCGTGATCTCCGGATAGGCGATGCCGAGACGGCAGCCGCGGTGACCAAGCATCGGGTTGAACTCGTGAAGCGCGTCGACGCGCGCCTTCACCTTCTCGGCGCTCACACCCATCTTCTTCGCAAGATCCGCCTGCGCCTTGGCTTCGTGCGGCACGAATTCGTGGAGCGGGGGATCAAGCAGGCGGATGGTGGCCGGCAGTCCCTTGAGGGCCGTGAAGATACCCGTGAAGTCCTCGCGCTGGTACGGGAGGAGCTTGGCCAGCGCCTTGCGGCGCGCTTCCACCGTCTCCGCCAGAATCATCTCACGGACGGCATCAATGCGGTCGCCCTCGAAGAACATGTGCTCCGTACGCGTCAGACCAATGCCCTGAGCCCCGAACGCAATGGCCTGGGCCGTCTGTTCCGGATTGTCGGCATTCGTCCGCACATCGAGGCGGGTCGCTTTGGCGCACCAGTCCATGAGCTGCTTGAACTGTGCAAACTTCTCAGTCTTCTGCGCGGCCTTGTCCCCAAACAGGAGGCCCATCACAATGCTCGACGGCCCGGTCTTCACCTTGCCGCCGTAAATCGTGCCCGCCGTCCCGTCGATGGAGAGGCTGTCCACCCCTTCCTTGAAGGTCTGGCCGGCGATCTTCACGGTCTTCTTGTCGTAATCAATCTCGACAGCGCTCGCTCCGCAGATGCACACCTTGCCCATCTGACGGGCCACCAGCGCGGCGTGCGAGGAAACCCCGCCCTTCGCGGTCAGAATACCCACGGCCGCAATCATCCCTCGAAGGTCTTCCGGCGATGTCTCGTTGCGGACGAGGAGCACGTCAGCTCCCTTCTCGGCGGCAGCCGCCGCTCGGTCGGCATTAAGGTAGATGACCCCTGAAGCCGCTCCGGGACCAGCCGGGAGACCTGTGGCCAGCGCCTTCGCCTTCCTGATCTCCGCGGCATCGAAGTCCGGTGCCAGCAGCTGCTCCAGCTGATCCGCCGGATTCCGCAGCACCGCAGTCTCCCAGTCGATCAGCTTCTCCTGCACCATGTCGCTCGCAAACTTGAGCGCGGCCGCGGCCGTCCGCTTGCCGTTGCGCGTCTGCAGCATGAACAACTTGCCCGACTGAATCGTGAACTCCACGTCCTGCACATCCTTGAAGTGCTTCTCGAGGGTGGCACGGACCTTGAGGAGTTCCGCGTAGGCCTTCGGCATTTCGTTCTTCAGCTGCGCCACCGGCTCCGGCGTCCGCACCCCGGCCACCACGTCTTCACCCTGCGCATTGATCAGGAACTCACCGTAGAATTCATTCACGCCGTTCGCCGGATTCCGCGTGAACGCCACGCCGGATCCAGAATCGTTTCCGGTATTCCCGTAGACCATGGCCTGCACGTTCACCGCGGTACCCCACTCGGTAGGAATGTTGTACTTGCGGCGGTACACGATGGCGCGGTCGTTCATCCACGACCCAAAGACGGCACCAGCGGCTCCGCGGAGCTGTTCCCACGGGTCGTTCGGGAACACCTTGCCTGTCCGCTCCTTCACCAGTGCCTTGAATCGCTTCACCAGTTCCTTCTGGTCTTCAGGCGTCAGGTCGGAATCCAGAATGTCCTTGTGATACTTCTGGTGCTTGTAGCCTTCGATGACAACCTCGAACGGCTCGTGGTCTTCCCCCTCGCGCTTCTGCACGCCCAGCACGACGTCGCCGTACATCTGAATGAAGCGCCGGTAGCAGTCCCACGCAAAACGCTCGTTGTTCGTCGCCGCCACCAGCGACAGCACCGTCTGGTCGTTCAGCCCCAGATTCAGAATCGTATCCATCATCCCGGGCATCGAGTCGCGCGCCCCGGAACGCACCGCCACCAGCAGCGGCATGCCCTTGGCATCGCCGAACTTGCAGCCCATGATCTTCTCCATGTTCTTCACGCCTGCTTCCATCTGCGCCTGAAGCGAGGTCGGATAGGATTTCCGGTTCGCATAGTAGTACGTGCAGACCTCCGTGGTGATCGTGAATCCGGGAGGCACCGGCAGTCCAATGCGGGTCATTTCCGCGAGATTCGCGCCCTTGCCTCCAAGGAGTGCCTTCATGGAGCCGTCGCCATCGGCTTTTGCAGCTCCCCAGGTGTAGACGTATTTGGTGGATTTGCCGGAGGATTTCGCGGCGGCTTTCTTGGCAGGCATGTTGTGTTTGGTGTGTTAGGTTGTGGACAATCGGACGGCACAGCTCGGCCGCAGCAAGCGGGCACGCATGAACCAGTTTCCGGGAAAGGAGGGCGTGAAACTATGCACGCGCCCGGGCTAGTCAAACCGGGAGTTGAGGCTCTGTCCGGCCGTTCCTCAGGCCGCATCCTGCCCCTTGCGGCGACTCTTCCGGATCAGGGGAGGCTTCCGTTCCTCGACGGTCCCCCGGTTGATGGTGACACTCTTCACATCGTCCCGGCCCGGTACCTCGAACATGATCTCCAGCATGATTTCCTCCAGAATCGAACGCAGCGCCCGCGCACCCGTGCCCCTCTTGAGGGCTGCCGCAGCAAGGGCCTGCAGCCCGTCCCTCGTGATCTGCAGTTCCACTCCATCAAGCGACAGCAGCTTGCTGTACTGCCGGATCAGCGAATTCTTCGGCTCCGTGAGAATGCGGAGAAGGTCCTCCTCCGTGAGCTGATCCAGGGTGCTGATGACCGGAAGGCGGCCGATGAATTCCGGAATCAGGCCGAAGGTCAGCAGGTCCTCTGGAGTGATCTTCCGCAGCACACTCGCCTCTCTGGCGGCCTGCGACCGCTGCGCATTCTCTTCCAGTGATCCGAAGCCCACCACATTCTTCGCGGTACGGCGGGCAATGATCTGATCAATGCCCACGAAGGCTCCCCCGCAGATAAAGAGAATGTTGGCGGTATTGACCTGGATGTATTCCTGCTGCGGATGCTTGCGGCCGCCCTGCGGCGGCACATTGCAGATCGTGCCCTCCAGCATCTTGAGAAGCGCCTGCTGCACCCCTTCGCCGGACACGTCGCGGGTGATGCTCACGTTTTCCGACTTCTTCCCGATCTTGTCGATCTCGTCGATGTAGATGATGCCCATTTCCGCACGCCGCACGTCGAAATCCGCGGCCTGCAGGAGACGCAGAATGATGTTCTCCACATCTTCGCCGACGTAGCCCGCCTCGGTCAGGGTCGTCGCATCCGCAATGCTGAAGGGAACCCCCAGCATCCGCGCAAGCGTGCGGGCGAGGAGGGTCTTGCCGCTGCCCGTCGGGCCAATCAGCAGCACATTGCTTTTTTCCAGTTCGACATCGGGATACCGCTCCGCTGCTTTCTGGAAGGGCGAACCGTTTTCCTCCTGCTGCATGGTCTGCTGGATCCGCCGGTAGTGATTGTGCACCGCCACCGCAAGCACCTTCTTGGCATGATCCTGCCCGATCACGTAATTCTCGAGGTGACGGTAGATTTCGACAGGACGCGGGACGGCCAGCCGCGGCAGAGGCGGGGGCGCATCCGGGTCAGCATGTTCCGCCGCCAGTTCCTTTTCGAGAATGTCGCTGCACACCCCGATGCAGCTGTCGCAGATGTACACCCCTGGGCCCGCGATCAGCTTCTTCACTTCCGAATGGCTCTTTCCGCAGAAAGAGCACATGGTTAGATTCGTGGGACGTGCCATGAGGTGGTTCGGGCTCGGGAGACAATGTCCGTTTACACTGGAGGCTGGGCCGCTGCCAGTTCCTTTTTGTTCTGGAGCACCTTGTCGACCAATCCGTAGGCACAGGCCTCGTCCGCCGACATGTACTTGTCCCGGTCCGCGTCGCGCTCCACCTGTTCCGCCGTCTTGCCCGTGTGGTGCGCAATGATGTGATTGAGTCGCTTCTTGAGGCCGAACATGAATTCCACGGTTCTCTCGACGTCGCTGGCGGTGCCCTGCGCTCCGCCGCTCACCTGGTGGATCATCACGTGCGAATTCGGCAGGCAGTACCGCTTGCCCTTCGTGCCCGCGCAGAGCAGCACCGCGCCCATGCTCGCCGCCATGCCCATGCAGTACGTGTTCACATCGCAGGTCACAAACTGCATGGTGTCGTAGATTGCCAGACCGGCCGTGACGCTTCCCCCGGGGCTGTTGATGTAGATGCTGATATCCTTGCCGGGGTCCTGCATCTGCAGATACAGCATCTGCGCGATCAGATAGTTCGCGAGTGGATCCGATACCTGCTCTCCAAGGAAAATGATGCGGTCCTTCATGAGCCGGCTGAGCAGATCAAACTGAATCACTCCAAGGCCAGGCTCCTTTTCGAGGACCGTGACGTTCTGAATCGTGTTCATGACCCGACCCCGCACGTGCGGGGGCAGCATCGTCAGCATTTCACGGTCGTCCTGAAGTTCGCGGAGGTGTTTCATGGGAGAGAATGTCGGCAGAGTACACCGATGTTACGCGCGGCAGACGGAAGAAAAGCGATTTCCCGAAGGATTTGCGGCATGTTCCGGCCAACGCTTCCCTGGTGGCCAACCCCGAATCGGCCCGGGCCCCGGAGTTGGGCCGGAGAATGCGGCCGACGCCTCCCGGGGAACTGATCGGCTCAGCCGGCATTTCACGGATCGGATCCCCGTGGCCCCAGATCCGTCTCCATCTCGAGCTTCAATCCGAGACTCTCCTCCAGTTCGCTGA
>JBIICE010000245.1:0-5657 GCA_044239025.1 Verrucomicrobiales bacterium
GGCCACGGGCCGTGCATGTGGCCGACGCAGGGATTTTCCATCAGGCCGTGACTCTGATGGTGGAGGCTGGGAGCGCGCGCACGGTGCTGTCCACCGCTGGATTGTCGCTCATGGGGTGGTCGCTGGGCGCGGCGCAGGGCGCGGCCCTCGCTGATCCGGCGGTTCCCGTGATCGCATGGCTGGGAGACGGGAGTTTCCTCATGCACGGGCTCGCGCTGGCGACGGCAGCAAGGGGACGTCTGCCGGTGATTCATGTGGTGGCGGAGAATGGCGTGCTGGGGTCGCCGCGGGCGAGGCATGCGGAAGGTCCGGAAGATCCGGCGGCACTGCCGGGGGTGGATCTGGCGGCGGTGGCGGTGGCCTGCGGGGTCCGGGTCCTGCGGGTGGCCACGCTTCCGGAACTCTGGGCTGCGCTGCCCCGGTTGCGCAATGCGGAAGGCCCGGTGGTCCTGCTCGCGGCGGTAGGCTCATCCGATCCCTGTGTGCGCGGCCGGGCGACCGGATTTGCCTTTCTCGATGGCCCGGCGTGAACTTTTTCTGCTTATGGAATCCGATCGAAATGCAGTGCTGATGACAGGGGTGGGGACTCTCGTGGGCAAGGTGGTGCTCGACGCCCTAGGGGAACGGCGCGGTGGCATTCATCTGGTGGGCTGCAATGCGACCGCCGATGCGCCCAATCTTTACCGCTGCGATGAGGCCTATGTGGTGCCGGCGACCGATGATCCGCGCTGGAGGGAAGTCATTCTGGCGCTGGTGCGCCAGTACGAACCGGTGGCCCTGATTCCGGGACGGGATCCGGATGTCGAGGCGCTTGCGGCGATGGCCGGGGAATTTCCGGAAGTACGTGAGTGCTTTGTGGGTGGGTCCCTGGAGATGGCACAGGTGGTCAGCTGCAAGGACCGGACGGCTGCCTTCAGCCAGAAGCACGGTCTTCCCTATGTCGAGAGTGTCGGCACTGGGCACGAGGGAACTGTGGCGGCCGTGGCCGCGCTGGTGAGCAGGCACGGATTTCCGCTCATTGCCAAACCCAGTGCAGGCTCGGGATCGCTGGGAGTCAGGGTGCTGACCGGTCCGGATCATCTGGAGGCGGCCCTGCGGTTGCCCGGTTATGTGATTCAGCCGTTTCTGGATGCTCCGGAAGAACTGAGTCTTTCCCTTGAATCAGGGCTGCCGCTCTTCTGGGAAATCCCCGAGACGAGACTCTATGGCATGCAGTTTGTGATCCGGCGTGATGGCACGGTCGGTCCGTCGATGGGATTCCATGTCACCATGGTGCGTGGGCGGCTTGAGGACATGAGGCGCTGCGATGAGGCAGGGCTGCAGGAAGTGGGGCAGGCCTTTGCGGAGGCCGCCGCGGCGGAAGGCTGGCGCGGACCATTCAATGTCCAGGTCAAACGGGCCCGCGGCGGCAGCTGGCAGGTCATTGAACTGAATGGGCGGTTCTCCGGCGGCACCTCG
The DNA here is from genome assembly GCA_044239025.1 of Verrucomicrobiales bacterium. Classification (GTDB taxonomy): domain Bacteria; phylum Verrucomicrobiota; class Verrucomicrobiia; order Verrucomicrobiales; family V1-33; genus V1-33. Next base: position 1,459 of record JBIICE010000245.1, read on the forward strand.
TCGCGGCGGCATTTTGGCTTTGATGAAGTGGCATGGGTGCTCAACGACTGGGCCGGCCGCGCCATCATTCCACCGGATGAACCACGCTCGGCTGCGAGAGTGCTGCGCTATCTTTCCGATTATCCACTGAGCGAGGAAACCATGAAGAATGTCCGGCGTCTGCCGTCATGAAGATTCTCCTGACTGGCAGCACAGGGTACCTTGGCTCGCGCGTGGCAGCACGGCTGCGCGCATCGGGCGTGGCGTGGGAACCGCTCGCGGTCCGGCTCGGAGAGATAGCGCCAGCCAGCCTGAAATGCGATGCGGTGATCCACTGCGCGGGCGCATTGCGGAACCGGCCGGAGCATCATGTTTCCGTCAATGCAGAAGGGACGGCCCGGCTCATGAGCGGTCTCGTGCGTCCGGCGCGGGTGGTCTTTGTTTCCACGCGGAGCGTCTACGCACTCGGTGAGCGTGACATTCCCCTTGGGGCTCCGACGGCTCCCTTCGATTCGTACGGTGAGAGCAAACTGGCGGCCGAGGAAGCCATCCGGGCGGCAGGATGGCCGCATGTGATCGTGCGGGCCTGCGGGATCTTCGGTCATCCGGAACGATCTGGAATCTTTCCGGATCATGCGCTCGACCGGGTCCTGCGCGGGGAAGTGCTGACGATTTCCTCTGCGGATCCGGAGGTCGACTACATGTCGGTGGATTGGCTTGCGGAACTGCTCGTGTCGGCTGCCGTGGCGACGGATGAGGAATCGGGCGTGGTGCATGCGATGGGGCCCCGGAGACGGATTTCCGGGATGGTGACGGCCATGGGCGAGGCCCTGCGGAGCTTGGAACATGCCGAGCCTGTGATTGCACGCGTGGCCATGCCCGAAACCGGCTATCCTTTCATGGAGCCCGGGGGAATTCCGCCGCATTGGCGGGTGCCGCCGCATCCTGGCGATGCAGACATCTTTGCAGCGATGATCCGGGGTCGGACGCAACGTACCTAGACCTTCGACTGCGGCGCCATGAAGCCTTCCGGAGAAAGGCCCGCCGCCCGCAGCGAATCGCTTCACCGGGCCACGGCGCAGACGCGCTTCCCAATCTTTCCTAACTAGGATCCGGTGCCGGGCCTGATTCTTCAACAGGCTCCTGGCGGGGCCGGATGCCGAAGGCGCGGAGCGGGCTGCCGCCAGCCTGGGAGAAGTCGGATTTTCCCCTGTCCGTGAAAGTCGGAATGGCTCCGTACTGGCCATCGGTTTCCGGCGAGGGCAGCTGGATCAGTGCCCGGCTCCGCGGCGGCGCGTCCTCGCAGAACCATGCGTTGCGCTGGAACGAGAAGGAGGCGGGATCGGTGTGCGGACCGATGTTGACGGCGGAACGGAGCGACGCCGAAGCGAAGACAATGAGATTGTCCGTGAATGAGCCCCGGCGGCAGGGGGTCAGGGAGCTTGCCGTGTTTTCCTGCAGGATGCGGAGAACCCAGCGCTGCGGATGAATGATCGTGTTGTGGCGGAACAATGATTCGTCGGATCCGACGAAGGCGATGGCCGCATCGGAATCCATGATGAGGCAGTCTTCGATGGTGATGTGGCTCGCTTCGTGCGGGGCATCCGCAGGCCGGAAGAATTCGCTTCCGGTGCTGCCGCCGAGGTTGATGGCGCGCCCGCCTGCGGAGAGCAGTTGGCATTTCCGGACCGTGATGCGGGACGACCCACCCTTCATCTGGACTCCGTTGGCGGCCGCGCTGGCGGGGCCCGGGTCGTGGCGGAAGGTGCAGGCTTCCACCGTGCCATCGTGACATCCCACCATGTCGACGCCCGAGCCACCTGTGCCCCAGCGGGTGACCGTGCAGTGAGCGACCGAGAAACCGGCGAGTCCCGAGAGCTTGATGCCATCGCGGTTTCCGCGGGGCGCATTTCCCGCGACTTTCAGATGATGGAGCCGGATGCCTTCGGCCCGCGGGTTCTGCGGTCCGCCATCGTCCACATTGATGCCATTGGCTTCCGCGCCTTCGAATTGGAGGTGGCTGATTTCCGTCCACTGGCATCCGGAGAGATGGAATCCGTTGGCTCCGCCTGCGATGACCGGAGGTTTGTCGGGATCGGCAGCCGTGATGGTGATCGGTTTTTCCCTGGTGCCCTTGAGAGCGTTGATCATGATGCCGCCGGCGTACGTTCCAGGAGCGATGCGGATGGTGTCCCCGGCGGTGGCCCGGGCGATTGCTTCAATCAGCCGGGGGCGGGATGTGACCGTGGTTTCCGCAGCGGGGGAGGACCGGGCGGCGGTCAGCAGGCAGAACAGGATGATGGTTCGCATTCCGCAGGGAAGCGCAGGACAGGGCCGTTGGCCTTTCCGCAAATGCGCCAGGGCGGAGCGGTTCCCGGGAAAACCCGGAGCGCTACAGGAGGGGACCATGTGGAAGATTCTCGCGATCCAATTCCTGGCCCTGTGTCTGTCCGCGGCGGCCGCGGACAAGCCCAACCTTGTGTTCATCCTGAGCGATGATCTGGCTCAGGGCGATCTCGGCTGCTACGGTCAGAAGCTCATCCGGACTCCGGAGATCGATCGCATGGCGGCCGAGGGCACGAGGTTTCTGCAGGCGTACTGCGGAACAACCGTCTGTGCGCCGAGCCGGGCATCGCTCATGACCGGACTGCACAGCGGGCATTGTCCCGTGCGGGGGAACTGGGAGATTGCCCGCGGCGAAGGTCAGTACCCTCTGCCTGCGGCCACGGTCACGGTGGCGGAGATCCTGAAGACGGCCGGCTACCGGACGGCAACGATGGGGAAGTGGGGCATGGGCATGTTCGATACAGAGGGCAGCCCGCTGCAGCAGGGCATGGATCATTTCTTCGGATACAACTGCCAGCGGCATGCGCATTCGTACTTCCCGGCCTTTCTCTATGACGACGACCGCCGCATTCCCTTGCCTGGCAATGATGGCCAAGGGGTCGGCCGAACCTACGCCCAGGGAGTCATTCAGCGCGACGTCATGCGGTGGCTCGAGGCCGGAAACGGCGAACCATTCTTTCTCTTCTATGCCGTGACCCTGCCGCACGGCCGTCATGAAATCGATGACCTTGGCGCTTATGCGGACCGCGACTGGACGCCGCAGCAGAAGGCCTATGCGGCCCAGGTGAGCCGTCTGGACCGCGATGTCGGGGAATTGCTCGCGTGGCTGCGTGCGAGGAAACTCGACCGGACAACCCTTGTGATGCTGGCGGGCGACAATGGATCGTCGTTTGCTCCGGATTCGCCCATTGGATCGCTGTTTCAGCAGGCGTCGAATGGACTGCGTGGCTATAAGCGCGGACTGTATGAAGGAGCGCTGCGGCAGGCCGCTCTTGCCTGGTGGCCGGGGACGGTCCCGGCCGGACGGGTGAGCGCCGAGCCATGGGCCTTCTGGGATTTCCTGCCGACCGCAGCCGAACTCGCGGGAGCCCGCATTCCCGCGGATTGCCGCACCGACGGCCTGTCGCTCGTGCCGATGCTCAAGGGTGGGGCCGCACCCCGGCGCTCGCATTTCTACTGGGAACTGCACGAAGGCACTCCCATCCAGGCCGTGCGCAGTGGCAAGTGGAAGGCCGTCAGGAATGGACCGAAGCGCGGGACCGAGCTGTACGATCTCGAGGCCGATCCCGGAGAAAAAAGCAATGTGGCGTCAGCGCATCCCGAGGTGATGGCGAAGCTGCAGGTCCTTCTGAAGGAAAGCCGGACGGAATCGCCCGATTGGCCGCTCACGGGTCCCGCCGCGCGCCGCCGCGCGGGCCGCCGCTGAACGCAACCAAGGTGGATGGCCCCGATTTCCCCCGAAAACACACTTCATTTCAAGCGTAGTCCCAGAGTGATGCGAGGACGCACAAGATTCCATCGGCTGGCGGGCCCGGCGATTTCCCTGATGGCAGTTGCCATGGGGCTGGGCTGGGGTGGAAGCGCGTGCGCCGAAGTCGTTGCCCTCGTTGCCGAACCGGCAGTGATCCGCCTCGAGGCCGGCGCGAGGGCGTCGTTTCTGATCACCGAGCGCCACGCCGATGGCAGCGAGATCGACGCCACGGGAACCGTGCGGATTTCCGGAGGCGATCCGGCGGTTGCCGCGCTAGAAAGCGAAGGCGTCGTGCGGGCGAAGGTGGTCGGACGCACCGTGCTCGTGGCCGAGTCCGCGGGACAGCGGGTGGAACTTCCCGTGGAAGTGGCGGCCGCTCCGGAGACGCCCCCATCCTTTGTCC
>JBIICE010000042.1:0-22479 GCA_044239025.1 Verrucomicrobiales bacterium
ACTGGTGAGTGATCCCCTGCGCCGGAGCAACCGCACAGCGGAAGTCTCCTCCGCGGCGTCGCTATTTCTTTTGCCATGCGGCTCCGGCTGGGTTCCAGTGACTGGCGATGGCTACTGAAAACCGGCTCTTTCTCCTTGATGGCATGGCCCTCATTTACCGGGCGCACTTTGCCTTCGTGGCGCGGCCGATTGTGACGAGCTACGGCCTGAATGCCTCGGCGCTCTACGGCTTCACCAGCGTCATTCTCGATCTTCTCCGGAACGAACATCCCAGCCACATGGCGGTGGTTTTCGATACGTCGGCACCGACGGCGCGGCATGTGGAATTCCCGGCGTACAAGGCGCAGCGCGAGGAAATGCCCGAGGACCTGAGCCGGGCGCTGCCGCACATGAAGCGGATCATCGAAGCCTTCCGCATTCCCGTCATCAGCAGGGATGGCTATGAGGCCGACGACCTCATCGGAACGCTCGCGCGGCGCGCGGAAGACGCTGGATTCACGACGTTCATGGTGACAGCCGACAAGGATTTCGCGCAACTCGTCGACAGCCGCACCTTCATCTGGAAGCCGGGACGTCAGGGCAGCGGACATGAAATCATCGGTGTTCCGGAAGTGCAGGCCCAGTGGCAGGTCGAGCGTCCCAGCCAGGTCATCGATGTGCTCGGCCTGTGGGGCGACTCCGTCGACAATTTCCCGGGTGTCCCCGGCATCGGCGAAAAGACCGCCAAGGCCCTCATTCAGCAGTGGGGCAGCATCGAAAACCTGCTCGCCAATACCGACAAACTCAAGGGACGCCAGCAGGAGAATCTCATCACCTACGCCGAACAGGCCCGCCTGTGCCGCCGCCTCGCCACGATCTGGACGGATTGCCCGCTCGAGATCGGGCTCGACGATCTTGTGCTCCGCGGGATGGACGAGGAAGCGCTGCGCGCCTTGCTCGTGGAATTCGAATTCACGGCCATCGGCAAACGGCTCTTCGGCGACGATTTCCGCGCCGGACGGGGCTTTCACCGCCGGGCCGAGGCCGCAGCGGCTGCGGAAAATGGAAGCGACCACGCGGCCGACGACCTCTTTGCGGCCGACCCCGCCGGTTCCCCGGCCCCGGTGACCGCCGCCCTGCGGACGCTCGCGGACACGCCCCACGCGTACACGGTCGCCGCCACAGCCGAGGCCCGCCGCATGGCCTACGATCAGCTCCAGCGCCGCCGCGAAGCTGGCTTCTCGCTCGACTGGGACGGCGAACACCCGCGGAATGCACACGTCCGGGGCGTCGCGCTTTCCATGGCCCCGGGAGAAGCCGTCTACCTGACAGGCGCTCCCCATACGGATCTGCTGCGCGAACTGGCGGCGGAACTTCCGGGCGTCCTGCTCACGGGCTACGATCTCAAACCCGCTCTCCAGATCCTGGCGCTCGAGGGCCTGCCCTGCGGAGCGAATTGCTTCGATGCCATGGTCGCTCAGGCCGTCAGCGACCCCGAACAGCGACAGTCGCTCGCCTACCTGAGCGAAGCCCTGCTTGGCTACACGCCGGGATCGGCACGCCAGACCGAAGCCAGTGGTCAACTGCTCATGGCGGGCCTTGAGGAAGGCGATGCCGGCGCGCGGGCGGATGCCGCCATGGAACGGGCGGACGTGGCCTCTCAGGTGGCCGCTCAGCTCCGGCCGAAGCTCACTTCCCTCGGGCTCGAACGCGTCTTTTTCGGAATCGAGATGCCATTGCTGCCGGTGCTCGCACGCATGGAAGCGGCAGGCATCCGCATCGACGCAGCCATCCTGCGAGCCTCCAGCGGCATTCTCGAAGCCCGCATCCGGGAACTCGAGGAAGCCGTCTTCGCGTCAGCCGGCACCCGCTTCAATCTCAATTCCCCACGCCAGCTCGGTCAGATTCTCTTCGACCACCTCAAGCTCCTCGAGAAACCAAGGAAGACAAAAACCGGTCAGTACGTCACCGGCGAAGAAGTCCTCCAGGAACTCGCCGCAGAACACCGCATCGCCGCCGATCTGCTCGAATGGCGCGAGGCCAGCAAACTCAAAAGCACTTACGTCGATGCCCTCCCGGGGGAAGTTTCTCCGCGCACCGGACGCATTCACACGACCTTCCTGCAGGCCAGCACAAGCACGGGCCGCCTCGCTTCCAATCACCCGAACCTTCAGAACATTCCCATCCGCAGTGAACAGGGACGCGCCATCCGCCGCGCCTTCGTCCCGGCATCGCCGGATCACTTCTTCCTGAGCGCCGACTACAGCCAGATCGAACTGCGTGTCATGGCCTCGCTCAGCCGCGATCCCGCCATGATGGATGCCTTCCGCCGCGGCGAGGACATTCACCGCGACACCGCCGCACGGGTCTATGGCGTGCCCTCCACCGAGGTCACGGCCGACATGCGGCGCACCGCCAAAATGGTCAATTTCGGCATCATCTACGGCATCAGCGCGTTCGGACTCGCCCAGCGCCTCGGCATCCCCCGGAGCGAAGGAGCCCGTCTCATCGACGGGTACTTCCTCCAGTACCCCGGCGTGAAGGAATTCATCGACCGCACCATCGCGGACGCCAAAGACAAGGGCTGGGTCACCACCATGACCGGACGCCGCCGCCCCCTGCGCGACATCCGCAGCGCCAATGCCACCGTCCGCAAGGCCGCGGAACGCACCGCCACCAATACACCCATTCAGGGCACCGCCGCCGACATGATCAAGCTCGCCATGGTGCACATGGACGATGCCCTCCGCAGCGCCGGACTCCGCAGCCGCATGATCCTCCAGGTCCACGACGAACTCCTCTTCGAGGTCCCTGCCGGGGAACTCGACACGCTCCGCAGCCTCGCTGGCGAAATCATGCGCTCCGCCCTCCCCCTCGATGTTCCCATCGTCGTCGAAATGGGCTCGGGCCAGAGCTGGTTCGAAGCCCACGCCTGACACCATGACCGCCACCCCGCTCCCGCAGGGCCCCGGCATGAAGCCGCGCACCTCATGGCACGGCCCCGTAGCCAGACAAGGGTAGCGCCCCGGGTCCACGGCATCAATGGCATGAAGCCCTGAAGGGAGGCCCCAGACCGTGTTCCCCGCGCGTGTGAATCAGCCCCCGTGGTCTTTACTTCGGTCCATCCGACTCGCCGATGCCTGTGGGGACGGGCGGAATCGGATTCTCCCGAAAGCCGCGGGAATGGGACGCGCGGAGCATGCGGACCCGGTGGCCGGAATCATTCTGCGGCTGGTGGATCAGCTGGTGGATCGGCGCCGGCGTCAGCTTCCGGGGCGACGTCGCCATCCTCCGGGATTCCGGAATCGTCTCCACTTCCGCCATCGCCGTCGGCAATCACGATGGCGACATCCTGCAGCAGCTCGCCATCCTTCATGGTGATCAGCTTGACCCCCTGGGTATTGCGGCCAGCTTCACGGATCTGCCGGACGGGAATGCGCACGCTCTGCCCGGAGGTGGTCATGAGCATGACATCGTCCTGCTCGCGCACCACAAGGGCTTCCACCACGAGACCCGTCTTCTCGGTCGTCTTCATGGTGATGATCCCCTTGCCGCCGCGGCTCTGGATCCGGTATTCCTCGAACTGCGAACGCTTGCCGATGCCGTTCTCGCTGGCCACAAGGAGCGTCGCTCCTTCTTCCACGACAGCGAGGGAAACCACGTAGTCGCCTTCCTCCGGCCGGATGCCCCAGACACCCGTCGCTGTCCGACCCATGTCGCGCGCATCATCCTCCTTGAACCGGATGCTCAGACCCCGGCGTGTCACCAGAACCACCTCGTTGCCGCCAATGGTGAGCGCACAGCCAATCAGGAAGTCGCCTTCCTCGATGTTGATCGCGTTGATGCCATCCTTCCGGATGTTGCGGAACTCCGAGAGATTCGTGCGCTTCACGACTCCGTTGTGCGTGGCAAAGACCACGAACTTCGCCGGATCCCAGGTCGAATCCTTGTCGCCTTCCCCGACTGCCGGTATCCGCAGGACGCTCGCCACCTTTTCCTCCGCCTTCAGATTCAGCAGATTCCGGATGCTGCGCCCCTTGGCGATGCGCGACCCCTCCGGAATCAGATAGACCCGCTCGGCATACACGCGGCCCGTGTTCGTGAAGAACATGAGCCAGTCATGCGAACTCGCCGTGAAGAGATGCTCCACAAAATCCTTCTCTTCCCCGCCCTCGTCCGTGACCACCTTCCCCGTCTCCATCCCCTTGAGCCCCTTGCCTCCGCGGCGCTGACTCCGGAACTCGGTCGCCACCGTCCGCTTGATGTAGCCACGGTGCGAAATCGTGATGATCTGCCCTTCGTTGGCGATCAGATCAATCGTGGTGATTTCACCGTCCTCGTCCGCAAATTCCGTGACCCTCGGGGTGGCATGCTTCTCCTTGATGGCACGCAGCTCGTCCTTGATGATGGTGAGCACCCGCGATTCCCTCGCCAGGATGTCCATGAGATCGGTGATCTCCGCCATCACTTCGTCGTATTCCTCCTTGAGCTTGTGACGCTCGAGACTCGTCAGCTTGTACAGCTGCAGTTCCACGATCGCCTTCACCTGTCGGTCATTGAAGAAATAGCGGTCGCCCTGCACCTGCGGCTGCCCGCGGATGATGATCCCGAGGGCCTGCGCGGCTTCCACGGTGAAGGGGTATTCCTTGATGCGCGCCTCCGCCTCGTCGCGGTTCCGGCTCTCCCGGATGATGCGGATGAAATCGTCGATCCGGCTCGTCGCGAGCAGCAGCGCCTCGAGAATCTCCGCACGCGCCTCGGCCTTCCGCAGCAGAAACCTCGTCCGCCGCAGCACCACTTCCCGCCGGTGTTCAATGTAGCAGGCGATGGCATCGCGCACCGTCAGCAGCCGCGGCCGCCGGTTGTCGATCGCCAGCATGTTCACGCTGAACGAACTTTCCAGCGCCGTGTGGCGGTACAGGTTGTTGATGACCACCTGCGGCCGGGCGTCGCGCTTCAGTTCCAGCACGATGCGCGTCTTCTCGTCGCATTCATCCCGGATGCCGCTGATCTCGGGCAGAATCTTCTCGGTCACCAGCTCCGCAATCCGCTTGATGAGCACCGCCCGGTTTTCCCGGTAGGGAATCTCCGTGATGATGATCTGTTCCCGGCCGCGTTCATCCTGCTCGATCTCCACCTTGCCGCGCACCTTCACGGAACCGCGCCCGGTCGTCATGTACTGCCGCGTCCCGTTCCTCCCGTAAATCGTGCAGCCCGTCGGAAAGTCCGGTCCCTTGATGTACTCCATCAATTCGAGCACCGTGATGTCAGGATTGTCAATCTGGGCACAGATGCCGTCGACCACTTCTCCCAGATTGTGCGGAGGCATGTTCGTGGCCATGCCCACGGCAATGCCCGTGCCGCCATTCACCAGCAGATTCGGAAACGCCGACGGGAACACCACCGGTTCGGTCAGACGCTCGTCGTAGTTCGGCTGAAAATCGACCGTGTCCTTGTCCATGTCCTCCATGAGGACGGTGCCGAGATGCGTGAGCCGCGCCTCGGTGTATCGCATGGCCGCCGGAGGGTCGCCATCGACACTCCCGAAGTTACCCTGACCGTCGATCAGGGTGTCGCGCATGCTCCAGTGCTGCGCCATGTTCACAAGGGTCGGATAAATGACGGCTTCCCCGTGCGGGTGATAGTTACCGGAGGTATCACCGCAGATCTTCGCGCACTTGATGTGCTTCCGGTTCGGCCAGAGCGACAGTTCGCTCATCGCATAGAGAATCCGGCGCTGTGATGGCTTCAGTCCATCGCGGACATCCGGCAGCGCCCGGCTGATGATGACGGACATGGAGTAGTCGAGAAACGACTTCGCCATCTCATCGGCGACATTGATGGGCTCGACATTGCGCTGGTCGTTTTCGCTGCTCACAGGGGATGTTTTGGTCGCGTTGGTGAACCCGGGCTGGAGGCTGCCCGGGCTTCGGAATTGCTGCTCATTACTGGTGTCTCCCCACGGGCGCAAGGAACGAGTTTCGCCCGCCGCCCGAAAGAATCACGACGCCGTCAGCGGATCCGCCCGGCCGCCAGCCATTCCTCCATCATTCCCCGCAGGGCCCGCACCGGGGGATCGTCGCTCTCGGGATGCCAGACCATCACCAGAGGAACCGCATGGCGCGGGCGCAGGGGAATCAGCCGCAGCCCCGGCGACCCGGGGGGCAAGGTGGAATCGGGCACGATGCCGATCCCCTCACCGGACTCGGCATAACGCAGAATCGTGTCGATGAGACTCGGCGTGTGCAGAATGCGGGGAACGAATCCGGCTTCCCGGCAGGCAGCCAGAATGGTGTCGTGCGATCCGGCCCCCTCGCGCCGTGCGAGCAGGATGAGGGGCTGTCCGGCCAGATCCTTCCAGCCGAGGTGCCGCCGCCCGGCCCAGGGATGGTCGTCGGGCACGGCGGCACAGAAGGGTTCTTCGCGCAGCAGCAGCGACGGAAGCCGCAGGGCATTGTGCGCCAGCACCGGCCTCGTGATCCCAGCGGAAAGCCGCCCGCGCGCCACCATTTCCCAGACCCGCTCGGGCGTCCGTTCCTCGAGCACGACACTCACCCGGGGCCAGCGCCGCCGGTACTCGCGCAGCAGGTCCGACAGAAATCCGCGCGTGGGCGGCCCGATGTAGCCCAGCCGCAGTTCCCCTTCCTCGCCCGAAGCCGTGCGGCGCACGCGGCGGAGCGATTCCTCCCAGCGGTCGAACAGCAACCCGGCCTCGCGCAGCATGACGGTTCCCGCAGGGGTCAGCCGCACACTGCGTCGGTTGCGGTCGAGCAAGCGCACACCGGTCGCTTCCTCGAGTTCCTGAACGGCACGGCTGAGGGCGGGCTGAGCAATGCGCAGACGCCTTGCCGCCGCCGAATAGCTCAGTTCCTCGGCCACGGCCTGGAAGTACCGGAGGTGTCGCATGTCCATGCCGTGTTCTCTGATGCCGAACCAGCATAAATTCCATCGCAATTCTCTATTTCCGTTTTGAGGCAACCACGCGTTAGAAACACAGAATTACTTCTCCCGCGCTTCCCGACGATGACCAATCTGCAGCTCGCCATTCAGTTCTTTCTCCAGCTGGCGGTGATTCTGATGTTCTGCCGGGTGGTGGGGATGGTGGCGGCGCGGCTGGGGCAGCCTCAGGTGGTGGCGGAAATGATCGCGGGGGTGCTGCTGGGCCCATCGCTGCTGGGATGGGTGGCTCCGGAGGTCTCGGCGCTGCTCTTCCCGAAGGAATCGATGAAGGTACTCTTCCCGGTCTCGCAGCTCGGGCTGGCGCTTTACATGTTCATTGTGGGACTGGAATTCCGCATGGACATCGTGCGTTCCCGTTTCGGGACGTCGCTGGCGGTTTCGGCGGCGGGAATGATAGCTCCCTTCGTCCTCGGCGGCCTGCTCGGATGGTATCTGAAGACGCAGACCGGGCTCTTTCCGGAGAAGACCTCGCTGACGAATGCCGCGGTCTTCATGGGGGCGTCGATGTGCATCACGGCCTTTCCGATGCTCGCCCGCATCATCCACTACAAAGGGCTGGCGGGAACGGTGATGGGAACCGTGGCGATTGGCGCGGGAGCCATCGACGACGCGGTCGCATGGGCCCTCCTCGCCATCGTGCTTGCCAGCTTCAAGGGAGATCCCGCGCACGCCATGCTCAGCATCGGCGGAGGCATCGCTTATGTGGCGGTCGCCCTCGGCCTGATCCGCCCGCTGCTGGCCCGCTGGGCCCGGCGGATGGAATCGCGCGGGCAGCTCAGTGAAGGCGAATACGCCTTCCTGCTGGCGCTCATGTGCCTCGGCGCGTGGTGGACCGACCGCATTGAACTTCACGCGGTCTTCGGGGCGTTCGTGATGGGAGCGGCCATGCCGCGCGGGCTGGTGACCCGGGAACTGATTGCCCGGACGCAGCCGCTCGCGGTGGCCCTCCTGCTGCCGCTCTTCTTCACCTTTTCAGGCCTCAACACAAGGATCGGTCTTCTCAATACCGCACCGCTCTGGATCATGGGACTGCTGGTGCTGGTGACGGCGGTGCTCGGCAAAGGTGTGGCCTGCTGGGCGGCGGCCCGGGCCGCCGGAGTGCCCGGGCGCGAGGCCCTCGGGATCGGTGTGCTCATGAATGCCCGCGGCCTCATGGAACTCATCATCATCAATATCGGACTCGAACGCGGCATCATTTCTCCGGAAATCTTCGCCATGCTCACCATCATGGCCGTCATCACCACCCTCATGGCGTCTCCACTGTTCGACCGGCTGTCCGGAAAGCCCGGTCACGTCATCCCGGAGCCGTCCCGCCCCTGATGTCAGCCGCGCGCGTCCACCGCTTCCGCACAGACGGCCGCGAAATCCACAGCCATCCGGTCGGCTGAATAATCGCGCCGGGCGGCATCCTTGCCCGCCATCGCCAGCTTCCCGCGCAGCGCGGGATCGCTCACGATCCTCCCGAGGATCTCCGCGAGGGCCGCAGGATCGTCCTTCCGGCAGAGCAGGCCCCCGCCGGTGGCGCGCACTATCTCGCCCGGTCCGGCATCATCGGGTTCCGCCACGGGCACACCGCAGGCCATGGCTTCAATGAGATAGAGACCAAAGGCTTCGCCGTAGGTCGCCGGCACGGAAAGTACCGTGAGCGACCGCAGATGCTGGATCTTCTCTGCGAATTCCAGATTCCGACGCCAGCTCACGCGCTCCGCAAGCCCGGCGGCGGCAATCTTCCGCTGCTGCGCGGCGATGTATGGTTCGTCGGCAGCCGTCGTGGTTCCGGCAATCGCGAGGCGCACGTCAGGATGCTGCGGAGCCATCAGCACAAAGGCATCGATCAGGGTGTGCAGCCCTTTGCCATGACACTGGCGCGCCAGATAGCCGATCACGGGCGGCTCGGGTGCGGCCGACTGCGGTTCGTATTCCGTGAAGTCCATGCCATTGCGGACACAGGCAATGCGGCCGGCCGGCAACTGGAGTCGCCCACGCATGACGTCGGCATAGTATTCACTCGTCGCCACGTACCGGGCCACGGAGTCGCTGTTCTGCCGGAAAAGGTCCCAGCTCCGACCGCGCCACGGCTCGGGCAGCGTATCCAGAAAACTGTCTTCGCCCTGCAGACTGCATACCACCGGAATCCCGAGGTCGCGCTGCGCCGCCACGGCCAACCCATTGAGCAGACCATTGGAAAGCGACAGCACATCCGGCCGCGGACCCTGCCCGATCCAGTCGATCAGGCGGCTCCATTCCTCGGCCTGACGTCCGCTGACGCCGCGGAAGCTTTCTTCGGTCATCTCGCCGAGCTGCCGTGCACTGGTCATCGATGCCCGTTTTGCCGCCGCCAGCAGCATCGAAGGAGAATTGAGCGCGCGCTGCAGCCAGCGGGGCGCATGACGGAACCACGGGAGCTTCTGCTTCAGGAAGAGATTGATGCCGCCCGCGAAGACCGGAAGTTCCGGACTGGCTGGTTCGTCATCCGTCACCAGCGGAAGATATAACGGCACCATGGTGACGTCGTGACCGAGCCGGCGCAGCGCCTTGGCGAGATGATTGTCCCGCAGGCAGCTGCCGCAGTGAAAATTTCCCGTGCCGGGTGTCAGGTGGACGATGCGCATCGCTGTCAGTGGTCGTTCCCCTCATACGCACGCCGCGGACGTTCCGCATCAGGGTCGGTGGAAAATCCCGGGAACCCGGGCGCATTCCGGAGTGTCTCGAGCCGGAGCCGCACGTCACCGGTCGCACTGCCCACCGCCGCGCGGTCGATGAGACTCTCCACGGCCTGCTCGGCGTCGCGGCATTGTGCTTCCAGTTCGGCCCGGCGCTTCAGCCGCAGCGGTTCCACCGCATCGCGACCAGCCGCCACCATGCCGGCTCCGCCGGCCGCCGGGGCACACAGATCCAGTTCATCGATGCCCTGCAGCAGCCGGACCTGGAGGGCCGCGAATTCCTGCGCATCGGCCAGCGACAGCAGCGCCTCGGCCGGATCATCGGAACCGCCGCGCAGCCGCCGCAGTGCTTCGATCCGGAGCTGCAGCGCCTCGGAGCGCCGCCGCGAGGCCACGCTCATTCCCGCCAGTGTCCGCAGCCGTTCTTCTTCCTGCTGCCGCCACGCGGCCCGCCGCTCGGCCGCATCAATCGGTCCACGGAAGCCACGCAGCAAGGACCGCACGCCCAGCCAGCCAAGCACGCCACTGAAGATCCCGGCGGTGACCACACCCGGAGCCAGCAGGACCGCGAACCCCGCAATGGCGAGCACGGCCCGGCCGCGGCGCAGACTTTTCCAGAGATACTTCACGATCCCTCCTCCGGTTCCGGCAGCCGTTCCGCGAGGAATTTCCGGATCGCCTGAGCCACGGCTTCCGGTTGGTCAAGGTGCACCCGATGCCCGGCGTCGGGCACGTTCCAGTGCACGGCATCCGGCAGCAGCGGGACGCAGACCGACGCCAGTGCCGAGAATCTGCGGTCACGTTCTCCGGTGATCCACAGAACCGGACAGCGCACATCGCAAAGATGCGGCCGCAGGTCGGGCTGCGCCCCGAGCGACCAGCAATGGAAGGCCTGCGCCATTTCTCTCCTCCAGAGTTCCACGAGGCGCTGCTCGCTCATGGCCACCGATTCCCCGGCCAGCACGGGCTGCGCATTCCAGTCGCGCATCACATCGGTCCAGGGTTCCTCCAGAAAACGCACGGCCCAGTCATGATCCATCGCGAGGCGCCCGGCCTTCTCCTTTTCATCTTCGAGTCCGGGATGCGCCGAAATCAGGATGGCCGCATCCCAGTCGTCACTGTTTGTCACCAGACTCTGCAGCGCCAGCCGCGCCCCCATGGAATACCCGAGCAGGACCCGCGGACGGGGCGAGGCCGCCACCGCCCTGTGCAGAGCTGCGGCGAAACCCGCAAAGGAATCACTGCCCGGCCAGTCGAGCAGACATCGCCACAAATGCCACGCGGTGTGAGGGTAACCGCATTTCCGCAGCAGCGGAAACAGGTCGCCCGGTTGACCAGCCATGCCATGAAGGGCGTGAATCATAGGACAATCTGTGCCGCCGCCCGTTCCCATGCCAGCCAAAATACCGCGGTCGCCTCGGCATCGGGACGCAGTTCCACGACGGCCGCCGGAGCGTCGAGATGCTCCGCGGCCCCGGATGCCAGCCACGTCGGCGTGGCCTCCACCCATGCCATGCCCCATTGCGACGCCCAGCCGGAGAAATTCAGTTCATGAGGATTCTCCATGATCGCTTTCTCGCGCGGCGTGAAACCGGCCAGCGATGGCAGCCGCCGGAAAATCGCACCACCGCCATTGCTGATGACGGCAAGGCGCCGCCGCCCGGCCGGAAGCTGCGGCAGAATCCAGGGAGCCGCGAGATCATACAGGGCCGTGAGGTCACCAATGACCGCCCAGGCCTCGTCCACGGCCGCCGCGATTCCGAAGAAGGCGGACACATTGCCATCGATCCCATTGGCTCCACGGAGCGCATGAACCCGATGCCCCCGTCCGCGAGGAGCCGCCAGATTCCATTCGCGCACCGCAAGGCTGTTTCCGGTCAGCACCGGACACCCCATGGGAATGGCAGAAGCCAGCGCCGCCACGAGGGCGGGTTCGGCTTCCGGATACTCCCGGCAGAGCCTGCGGAATTCCTCCCGCAGCGCCCGATCCCCTGCCAGTACCGCTGCCGGATCGCCAGTGGGAAGGTCGGGAAGCAACCCGCCGCGCCATGCAGGCACCACCACGCTGCCCCGCGCCAGACCAGAACGCTTCCCGGCACCCACATTCACCACGGTGATGTCCGGACGCTGTTCGAGGTCGCGCCAGAACCGGCACGTCGGCACGCCCCCAAGCCGCACCACCTGACGCACCGTCAGCCGCCGCAGCAACGCTTCGCCCCCGCAGAGCAGGCGATCCTGCAGCGCCGGATGATCGCGCAATCCAGACGATGCCTCGGCCCAGATCAATCCGCCCGACGCCAGCGCGACGGCGGCCGCAGCTTCCTCCTGTCCCGGCAGCAGATCGCCAACGAGCACGAGACGTTCCGCACTGAGCGACCCCCGCTGAAAAGCCATCATGCGCCCCGGTTCCGGCTCCGCTTCCCCGGAAAATCCGATTCCTGCCCCGCCCTGCCGGAGTGATTCCAGATCCTCGGCGCCGGGTTCATCAAGACAGACGTTGAGGTGCAGTGGTTCCTGACGGTTCCAGCCCGACAGCACGGGCCTTTCGTGCTCGACATCGAGCGCATGGGCATAAGGCCCGAAGATTCCCGCCTGCTCGATCGCCTGCGGCGCTCCCGAACCCCGGAACCTCCGCGGACGGTCGGCGCTCAGCGCCACAAGGGGAAGCTGACCATAGTGCGCTTCGATCACAGCCGGCAGGAGTTCGGCAACCGCGGTGCCGCTGGTCGTGCACACGGCCGCAGGTCGTCCCGACGCCCGGATCCTCCCGAGGGCGAAAAAGGCGGCGCTGCGTTCCTCGAAGTGATGCCAGACGCGGACGCCTTCCGGCAGGGACGCCAGCACTGCCACGAAGGCACTGTTGCGGGCTCCCGCGCAGATCACAAACTCCCGAACCCCAGCCGCCACCAGCAGGCACACCGCCACCACCGCCGGATGATCGACGCCCGCATTCATGGCCTCATCCCAGCCCGAAAACCCGCCGCACCCACGCGCGCTTCAGTTCGATTTCCTCCCACTCGGTGGTGGCTTCGCTGCCCGACACCAATCCGCATCCGGCGGGCAGCCGCACATCGTTCCCATCCCAGAAAAGTGCCCGGATCGCGACAATGAAGAGCGCCCCGCCAGGATAACTCACGCCAAACGGAGCCCCGAACGAGGCGGGAGCCTGCGCGGCCTCCCGCACCGAATGCAGTTCCTCGAGGGTATCTTCCCGGCACGGAGAAATACCCAGCGCCGGAGTCGGATGCACCCGTCGCACCAGTTCATGCAGCGCCGCCGGACCCGGCACCTCGTCCAGCTGCACGTTCAACCTCGTCCGCAGATGACGGATCGATCCCTGCGCCACTACTTCCCGCCGACCCACCATGACCCGGCCAAAGGGCTCCAACCGCTGCCGCAGCGCATCCACCACGACGGCATGCTCGCGGCCCAGCTTCGGAGTCAGTTCCAGATCGCCGGCGTGCGCCGCATCGACGGTTCCCGCCAGCGCCATCGACGTGAGCCGCCGTCCTTCGATCTGAAACAGAATCTCGGGCGAAAACCCGCCGAAGCCACGGACTCCTTCATTCCAGCCAAAGGCATAGCCCCCGGCCCCACCCCCATCCATGCCAAGGCAGCGCCGCACCCACGGGCCGATGCCGCCGGCACACGCCCCCACCGCCGTGCTCACCGGTACCGCCTTCACGAGCCGACCGGCCTCGATTCCCGCCATGATCCTCGCAAAGGCCGCATCAAAGACCACACGCTCCGCTCCCTGCCACGCCACCCCCGGCGCCAGCGCGGGCCGCCGTTCCTCCACCACCTCCCGCGAAGGACCCTCCGGAATGCGCCAGGGCATCGGATCCGACAACGTGAAATCGTTCACATACCATGCCAGCGCATCGGCCGGTGCCTCGGCCGCCCGCCGGAATTTTCCCGCATGCCGGTAGTGCCGCCCGTCTCCCGCGGCGAGCCATGCCCACGATTCTTCCGCTGTCTCACCGGGCGATTCTGTTGGTCCGCTGCTGTTCATGGGGGCGATGAGTTCCGGATCCGGGGAACCCGAGCCCCCGCTTCATGCTGCTTAGCTACGCACCAGCCACCGCACCCGTCATCATTTCTTCTTACCAGTCTCCGCAAGGGCCGCCAGCAGCTTGTCGTGAATCCCGCCAAAGCCACCATTCGAGAAAACCGTGATCGTGTCGCCCGGCTGCACCAGCCCAATGGCCCGCCGCACAATGGCGTCCACATCAGCCTCCATGAAGGCCTCCCGTCCCATCACCCGGATGTCATCCAGCAGCCGGTTCACATCAAGCCTGTCATTCTCCGGCACCTTGTGCGGATCCGCCACGGGAGCCAGAATGACAACCTCGCTGGCTCCCAGCGCGAGCGCCAGTTCCCGCTGGAAAACCTTGCGCCGCGTCGTGTTCGAACGCGGTTCGAAAATCGCGACCATCTTCCCACCCGATGCATTGTAGCGCCGCTTCAATGCGGTCGTGGTGTCCTTGATGGCAGTGGGATGATGCCCGAAATCATCGATCACCTTGACGCCATTGACTTCCCCGCGCAGGTCCTGACGCCGCGCCACGCCGCGGAACTGCGTGAGCGCCTTCGCAATCTTCGCCGGAGCAAGTCCCGCAAATTCCGCAGCACTCACCGCCATGGCCGCATTGCGCACATTGTAGTCGCCATTCATCGGCACCGTGTACCGCTCTGCATTGATCGTGAAGCTCGTCGATTCCTCGCCGTAGACCACATCCGTGATCCGATGATTGTTCTCGGGACCGAAACCGACGGTCACCACGGGCGCAGGGGCATTCTGAATGACATCGCGCACGTTCTCATCGTCACCATTGGCAAAGATCACGCCATTCCGCGGCACCACGCGCAGCAGCAGACGGAAGCTCTTCCTGATGGCTTCCAGATCCTCGAAAATGTCGGCGTGATCGAACTCGATGTTGTTCACGATGAGGACCTCCGGAAGATAATGGAGGAACTTGGAGCGCTTATCGAAGAAGGCCGTGTCGTATTCGTCTCCCTCCAGCACGAAGAAATCGCTGTCCGTAAACCGCGCGCCGCCATCGAAATTCCGCGGCACCCCGCCGATCAGATAACTCGGATTCAAGCCACCTGCATGCAGCAGCCACGTCAGCAGGGATGTCGTGGTCGTCTTCCCATGCGTTCCCGTCACCACGAAGTTCCGCTTCCCGCGGAGAAACTGTTCCTTGAGCACCTCAGGCATGGAAACATAGCGCAGCTTCCGGTTGAGTACTTCCTCCAGTTCCTCGTTCCCACGGGAAATCGCATTCCCCACCACGATGGCATCAGCCTTCGGCGGAATGTTCGCCGAACGGTAGCCGCGCTCGAGGGCAATCCCGCGCGATTCGAGGAAGGTCGAAATGGGAGGATACACCGCGCTGTCGCTGCCGGTGATGCGGAAGCCGCGTTCCTTCATGGCGGCAGCCACCGCACCCATCGCGGTGCCACAGATGCCGATGAAATGATAATGCTGTTTGGATTTGCCAGGCATGTTGAAAGGGGAAGAATCGGTCGCTGCGTTAGGAGGAAAGCATGGCGCGGTCAAGTGCCGGACAGCGCACCGGCCCGCTCCACCGCCCGCAGGGCCGCTGCGGCCTTGCTCACGGTTTCCTGGTATTCGCTTTCGGGATCGCTGTCGGCCACAATGCCGGCTCCAGCCTGCACGTACGCCCGGCCATTCCGCAGCACCACGGTCCGCAGCGCGATGCACGAATCCAGATTCCCGTCAAATCCGAGGTACCCGACCGCTCCCGCATAGGCACAGCGCTTGCTCTTCTCAAGCTCGTTGATGATCTGCATGGCGCGCACCTTCGGCGAACCACTGACGGTTCCTGCGGGGAACGTGGCCCGCATCACATCGCAGGCCGTCCGCCCTTCCGCGAGTGTCCCCGTCACGTTGCTCACGATGTGCATCACGTGACTGTACCGCTCGATGATCATCAGGTCGGTCACCTTGACGCTGCCGAATTCGCTGACGCGCCCCACATCGTTGCGGGCCAGATCGACCAGCATGATGTGCTCGGCGCGTTCCTTTTCGTCGGCGAGCAGTTCCCTCGCGAGCGATTCATCCTCGGCAGCGTCACGACCGCGCCGCCGCGTCCCGGCAATCGGCCGGATGTCGACCCGGGTACCCATGCAGCGGACATGCACCTCCGGACTGCTTCCGGCGAGGGCAAAGTCCTCCAGTTCCAGACAGAACATGTAAGGCGAAGGATTCACATGCCGCAGCGCCCGGTAGACCTCGATGGGACGGCCCGTATACGGCACTTCGAAGCGCTGACTGGGCACCACCTGGAACACATCGCCGGCCCGGATGTATTCTTTGGCCTGCGCCACCATTCCGAGGAATTCCTCCTTGGTGGTATTGCTCTGCGCATGCGTTGGCGGTGCCGCCGGAGCCGCCGCCATCGGCGTGAAATGCCGGGGTTCGGACAGCCGCCGGATCATCCCGGCAATCCGTTCCCGCGCCGCCGCATAGGCCGACTCCAGATCCGCATGATCGGGCAGGTACACATTCACCACCACCTGCATCATCCGGAAACGATGATCGAAAATCACCACCTCATCCGCGACCATGAAAACCATCTCGGGCAAACCCAGTTCGTCCTTCGGAGCGGCCGGAACCTTGGGTTCGAAGAACCTCACCATGTCGTACGTCAGGCATCCCACCGCCCCACCCGTGAAGGCCGGCAGCCGTGGATGCGGCACGGGCCGGAAGGGCTTCATGATCTCTTCCAACTCCGCCAGAGGGTCGCTCGCCGCACGGTATCTGCGCACACCCCCACCCCGTTCCTCAATGGTCATTTCCAGACCCCGCGCGGTGATCACCATCCGTGGGTGCGCCCCCATGAACGAGTACCGGCCGCTGAATCCAGTGGACTCGGCACTCTCGAACAGAAACCGCGGCGCTCCGTCCCCGATCTTCTCGAATGCGGAAAGCGGCGTCTCGTAGTCAGCGGTCAGTTCCACCCACACCGGCACCATCGTACCCCGGCCCGCGGACTCACGGAATTCCTCAAATGACGGCTGCAGCGGTAGTTCGGACATGATCTGGCGCAAAAACCCTGGACCTTGGGCTGGCCGCGCCCGTTGGCAATGGCAATCGCGACTCCCGGATCGCGTCCGCACCGCTTGCACCCGCGGCACTTTCCATGCTTCGTGAGGGTGACATGCTGACGCTTGCCCGACCCGTGCGCCGCAGCTTCGCGGATTCTCCGGAGGAAGTCGCCGCCTCACTGCGCCACCTCCCCGGCTTCCTGTGGTTCGATACCGCCGGAAGTTGTCCGGAACCGGACCGCGATCACGCCTTCTCCCTCCTCACGGCCTGCCCTGCGGAAATCCGCCGGGGCCAGCGGCACGAACTAGCCGGCCTCGCCTCGGAAATTCCACCGCACGGCGAAACGATTGCCGACTGGGGCCTTCCGGTCGCGGGATGGTTCGGCGGCATTGATTATGACGGAGCATGGCAGTTCGGCCGCTACCCGCATCTGCTGGCCTACCGCCACGCCACGGGCGAATGGTTCGAAACCGGCAACCTCCTCGGCCTCCGCCAGCACCGCCCGGATCCCGCGACGCCCCCGCCGCTCGCATGGCAGGGCGATACCACCGCGCAGGAATTCATGGCCATGGTGGCTGCCGCCCGCGCCTACATCGCCGCCGGCGATATCTATCAGGTCAATCTGGCACACCGCTTCCGCGCCGCATGGCCGGAGCGGGCCGACCCCTTTGCCCTCTACCTGCGGCTCCGGCAACTCTGCCCCGCTCCCTACGCGGCCTACCTCGACCTCGGCCACCGCAAGGTCCTCTCGGCCTCGCCTGAGTCGTTCCTCCGCATGAGCGGCAGCAGCATCCGCACGCGCCCCATCAAGGGAACCCGACCCCGCAGCAGCGACCCCGTGGCCGACGAACGCGCGCGCCTCGAACTGCTCACGAGCCCCAAGGAACGCGCCGAACTCATCATGATCACGGACCTCCTGCGCAATGACCTCGGCATGGTCTCGGAATTCGGATCGGTCGGCGTCAGCGGTCTCCTCGAACCGGAATCCTACGCCAACGTGCATCACCTCGTCTCGACCATCCGCGGCACGCTGCGGCCGGAAATTTCCCACGCCACAGCCGTCCAGACCTGCATCCCGGGCGGCTCCATCACCGGGGCCCCGAAAAAACGCGCCACGGAAATCATCCGCGAACTCGAACGGGTTCCCCGCGGGCTCTACACGGGAGCCATCGGCTACCTCGGCAGCAATGGAGAAAGCCAGTTCAGCATCGCCATCCGCACTCTCATCCTCGAAAACGGCGAACTCTCCTGCCACGCCGGCGCGGGCATCGTCGCGGATTCCGACCCCGCTGCCGAATGGCAGGAGACGCTCCATAAGGTGGCGGCCCTGCTCGCGGCCGCTTCCTGAAACTTTCCCCGCTGACCACGCGTCTGCGGTTTCGCTCGCTTTCCCACGCCACTACCGATATCTTCTCTGCGAACTCCATCATGAAAACCCCGCTCGTCCCACGCCTCCGCATCGCCGCCCTCACCGCCGCTGCCGCTGTGGCACCGCTTCACGC
The DNA here is from genome assembly GCA_044239025.1 of Verrucomicrobiales bacterium. Taxonomy (GTDB): domain Bacteria; phylum Verrucomicrobiota; class Verrucomicrobiia; order Verrucomicrobiales; family V1-33; genus V1-33. The sequence continues at coordinate 18,180 of JBIICE010000042.1, forward strand.
CCAGTCACCCGTGCCCGCCGGAACGGAGTCGGCCCACTTCCAGGCCGCCGCGAAACACCTCGAAATCGGGGGCGGCTTCTTCGGATACATGGATATCGATGGCGACTTCGCTGGGCTCGCCCCCCTCGCTGACCGCCTCCTCGCCATCGCCCGCAGACAACCCGGCGGCGAAAACATCCCGGAGGGCATCAAGACCGCCAAACTCCTCGAGGCATCGGGCCTCGGTAGCCTCAAAGCGATCGGATTCAGTTCGCGCACGCTCAGCAAAAACATCTTCCACAACCGCGCCATTCTCCTCACCCCGGGCGGACCGCAGGGCCTCTTCCGCCTCTTCGGAAAGGCACCCGCTCCGCTTGAAGTCGCTTCCTTCGCCCCAAAGGACAGCGATGTCGCCTACCAGGGCGAATTCACCTTCAGCGCCCTGCGCGGCATCATCGAAGCAGCCCTCACTGCCGCCGGTGACGAAAACATGCTCGCTCAGTTCCGCGGTCTCCTCGACTTCCCCATCCCGCCACTCAACATGACGGCCGGCGAAGTCCTCGACAGCCTCAACCTCCGCGTCATGACGGCGGCCCGTCTCGATGGTGAACGCAAACTCTCCATCCCGGGATCGCCCACGGAAACCCCAGCCTTCAATGCCATGATCTCCCTCGATGGCCTCGACTTCATCATGGATTCCCTTCTCGTGTTCGCCGGTCAGACGGACTCCGTGACGGTCGAAAAAGGCGACGGCTTCCATATCGTCAAACCCTCCAATCCCCTCCCGGCCGGACTCGATTACTTCACCCCGGCGCTCTACCACGACGTCAAATCCAAAAAGGTCATCTTCACCACGCACATCGATTACGCCCGTGCTGCCCTCGCCGGAACGGACCACCTGCGCGACAGCGCGGACTTCCAGAAGGCCACTGCCGGACTGCCCGCAGAAGCCAATGGCATGACGTACGCGAGCGAGCGCTTTCTCAAGTCGATGACGGCCCTGAGCAAAGAAATGGTGAAGGGCGCGCCGAACATTGAAGGTGTCCCCGGCAGCGAACTGGCGGCGGAACTTTCCCGCCTCGCCGCAGAACTCACTCCCGTCCCGGACCAGGGCATCGCCGGTACTTATTCCCTGCTCCCGGAAGGCATGCTCTTCCTCTCCAATACGAGCGAAAATCACAAGCACACCATCGTGCAGACCGCTGCCGTTCCGCTCGCCCTCGTAGCCGGCATCGCCGGTGCCCAGGCCAACATCGGCCAGGCCATGGAACGCGCCCGCGGTGGCCGCCCGGACATGGAAGCGGAAGAAGCTCCCTCGGACGACCCCGCCACTCCCCAGAAGACGGTCCGCAACAATCTGCAGCAGATCGCCTTCGCAGCCCAGACATGGTTCATCGATAACCCGGAAGCCAAGGAGGTCACCTACGAACAACTCGTGGCCGCCGAACTCCTCTTCGAGATCTCCCCGGCCAACGGCGAATCCTACAAGAGCCTCACCCTCCAGCGCTCGGGCGGACGGCTCTCGGTCTCGCTCAAGGAAGGCGAAAGCGTCGGCTATTCCTACCCGGCGGTTACGGACTGATTTCACCGGACCCCGCAGACCATGCCGCTGCACTCCCCGCTGATCCCATGGATCTTCGCGGCCGCGCTCACCGCAGCCGTCGCCTGCCTGCTCGCTTCCTGGTTCCTGCAGCGGAACCGTGCTCTCGTCACCGCTGCGGGCGGCTTCCTCACGGTCGCGGCGGCGCTCTTCCTGCTCGCCATCTTCCCGGAACTCGTCGACTCGCGCTACCGCGCCTTCCGCTCGCTCTACCGGAAAATCGAACCAGGCATGAACCGCGCGGACGTCGATTCCCTCGTGCGGAAATACTACCCCGACAACGGACCGCGCACCACCCCCGGCATCTCGCAGCAGCATCAGGAACTGCACTTCCACATGCATCCGGAAAACCTTCCGGAACCGAACTCGGAACTGTTCACGCTCGTTCTCCAGTCCGATGGACGCGTGGCCGGCAAAACGTATTCCGCTGACTGACGGCCGCCCGCCGCTTTCCCGCCTTCCCACCGGTCCGGCTGCCCCGGCGCTTCCGTCGTGGGTCTCACCCCACTGTGCGTCGCCCGCTCAACGCCCGCATCAGGGTCAGTTCATCCGCCGATTCCAGGCCGCCTCCGGCCGGTAATCCCTGCGCAAGCCGGCTCACCACCACATCCGGGTAACTTCTCCGGATCTGATCGCTCAGGTAATGCGCGGTCGCTTCCCCTTCCACGTCGCTCCCAGTCGCCAGAATCACTTCCTCCACGGCGTCAGCCGCCAACCGCTCCATGAGCGACGCAATCCGGATGTCTTCCGGCCCCACATTGTCTAGCGGACTGATGCGGCCATGGAGCGCATGGTAAAGTCCGTGAAAGGCTCCGGTCCGCTCGAGCGGCAGGATGTCGGTGCTCTGTTCAATCACGCAGATCTGCCGACGGTCGCGCCCCGCATCTCCGCAGATCCGGCAACCCTCACCCGACCCTGCAAAGAATCCACAGTCGCCGCACAGCCGCACACCGGCCGCCGCCGCAGACAGGGCCGCCGCCAGTTCCCCCGCCACTTCGAGGCGCGACCGCAGCAGCCAGAGCGCAATCCGCTCGGCACTGCGCGGCCCCACCCCCGGCAGCCGTTTCAACTGACCAATCAAGGCACGGATCTCTTCCGGATATTCCAGTCGGCTCACGGCTTCCTCACCTTCTCGTGGCATTGCGCGGCAGCACCCGGCGCGACCCGGTCCCTCCGCGGTTCTTTTCTTCCTCGGCCTGACCGACCATGCACTCCAGCACCGGATCCTGCGCCAGCAGTCCCTTCCGGGCGTCCGCAAAACGCTGCAGCGCATCGTCCGCATGCCCCGCACGGAGCAGCATGACCGCATCCCGGAAGGCATCGCGCCGCGCCAGCGCCTCGGCCGAAAGCCCCCCGCGCTGACCTAGCAGCTGAAACACTTCCACCGCCGCCCCCTCGGGTGGGTTGATCACTTCGAGGGGCCGATCCTCGGTCCGCTCGGCAAGGCGATGCACGGCCTCGTCGGTCAGAATCCGCGAATGATACTCCGCATTCAGAACCGCCAGCCACTTCGAACGGTCAATGGCATCACCCGCCACGGAATAACCCTGCTCACCAAGACCTGCCGTCAGGGTCCCGCTCGCAATCCCAATCCCCCATTCCACCGGATCCCGTTCCCGCGTCATCCACGACAACGCAAATTCCCGCAGCGCATCGTCCACCGCCACCGCCGCCCCGGCCGCCGCATCCGCCGGATCGGCCACCGCCAGCGGCAATCCGAAAATCCCCCGCACGGTCCCCGGTTCAGCCTCGTCCGTAAGCGCCCCATGCTCCCGCAGTACCGATGCCACCGACGCCGCAAAGGCACTGTTCATCTTCAGAAACGCCGCCGCCTCCATCTGTCCACGCATCGCAGTCTCATTGAGCACACGGCAAGTCAGCACCACAGCCTCCCGCTCGTCCGGGACCATCGCCGCCGCCCCGCCGGCCGCATGAAGCCGATCCATCACCGCTCCGGAAATTCTCCCGCGCAACCATTGACGCCAGAGCGGCGGTCGCGCCGCCACCATGCCCCCGAACACCATTCCTCCGGCAAGGCCCGCCACCACTGCCAGCGGAGCCCACACTACGCCATAAAGCGCCACCACCACGGACTGACTCAATGCCAGCAGCGAACCCACCGCCGCCAGCAGCAACCGATGCCCCCAGCCATCAAGGCGGCTCCCCACGAGGGCCGAGACCACCCCAGCCAGCACCGCCCCCCCCCATCGACCCAGCGACGACGTCAGCAGTTCCACCGATTCCGGAGCCTGCGGCAGCCAGTCAGCCACGGGCCATCCCGCCACCAAACCACCCACCAGCGCCCCGCCAAGCATCGACAGCATCACCCCGCCCCGCCGCCCACGCAGCAGAGATCCTCCGGTCGTACTGGATACAGATTGACTCACTCCTTCCCAGCGTAACCGCTTTTCCCCGCCCGACAACTGCTCACGCCACCCCCCGCCACCGCCAGCCGACCCCGCCCCGGACGATTGGCGCAGGGCCACCGGACTGTTTGCCGCCTGAGCTTACCACCGGCGGAAACCGTCGTCGGAAATCCGCGTCATACTCACGGTGAACCGGTTCATATATGGCAGATGCATGAAGTTCCTTCCCAGATGACACCGGAATTTGCGCGCCTTCTGGCGGGTGCGGAGGAACAGCCCCCGCGGAACCCCGGTGGCGGGGATCTTTCCTCACTCTTCACGGGAAGCGATGGTCCCGTGAAACGGCGGTCGGATG
>JBIICE010000043.1:0-22387 GCA_044239025.1 Verrucomicrobiales bacterium
GCATCCACCGTCATGAGCGAATGTCCGGCGCTGGCGCTCAGGGGTTCCCATGCGGGTTCGTAGCGGAACGACAGAATGTTGGCCAGCCATGGCGCGGGAAGCGTCAGGGTCAAGGTTTCCCCGCTGTTGTCGAGCGATCCGCTGAATTGTCCCGGGGCCAGCACCGGGACTGCCGCAGGCCACAGGGCCGCAAACATATCCCGGTTCCGGCACACCACGAGGAAGCGCCCCGGCCCGAGGACCAGGCCAGCCGGAAATTCATAGCTGATGCCTTCGCTGAATCTCACGCCGGAAAGATCGAGCGCACTCGCCGACACATTCTTGAGTTCCACGAATTCGAAATCACTCCCGCCGGACGGCCGGTAAAGAATCTCATTGATCCGCAGCCCCTCGAGCAGTGCCTGCACGCGCGCCGGAGGAACCTGATTCGACTGCCCGGGCGTCCCCAGCGACTGCACTGCCCAGGCGCTGCCCCCATCCGGACTGCGCCCGACAGCCACGTCAGGGGCCTGCCCCATGAGATCGATCCGGTCAATGAGGACCCCGTTCTGCCCGGTCACCGCCAGCCAGCCGAAATCCGCATCGAGCCGGAAAGGCAGATCGGCGGCGCGGGTCGGATTGGCCGAACTTCCGGCCGGACGCAGCAACAGGTAGGAACCCGCGCCCGCGAAACTGAGCACCGGCATCACATGCTTCGCCGGCGCGTTGATGAAGTCATCGGTGAAGCGCAGTCCACCCATGGGCACGGGCCGCGTCCCGGGATTGTGGAGTTCCACGAATTCCTCCGTGAAGCGGAAATCGGGCGCTGCCAGCCATTCGTTGATTCTGAGTTCCTGAGGCGATCCAAGCGGAAGCGGCGGGCCGTTGGGCTGTCCGATCGTGGGAGTGGTGAGCGCCCAGACCGAACCAGTGGTTCCGGTGCGGCTCACGCTCAGATCGGGCACCTGCGGCCCAAAGGTCAGCGAATCCCGCAGAGCCCCGAAGGAATCATGGAAGTAGAGCGTCTCGCCACCTTCATCGAGTCGGAAGCCGGCCTGAAATCCCTGCACTGCGTCATCGCCACCGGCATGCACCACCACCATGCCTCCGGCAGGCACCACGGTGCCTCCGGGAAAAGTGAAGCGCGTTGCCGCGGCGAGATCATCGGTCAAGGTCATGCCCCCGAGATCCACAGCGGTCGGACCACCGTTGCGGATCTCGATGATGTCCGGAAAACCACCTCCGGCTGGGTGGGCCGCCACATTGGCCGCCAGCACCTCATGGAGCACCACGCCGCTCTGAGCGCGCGTCAGCGAGGCCGTCGCCGTGGCGGTTCCGGGGGGAAGCGCCGGACTCCCGATGAGCCCCAGCAGGTGCGCCTGCCTCGCGGTCATGAAGGTCTTGAGATCGCTGCGCACACCCTCGGGGACCCAGGCTGTGAGGTGGTTGTCAATGAAGGCATGCGCCGAAGGCACCGCCCCCGATGCGGGATCCGCATTGAGGACACCGCCCAGAATCTGTCTGATGGTATTGTGATAGAAGACGCGGAAGCCCGCATTGCCCGTGGTCGTCGAATTGCCGATGAGCGGCAGCAGGGGCTTGAAGACGGAACTCTCGGCGGTCATGTCGTACAGGCCGCGGGCCGTGGCACTCAGCGGGCTGTCGCCTCGTCCCAGGATGGTATCGAGGTCATGCGGCAGCAGGGTCATGCGCCGCGCTGTCGCCCCCTCCGGACGGAAATACGCCGCGTAGTCATCGTCCTGCCCATTGGAAATGTTGGTCTCGTTCGACTGCAGGATTGTCATCATGGCAAACCAGCGCGCCCATTGCTGGGTATCGGCGACGGCTCCGAGTCCCTCGATTTCCTCATCGCTCAGCGCATTTCCGCCCCACGTGCCAGTATCCGCATCGTTGAGGGTTTCGCCGGTGAAATACGGAGCCACGGCACGCTGCCACGCGAGGAAGAATCCGGTCAAATCGCTCCAGTCGTTGGCGGCTCCGTTGTTCTGCTTGGACCAGCCATCGAGCAGGCCGTCCGGACTGGCCGGGGCAGGCTGCGTGGCTCGCCAGAATTCATCGGGCCGGCCTTTCTTGTAGAGGTTCCCTCCTGATGCCAGCGGCCACTGCCGTTCTGCCATCGCGCCGCTCAACTCTTCCATGCGCACCCACTTTCCGTAGTCCTGCGCGCTGCCGCTGCCCGCGGTCTGTTCCACGCCATTTCTGCGCAGTTCCACTGGAAGGACATCGAACGAAGCCAGCCCGGCCGCCCGGAACATCTTCATCCCGACAAACTGCAGCCATGGGTACTTGGGATTGAGATTGAAATCAGTCACCCCGTCCCATGCGGAGTCATTGGTCATGGATATCCGCAGCGGCTTGAATTGGTAGCTCCGGCTGCTGTTGCCCCGGATGCGCATGGACGAACGGTACCGCACGACCTGACTGCCGGCCTGCGACGCAATCAGGGTGACATTGAACTGGCGGTCACTCGATGGATTCGACGAGGCCAGCGACTCGAAGGCGGCATTGTCGGCTCCGGTCAGCACGAGCCGGTAAAAGGAATCAGCCTCTCCCGGGACTTCACTGTCAACGAGGTACTGTGCATTGACCTGCTGCGTCCCGGCCGCCGGGGCCGGCCACGTGCGCGCTCCATTGGCATCGGACGCGGCCACATAGAACTCCACCACGGCTTTATCCGGTTGCCCGGGCACGGTGGCCTGGAACCCGCCGGCTCCATCCGACGTCATCGGCACGGCGGTGAATCCCTGCGCGGTGACACCGGTCGCATTGCGCCAGTGAAGCACGGCGGAAACCGTCCCCAGCGACCACAATCCACAGCGCACGGTCACGGGCTGTCCGGGTGCGGGCACGGTCGGCTCGTGACGCACCGCGGAAATCAGCGGTGCCACGGCCGCGCTCCGCACGGAGTTCACCCTCCCGGGTGTCGCCCCTCCTGCGGACTGACACGGACGCCAGTTCTGTCCATTTCCATTGGCCATCCCGGGATTCACCAGCTCCACGGAAACACCGGTGTCCCCGGCGCTCGACCACGCCCAGCCATTGTAGACGGTCTCGATGACCCGGTCGCCCCAGTCGCCTTCCGTGGCATAGCTCACTTCGGCCACGGTCACCTCGGAGCCCGGCACCGTCCCGGGACGCGACAGCCGGATCCTTTCCCCATTGTTCGCAAGCCCGGTATCGGGGGCCCAGGGACCGAGCACGCCAGTGATGCCCCACTGCGCGGCCACTGCGGTTGGGTTGGCCGCGACCACCACATGGCCATCCGGCGGAATCACCGTCCCCGCGGGAAAGACATAGCGGATCCCGCTCGTGAAGCTCCAGCCACCCACCACCGCGGGATCCTGACCCGGATTGTGCAGCTCGACAAATTCCAGCGCCGTGTTTTCCGGGTACCCGCTCCCGGGCCGGTAGTGAATCTCGTTGATCACCACCTGGGCCTCGGCAGGCACAAGAAAACCAAACAGGGCTGCCACAGCACAATGGGCGCGTTTCATAAAAAGGGTAGGTCGCCCGGTTTCGAGGGCGGAAGCGCATACTACCGGAGGCACCTCCTTCCGGTCAATGCCCGCCCTCCACAATTGCGTAGGCCTCCGCTCCCTCCGGCGGCGGGCCGGATGGCCTCACTGGCGGCTGATCGCTTCGTCCAGATTGAGAATCGCCAGACAGACCGATGCCATGGCGGCATGACTGACGACATCGAGCGATCCGTCACGCGGAGCGGCTCCGACCGAGACCAGCTGCGCGGCCTCCGCCGGACGGTCGGCATAATGCGCCGCCTGCCGGTCATAGGCCCGGCCAAGGATCTCCCGTTCCTTCTCCCGCGGCAGTCGGCCAAGCACCGCCCGGAAGGCATGCGAGATCTGCGCGGTCCTGTCGCCGGACGATTTCATGGCGCGCTCCGCGAGCACACGCGCGGCCTCGCTCCACGTGACATCGTTCAAGGTGGTCAGGGCATGCAGCGGGGTCGAGGTCACCGACACCCTGACTTTGCAGGCCTGGCGGGCAGAGGCGTCAAACATGTTCACCGGACCGACCGTGCGCCGCCAGAAGGTGTATAGACTCCGGCGGTACAGCTCGGGGCCACTGCTTGCCGGATAGGTGAAGTCGCGCTCCTTCGTGATCGCGAGGGTCTCCCAGACATCCCCGGGCTGGTAGGGATAGACGGGCTTGCCGCCGACCTTCGGATTGAGCAGACCAGCGGCCGCCAGCGCCACGTCGCGCAGCACCATGCTCGGCATCCGGAACCGTGACGCCCGCCCCATGAGACGGTTCTCCGGATCCCGTGCCAGCAGCTCCGGCGTCACCCGGCTGCCCTGACGGTATGTCCGGCTCCCGAGAATCATGCGCACGATCTGCTTCTGACTCCAGCCACGCTCCCGGAATTCCACGGCGAGCCAGTCGAGCAAGGCACCGTGCCGCGGCGTCTCGCTCTGCACCCCGAGATCCTCGGATGTCTTCACCAGTCCCGTTCCGAAGAAGTACTGCCACAGGCGGTTGACCTGAACCCTTGCAGTGAGTGGATGATCATCGCGGAACAGCCAGCGCGCAAAACCGAGACGGTTGCGCGGCGCATCGTCCGCCAGCGGCGGCAGCACGGCGGGTGTGTTCATGGTGACCTCCGCTCCGGGATTCAGATAGTCGCCCCTCTCCAGAATCTTCGTCACGCGCGGCTGACGGTCGCTCATCACCATCACCCGCGGAAGATTCTGCCGGAATTCATCGAAAGCCTTCTGGGCCGCCCGCGACCGTTCACGGGCCGCTACCGCCTCCGCCGGAGCAAGGTTTTTCGTGACATAATCCCGCAGCTTCGCGGATTCCTCGGGCGTCCGTCCGCTCTTCCGCACAATCGCGGCAATTTCATCGGGCAAGGCCCGGCGCAGCGCAGGCTGCGGGCTGGCGGTCGTCGCCAGCCGGAACCTCCCCAGTGCATGCTGCCGATTCGCGGACTGAAATTCGAGAACCAATTCCAGCCTGGCACCGGAGCCGGCCGCCTGCAGCGATTCCGTCTGAAGAATCAGCGCATACGGCTTGCTGGTCTCCGGATAGAATGCCCAGCCGGTATTCGCATCGTCATCCAGCACGGCCTCGGGAGGAAACCCTCCCTGACTGAAGGTTGCGGACGCCGCCGCAAACTTCACGGGCTTCCCGTCGAGCTTCGCCGTCACCCGGCTGAGCACGGCATTCCCGCTTTCGCTGCGGCCCGCCCCCTTCGCGGGCAAACGGCGGTCGGGCACGGTCTCGATCCTCAGCCCGGTGAATCCTTCGGCTCCTGCTGGGATGGTGATCGCATAATCCGTCCGGTCGGGATTAGGACCCTCCACATAGAGTGATTCATCGTCCACAATGCTGAAGGCCTGCCCGGCGCTCCCGGCCATCGCCAGGGGACGCGCCACTTTCCACGCCACCTCCACATCACTGGCCAACCCGCGCTCGGCAGCTTCATGGGCCGCGACGGTCGCGGGCGACTTCATGATTTCCTGCTCGGCCTTGCGCGCCGCAGCAGCGGCAGCCTCCAGTTCCTTGAGCTTTGCCTTGTCCTCCCCCGTACCCACGGCAATCCACGGATCGGCAATCCGGTACTGCCCGCCCCCCGGCGGCACGCCGCTCTCGGGGACGTTGTTGAACATGGCAAAAATCCCGTAGTAGTCACGCATCGTGAGGGGATCGTACTTGTGATCGTGGCACTGCACGCAGGCCATGGTGAGCCCCAGCCACGTCGTCGCCGTGGTATCCACCCGGTCGAACAGAATCACATTGCGCTGTTCTTCGGCAATGGCTCCACCTTCTCCGTTGAGCAGATGATTCCGGTTGAAGGCGGTCGCCACCAGCTGCTCCTCGGTCGGCTCGGGCAGCAGGTCCCCGGCCAGCTGCGCAATGCTGAACTGGTCGAACGGCATGTCGGCATTGAGGGCATTCACCACCCAGTCGCGCCACAGATACTGATGGGTGTCGCCGTCCTGCTGGAAGCCGTTGCTGTCCGCATAACGCGCCGCATCCAGCCACGGCAGGGCCATCCGCTCGCCATAATGCGGCGACGCCATGACTCTTTCCACCAGCTTCTCATAGGCCCCGGGATCCGGGTCGTCCACAAAGGCATCGACCTCGGCCGGCGCGGGCGGCAACCCGGTCAGATCCATATGCACGCGCCGGATCAGGGTGGCACGGTCAGCCTCGGGCGACGGCGCAAGGCCGGCTGCCTCCAGCTCTGCCAGCACAAAACGGTCAATCGCATGCATCGGCCAATCGGCCTGCTTCACCTCCGGCACTGCAGGCCGCCGGGGCGCAACGAAGGCCCAATGCGTTTCATATTCAGCCCCCTCGGCAATCCACCGCTGCAGCAGTTCCCGCTGCGCAGCCGTGACCTGACGATGCGAATCCGGTGGCGGCATGACTTCGTCCGGATCCGCACTCAGCAGCCGCTGGACCAGTCCACTCGCGGCAGGATCTCCGGGCACCATGGCGCGCTTCGCCACAGCCGCGCTCCGCTCATCCAGCCGCAGTTCCCCCTTCCGTTTGTTCGCATCCTGTCCATGGCAATAGAAGCAGTTCTCGCTGAGAATGGGCCGGATGTCCCGGTTGAAGGAAACCGCTCCGCCTTCCGCGGCCGCGATGCTTCCGGCCAGCCCCAGCAGCAGGCCCCATGTTCCCCAGATCGCTTCTCGATTCATACCCCGTCATTTACGTGACGTCCCCCGCCGGGCTGTCGGCGCGCCACCATTTCGTCTCATCCCTCACTCCCTGTTTGCAGCGCCGCCCATTCTCCCCTCTGATGTCCCCATGAGAAGTCACGAGTGGCACCGGCAGGATGAGGAAGCAGGAGAACGCCGCTATTTCCGCGCTGCCAAGTTCGGAACCCGCTGGTCCGTGCAGACAACCCTCAAGTCGGAACCCGACTGGCACCGGCTCGACCCGATCCCGCTCGCCATTCTCGAGGAACTCCGCACCCAGCTCCTCAACAAGTACCAGCGCCGCCGCGTTCCCTATGAATACGTCACCGCCATCGACCGCATGGTCTGTGACGCCGGTGGCTCGTCGGCCCTCGCCGACATCAGCCCATGAAGGACGACGGGCACTGGATGCAGCTCGCCCTCACGGAGGCGGCCCGGGGCATTGGCCTCACCAGCCCGAACCCCTGTGTCGGTGCCGTCATTGTAAAGGACGGTCAGCTGCTCGCCAGCGGCTGGCACCGGAAAGCGGGAGAGCCTCACGCGGAAATCAATGCCCTCCGCTCGGCCGAGGCGACTCATGGTCCCGCCGCTCTCCGCGGTGCCACGGCCTACATCACCCTCGAACCCTGCTCGACCTCCGGACGCACGCCTCCCTGCACCGACGCCCTCATCCGCGCGGGTCTTTCCCGCGTGGTCTGGAGTGCTGACGATCCCAACCCAAGCCACGCAGGACGCGCGGCCGAAATCCTCCGGAGCGCTGGTCTGGCGGCTTCCTCGGGCGTGCTCAAGGCGGCCGGCACGGAACTGCTGGCCCCTTTTGCCAAATTCATCACCACGGGCCTCCCGTGGGTCATCGCCAAGGCAGGCCTGAGCCTCGACGGCCGCATTTCGCGCCCTCCCGGCGAAGGCCAATGGCTCACCTCGGAGGCCTCCCGTCTCGATGCCATGCAGCTCCGCGTCCGCGCCGATGCCATCATGGTCGGCGCACAGACCGTCCGCACCGATGACCCAGCTCTCACACTGCGCGGTCCCCTCATCCCTGCCGGGAAGACACAACCGCTCCGCGTCATCCTCACGCGCTCGGGCCTGCTCCCCGCCACAGCACAGCTCTTCACGGACCGTTTCCGCGACCGCACGTGCGTCTTCCGCAACCTGACGCTGCCTGAGGTCCTCCGCGACCTTGCCAGCCAGGGGGTTGTCACCGCACTGATCGAAGGCGGCAGCCACCTCCACGCCCAGGCCTTTTCCGCAGGACTCGTCGACGAGGCATGGCTCTACTACGCGCCCATCCTCTGCGGATCTGGTCAGCCGTTCCTTTCCCCGAACGATTTCGGGCCCGTTTCGGTGGGACTCGCCACCACGGACATCACTCCGATCGGCAGCGATTTCCGCGTCCGGCTCCGTCGCCGTCGGTGACGGAAACGTGACGCGCAACCATTCGCAGGGCCGGGCTTGCCAGGGTATGGCTATGTCATCACGAAACATAGCAAAGGAATCAATATGAATCCCCAACAACTACCGGAAGGCCCGGCCACCACCGACCGCCTTCAACCGCTCCGCGAAGTCGGTTCCATGGACAAAACCCAGTTCTGGGACATGGACGAAATCATGGAGGCCCTCCGCATCGCCAACCGCAAGGGCATCTCCCTGAGCAAGCTCCGCCACTCGGCTCCCCCCACGGAACCATCCCGTCGCGCCAGCTGAGGCGCGGAACAGCGGCCGCACCGGCCCGGCCGCCTCCACCGGATCCCATCCGGTCCATCTCCCGGGCTCTCCAGAGTCTGTGCAACGGGCAGAGCCCATCACCGCGGAGCCCGCAAGCCGCGCGCTACGTGCACCATCAGCGCGCACCCGATCACGGGTGCCGCAAGGTTGAGAATGGGAATCGTACCCAGCAGTGTGATTCCCACGCCCGTGAGCCACAGAGTCCAGCGGTTCGCCCGCGTCCAGCGCTTCACTTCCCCGCGCGGCATTCTGCGCAGCGCCACCTGGGCGTAGTACTCGCGCCCGCACAGCCATCCGTTGACGGCATAGAACACCATCATGCCAGCTCCCAGCAGCACGCTCCCCACAATGTACACGGGCAGCATCAGCAGGTTCACGACAATCATCAGCACCATCACCTTCAAGGCCACCACCAGACCGTCCCGGATCGCAGTCCCCCGCGGCTTCCCGAGTTCCGGATAGTGCCTGCCCTCGATCCGGTCTGCGATTCCATCGAGAAAGAGCGACTGCAGCACCCCGAACACGGCGGGGAAGAGCAGCAGCGACAGCACCACTCCCGCCAAACCACCCAGCAGATGCAGGGTGCGGTCCAGCCAGATGGATTCTGCCCAGCGGCTATGCCCCAGCAGCCACCACGACAATCCCCACACGGCCGCATACCCCACCACGCTCAGCAGCACGGCCTTCACCAGAGTCACCGTCAGCCGGGGGTCGAACAAATCTCGCAGGGTCTTTCGCAGCGCTGTCACCATATCCGTCATCCTCTCATGAGCTCCTGCTTCCTGCAACGCCACTCGCTTGCACCCAGCCATCCCGTCATGCACTTTCCATGCACCGCTGCTCACCGCGGACCGGCATGGCGAAATGGTAAACGCAGCGGACTTAAAATCCGCTAGCCCGAGAGGGCTTTGAGGGTTCGAGTCCCTCTGCCGGTATTGTAAGTATCTGCAAACCAATGTATTACGGCTCCTTACGGCATGTCGTTACTGTCTCTGCCCGCTGGCCCATGCCGCGACAGACTGGCCGGGAAGGCGCCCCACCGCGGCAGGAAAAGGGGAAGCGATCGCCAGCGGTGCCCGCCTCGTCGATTCCGCTGGACCGTGTCACCCTGTCTCTCTGCACCCAACCCAATCCTCCGACTATACCATGAAACCGCTCGCCACTCTGCTGCTCTGTTCCGCCTTCCTGTCCTCGCCGGCAAGTTGTCTCGAGTATCCCCACTCCACCGACGAACCACAGAAATCCGGATGGCCACTCAGTGCCGGGGAACGCAGCTACATCACCGGAAAACCGGAACACGAGCGCCGCCCCGGCCGCGCCAGCAATCAGCACCTGCCCCACCTCTGGCCAGTCGTCCCCTGCGCGGGCTTTTTCGGAGGTGACTCATGGCTGAAGCTCCACGAAGCCCATGTCAAAACCGTCGAGGCAAATCCGGGCTCCGTCGACGTCCTCCTCGTCGGCGACAGCATCACCATCCAATGGGCCGACTCATGGAAGCAGCACTTCCCCACCCGCAAGGCCATCAACATCGGCATCGGCGGCGACAAAACCCAGAATGTCCTCTGGCGTCTCGATCACGGTGGCGTCGCCGGCCTCCAACCGAAGGCCATTGTCCTCATGATCGGCAATAACAACATGTTCTTCACCCCGGAAACAGGTACCGAAGCGGCCGCCCTCGGCATCCAGATGTGCGTGCGCAATCTCCGGGAGAAATTCCCCGATTCCCCGCTCGTCCTCGCCAAGATCCTGCCCGCCCACGCCCCGGGCAACCGCTTCCACGACGACATCATCAAAACCAACGCTGCCCTCGATGCGCTCAAACCGGAGACCGATCCCATGGTCCGCGTCCTCGACCTCTTTCCGGACTTCACCAATCCGGACGGCTCCCTCAAAAAGGACCTCTTCACGCCGGACCATATCCACCTCTCACCCCAAGGCTACGCGGCCTACGCGGAAAAACTGAAGCCGCTGCTCGATGCCATGCTCTCGGTAAAACCCCGGCCCGGGCGCGTCGGACGCTAGCTGATCCGCTGATGCCGCAGACCAGTGCCGAGCGGCTCCGGATCGGATGAAGCGTTGCGATGCAAGCCGCGGGGCCGCCAAGCTGCCACGGACGGCTCACCTGGCCATGCCGCGTCCATCCGCTGCCGCAACGGGGACAATTCCTGCCCGGCGGCTTCTCCAGTGGTTTGACCGGAGTCTGACGTGGTGTTTTCCATGGCAATCAATCAAAGCGGCAAGCGTTATGGTCTGTCCAGGAGGATAGAGTGCAGGTTTTCCGCGGTCCCTGCGGCACCGGTGACGCCCGGGATCGCGAATTCGGCGTTACAATGGCCTGCTGTGGAACGTTCTGGTGGTCATGCCTGACTTCCGCATTCCCGCTCTGCTGCTGACCCTGCCCCTGCTGGCCTGCGGGGAGGAAACCGTGCGTTTCAACCGGGATGTCCGACCGATCCTGTCGGACAAGTGCTTTCATTGCCACGGGCCCGATGAGAAGGAACGCAAGGGTGGGCTGCGGCTCGACATCCGCGCCGATGCGCTCAAGGGCGGGAAATCCGGTCAGGCGGCGCTCGTCCCGGGCAAGGCGGAGGAAAGCGAAGTGCTGCGCCGCGTTCTGACGGCGGATGAGGACGACGTCATGCCGCCCCCGGATCTGCACAAGGCGGTCACCCCGGCAGAGGCCGATACCCTGCGCCGCTGGATTGCCCAGGGGGCCACCTATGAAGGCCACTGGGCTTTTCTCCCGCCCGTCGCGGAAACGCCTCCGCAGGGCGGCAGCAACCCCATCGATGGCTTCCTCCTCCAGACCCTTCAGAAACACAGCCTCGCCTTTTCGCCGGAAGCCGCCCGCGAAACCCTCATCCGCCGCGTCAGCCTCGACCTCACGGGCTTGACCCCAACCCCGGCCGAAACCGACGCCTTCCTCGCAGACAGCAGCCCCGATGCGTACGAGAAGGTCGTCGACCGACTCCTCGCTTCCCCGCGCTACGGCGAACACATGGCGGCCCAGTGGCTCGACCTCGCCCGCTACGCGGACAGCAATGGCTTCCAGACCGATTCCTCGCGGGTCATGTGGCCGTGGCGCGACTGGGTCATCAATGCCTTCAACCGCAACCTCCCGTTCAATCAGTTCACCATCGAACAACTGGCCGGCGACCTCCTCCCGGAACCAGCGCGCGACCAGCTCGTGGCCACCGGATTCAACCGGAACACCCGGCTCAATGGCGAAGGCGGCCGCATCGTGGAGGAATGGTTCGCGGAAACGGTCATCGACCGCGTCGAAACCACCGGCCTCACCTGGATGGCGCTGACGCTGAACTGCTGCCGCTGCCACGATCACAAGTACGACCCCATTTCCCAGAAGGAATTCTATCAGTTCTTCGCATGGTTCAATTCGAATGAGGAAAGCGGAGTCCTCGACTCCGAAGGCGGCAACCGCGGCGGGGGCAATTCGGCTCCGGTCCTGCCGATCCCCACGGCGGAACAGGAATCGGAGGTGACCCGTCTGAAGTCCGCCATCACGGAAGCGGAAGCGGCCAGGAAATCCGCGGAGGACGTCCTGCCGCAGCTCCAGGGCCCATGGGAAGAGAAACTCCGCGCGGTCCTCGCCTCGTCCCCGCAGACATGGCAACCACTCAGCGGAGAAGCGGTGCGTTCGTCCGGAGGTGGCGACTTCACCCGCCAGCCGGACGGTTCCTGGCTCGCCGGAGGCAAGAACGCTCCGCACGATACCTACGAAATCGAGGCCCCCCTTTCCGCCGGATCGTTCAGCGGCCTTCTCCTCGAGGTCTTCCCTGACGCCTCCCTGCCGAATCAGAGCCTCGGGCGCGGCTTCAATGGCAATTTCCTCCTCACAGGCGTGGAAGCCGATATCGTCGCTCCGGACGGTACAGTCACCGCCGCCGATTTCACCCGTGCCGGAGCCGATTATGAACAGCAGGGCTTCACCGTGGCTGCCATCGTGCGCGACCAACCACGCCCCGTGAAAGGCAAGCGCGCCCGCGGAGCCAACCGCAATCAGTCGGGCTGGGCCGTCGATGGCAATGCCGCGGACAAACGCCTGCCACGCAAGGCTTTCTTTGCCTGCGAACCGCTCGCCGTCAGCGACGGCAGCCGCCTGCGCATCCGACTCCTCCACGGATCCGGCCACCCGGATCACAACATCGGCCGTCTCCGCGTCAGTTCGACCTCCCTGCCACCCGCAGCGATTTCCGTGGGCGAAGCCAGCTTCCCGCCGGAACTGCGCGCGGCCCTCAATGCCGCGCCGGATCAGCGGAATCCCGCACAGCTGCAGGCCCTCGCCAAATACTTCCGCGAGAATGGCGACCACCCGCTGCGCGCGGCCGAAGACCGGCTCGCCGCTGCCCGCAAGGCCCTCACCGATCTCGAGGACGGCTTCATCACCACCATGATCTTCCGCGAACGCAAGGAACCACGCGAGGCGGTCATCCTGAAACGCGGAGAATACGATAAACCAGGGGAACCCGTAAGCCGCGCCCTCCCGGCCGTGCTGCCCCCGCTTCCGGACGGTGCCCCCGTCAACCGCCTCGGCTTCGCCCAGTGGCTCGTCAGCGGTCAGCACCCGCTCACCGCCCGCGTCTGGGTCAACCGCGCATGGGAACGCTTCTTCGGACAGGGCCTCGTCCGCACCACGGAAAATTTCGGCTCGCAGGCGGAATGGCCCACGCACCCGGAACTGCTCGACTGGCTGGCCGTGGAATTCGTCCGCCGGAACTGGGACATGAAGGCCATGCACCGCCTCATGGTCACCAGCGCTGCCTACCGTCAGGATTCACGGGTCTCCCCGGAACTGCTCGCCAAAGACCCGGAAAACCGGCTCCTCGCCCGCGCCCCCAGACTCCGCCTTTCCGCAGAAGCCATGCGCGATCAGGCTCTCGCCGCCTCCGGACTGCTCGTGGAAAAGATCGGCGGCCCCAGCGTCCGCCCCTACATGCCCGCTGCCGTCTGGGACGAGACGAGTGTCTACGGCGACCTCCGCAACTACAAGGCCGACACCGGCCCGGGCCTCTACCGCCGCAGCCTCTACACGGTCTGGAAACGCACGGCCGCCCCGCCCACCATGCTCCTGTTCGATACCCCGAACCGCGAAATCTGCACGGTGAAACGCTCGCGCACCAATACCCCGCTCCAGGCCCTCGCCCTCCTCAACGAAATCACCTGGGTCGAAGCTTCCCGCCGACTCGCCGAACGCATGCTGCGCGAAGGTGGCGCCTCCCCGGAATCCAGAATCGCATGGGCCTTCCGCACGGTCACCGCCCGCCAGCCGGACCCGGAGGAAGTCGCCGCTCTCAGCCGCGGCTTTGCCAACCGTCTCCTCCGCTTCCGAGCCGAACCGGAAAACGCCACGAAACTGATCTCGCAGGGAAATTCCCCGCCAGATGCTTCGCTCGATCCCGCCGAACTGGCCGCCGCCACGGTCACCGCCAGCATCCTCTTCAACCTCGACGAAACCGTCACCCGTAACTGATTCCCCACCTTCCCCTGCCATGAACTGCAACGACCACCGCTTCCTCGGCCTCAGCCCCGACGCCCGACGCGAAGTCTCCCGCCGCACGTTCCTCCGCCAGTCGGCCGGCGGGATCGGACTCGCCGCCCTCGGACAACTCCTCGGAGGTGGCCACGCGGAAGCCGCCGCCGTTCCAGGCCTCCCGGGCTTCCCCCACTTCGCCCCAAAGGCCAAACGCATCATCTACCTCTTCCAGAGCGGAGCCCCGTCCCAGATGGATCTCTTCGATCCCAAACCGGAACTCCAGAAACGCCGCGGCGAAGACCTCCCGGCTTCCATCCGCATGGGCCAGCGTCTCACCACGATGACCTCGGGACAGTCGAAATTCCCAGTCGCCCCCACCATCTTCCCATTCGCCCAACACGGCCAGAGCGGCATGTGGTTCAGCGACCTCATGCCCCACATGGCGAAACTCGCGGACGAATGGTGCATGATCCGATCGCTCCACACGGAAGCCATCAATCACGACCCGGCCATCACCTTCATGCAGACGGGATCTCAGCTCGCCGGCCGACCCAGCATCGGCGCGTGGATGAGCTACGGCCTCGGCACCGCCAACGCCGACCTCCCCGCCTACGTCGTCCTCACCAGCTTCGGCAGCGGTCGCCCGGACGACCAGCCGCTCTACGACCGGCTCTGGAGCGCTGGCTTCCTCCCGGCCCGCTACCAGGGGGTCAAATTCCGCAACAAGGGCGAACCGGTACTCTACCTCGGTGACCCCCCAGGCATGGACCGTTCCATGCGGCGCGAAACTCTCGACGAACTCGCCACCCTCAACCAGCGACGCCACGACGCCCTCGGCGACCCGGAAATCCAGAACCGCATCGCCCAGTACGAACTCGCCTTCCGCATGCAGTCGTCGGTCCCGGATCTCACCGATACCACGAAGGAATCCGCCGCCACCCTGGAGCGCTACGGCCCGGATGTGAAACGCCCGGGATCCTACGCCGCCAATTGCCTGCTGGCCCGCCGCCTCGCGGAACGCGATGTCCGCTTCATCCAGCTCTTCCACATGGGCTGGGACCACCACGGCGGTCTCCCCAATGCCATCCGCGGCCAGTGCCGTGATACCGATCAGGCCACCGCCGCGCTCATCCTCGATCTCAAGGACCGCGGCCTGCTCGACGATACCCTCATCGTCTGGGGTGGCGAATTCGGCCGCACCATCTACTCCCAGGGGGGCGTCTCGGACGACAACTACGGCCGCGATCATCACCCGCGCTGCTTCACGGTCCTCATGACCGGTGCAGGCATCCGCAAGGGCTTCACCCTCGGAGCCACGGACGACTTCTGCTACAACATCACCCAGGACCCCGTCCACGTCCACGACCTCAACGCCACCATCCTCCACCTCATGGGCGTCGAGCATACCCGCCTCACCTTCCGCTCGCAGGGACGCGACTTCCGACTCACGGACATCCACGGCAATCTGGTGAAAGCGGTCCTTGCCTGATGACACGGCACCAAACCCGCCGCCGCGTCCGCGGGTTCGCTCTCGCCGCTGCCATGGCGGCGCTGGCCATTGCCGCGGAACCATCGCCGCTCCCGCCCACCGTGACCTCCCTCGCCCTTCCGGAAATCCTCGCCGATTCCTCCGGGGGGAGGCTCCGCGACCCTGCCGCATGGCCTGCCCGCCGCGTGGCTCTGCTCGACCTCTTCGCCCGCGAAATGTACGGCCGTACCCCCATCGGCCGACCTGATGGTCTGCGCTTCGTCATCCGCGAACAGCAGGCGGACGCCCGCGGTGGCCGCGCCACCAGAATTCGTGTCGGCATCCTCTTCGAAGGCACGGAAACCGGACGCCAGATGGAATTGCTCGTCTACCTCCCCAACGACGCCGGCCCCCGCGTCCCGGTCTTCCTCGGTCTGAATTTCGACGGCAATCACTCCACGGTCACGGATCCCGACCTCCCGGTCCCGTCCCACTGGGCCCTCGGCCTTTTCGATAACAGACTTCCCGACCACCGTCCCACAGAAGCCAGCCGCGGCCGCTTTGCCCACATGTGGTGCCTCGATACCCTCCTGCTCGAGGGCTGGGGGTTCGCCACCGCCGCCTGCGGCGAAATCGAACCAGACGAACCCGGGAAATGGCAACTCGGCGTGCGCGGCCTCGCCCCGGAACCAGGCCCCGCCGACTGGGGCACCCTCGGCGCATGGGCATGGGGCCTCAGCCGCGCCATGGATTTTCTGACGGAACACGACCGCATCGATCCCTCCCGCGTCGTCGTCTCCGGCTTCAGCCGACTCGGCAAGGCTGCCCTCTGGGCCGCCGCACAGGATACCCGCTTCGCCGCCGCCGTCTCCCACGGCTCAGGAGCGGGCGGCATCGCCCTCACAAAACGCCTCTCCGGCGAAACCACCGCCGACCTCGTCTCCCGCTTCCCCCACTGGTTCTGCCGGAACTTCGCCGCCTACGCCCACCGCGAAGCAGACCAGCCTTTCGACCAGCATCAACTCGCCGCTCTCGTCGCCCCTCGCCCCCTTTTTGCCACCAGCGCATCGGAAGACCTCTGGTCCGACCCAGAAGGCGAATTCCTCACGCTCACCGCAGCCGCCCCGCTCTACGAATTCCTCGGCTCTCCCAAACCGCTCGCCTCCACCAAGTGGCCCAATCCGGGAAAACCCATCAATTCCCGTCTCGGCTACTTCCTCCGCAAAGGCCCGCACGACGTCACCCTCGAAGACTGGCGCGCCACCCTCGCATGGGCCAACCGCCAGCTCAAATACGAAGGCCCGCCGGAATCCGCCACGGCGCGCTACGGCCGCAGACTCGCCCAGCTCCCCGCTACCGAACGCGTGGGCTGGCTCGACTGCGTTTCCCGCAGCGATCAGCTCCGCAGGGACCTCGCGAGCCAGCTCGCCGCTGAAACCACGGCCGCCAACCTCCCCAAACCCATCCCCGCCCCGGCAGGCTCGTTCTCCTTCGACCCGAAATCCATGGCGGACCGGTTCGCCGGACCTGCGGGCGATTCCCTCACCGACCACATCCTCAGCTTCCAACTCCCCTCGGGCGGCTGGTCGAAGGGCCTCAGCTTCTCCCAGCCACGCACGAAGGGCATGAACTGGACCACTTCGCAGGACCCCCACCGCTACGCAGGCACCATCGACAACCGCGCCACCACCGACCCCCTCCGCTTTCTCGCCTGGCGCCAGCACCACTGGCCCAGCCCAGCCACAAAGACAGCCGCGGAAAATGGCATCGATTACCTCCTCGCCGCCCAGTTCCCCAACGGTGGCTTCCCTCAGAACTTCCCGCTCGAAGGAACCTACCACGACGCCATCACCCTCAACGATGACGCCATGACGCACGCGCTCGAACTGCTCAGCGAGGCCGCGGCAGGCCGGAATGACTGGACATGGCTCGACCCCAGCCGCCGCTCGGCCGCCGCCTCCGCCCTCTCCCGCGGGATCCGCTGCCTCCTGCAGCTCCAGCAGCGCTCCCGCGGCCAACTCACCATCTGGGCCGCCCAGTACGACCCCCTCACGCTGGCCCCGGTCTCGGGCCGCGCCTACGAACCCCCAGCACTCGCCAGCAGCGAAAGCGCCCACGTCGTCCGCTTCCTCTGCCGCATCCAACCCACCACCCCGGAAATCAGCGCTGCCATCAGCGCTGCCTCCGCATGGCTCGCCAGCCACACCCTCCCCGGAAATCCCAACCGCTGGCCCCGCTTCTACCACCCTCATTCCCTCGAACCCATCTTCCCAGGCAAACGCGACGGCAAACTCTGGCCCACGGAAGCCGCCATGCGCCTCCACAACCCAGGCGGTTACGATTTTTCGGTGACCACCCCACGCGATCTCCCGGAAGTTCTCCAGAAATGGCAGGAATCCACCCCGCCTGCTCACCGGAAAAACCCGGATGACGCCCCGCCCTCCGACCCCCACTGATCCCCTCCCATGCTCCCCTCGAATCCCTGGTTCGTTCTCCTCCTCGGCTCGCTGGTCGGTCTCCACCTCCTCGAAGTGGTCGCTTCCCTCCTCAACCTGAAACGCCTCCAGCCTTCCCTCCCGGAGGAATTCACCGGCGTCTTCAGCCCGGATGACTACGCCCGCAGTCAGCAGTACACCCGCGAAAGCGAACGCTTCGGCCTCATCACGGGCACCGTCCGGCTGCTCTTCTTCCTGGCTTTCTGGCTCGCCGGCGGATTCGGCTGGCTCGACTCCCTCGTCCGCTCGCTCGCCAGCTCGGAAATTTCCCGCGGACTCCTCGGCTTCAGCCTCATGTACCTCGCCTCGGCCCTCCTCTCGCTCCCCTTCGAAATCCACGATACCTTCCGCATCGAAGCGAAATTCGGCTTCAACAAAACCACCCCGGCCACCTTCGTCGCCGACCACCTCAAGGGCCTCGCCCTCTCAGCCCTCGTCGGACCCCCCCTCCTCGCTCTGCTGCTCTTCATTTTTCAACGCTCTCCGCAGGCGTGGCTCTGGGCATGGCTCGCCACCACCGTCTTCCTCCTCGCCATCCAGTTCATCGCCCCACGCTGGCTCATGCCCCTCTTCAATAAGTTCACCCCGCTCGACGACGGCCCCCTCCGCTCCGCCATCCTCAATCTCGCCAGCCGCTGCCAGTTCCCCCTCAGCGATGTCTTCATCGTCGATGGCAGCCGCCGCTCCACCAAGGCCAATGCCTTCTTCGCCGGCTTCGGCCGCCACAAACGCATCGCCCTCTTCGATACTCTCGTCGCCAAACACCCGGAACCGGAACTCCTCGCCGTCCTCGCCCACGAAATCGGTCACTTCCGCCGCCACCACATCGTTCAGCGCATCTTCGCCGCCATCCTCCAGCTCGCCGTCCTCTTCCTCCTCCTCGGCCTCCTCCTCGATAACCAGAACCTCTTCCATGCCTTCGGCGTCTCCCAACCCTCTCTCTGGCTGGGCTTCGTCTTCTTCATGATCCTCTTCGAACCGGTCCAACTCCTCATCGGTATCGCCAGCAGCCTCTGGAGCCGGAAACACGAATACGAAGCCGATGCCTACGCCGCTGAGGCCACCGGCGGCCCCCACGACATGATCGCTGCCCTCAAACGCCTCGCCCGCGACTCTCTCTCCAACCTCACACCCCACCCCCTCTACGTCTTCCTCCACTACTCCCACCCCCCCATGCCTGACCGCATCGCGGCCCTCCGCGCCCTGCCCCAACGCTAAATTTTCCTTAACCCTCCTTCACTTCCCCAGCGCAGAAACCGGGTGGACAAAGCCCCGCGGCAAACGTAGCATTCCCGTCACCAAGGGGCAAGGCGCCCTCAAGAAACCAGCACCACCATGATTGCCACACTTCTGCTCCTCGGTTCAATCATCCTGCTGCGCATCGCGCCGTGGGCCGCCGGTGGCGAAGTGCTCAAGGCTGCCGCCGGTTTTGCCCCGCTCATGGGCCTCGCCGTCTGCAGCGGTGCCTTCCTCCCGCGCAGAACCGCCATCGCTTTCGGCCTCGCCGCAGTCCTCGTCCCCCAGTTCTTCATCCACCGCCTCACCGGCAGCCCGTTCTGGGGCAGCTTCCTCGCCGTGCAGATCGTCTCCGCGGCAGTCGCCGTAGCCCTCGGCTCTGCCGTACGCGCGAAATCCTCCGCCGTACCGGTCCTCGCTGCCTCCGCCCTCTCCACCGTGTTGTTCTACCTCCTGAGCAACACGGTTTCTTTCTTTTCAGCCCCAGGCTACCCGCCCTCCCTCGCCGGATGGTGGCAGTGCCTTACCACCGGACTGCCGGAATTCTCCCCGCAGACCTGGGTCTTCGGCCTCCGCCAACTCGTCGGCGACACATCCTTCGCCGCGCTCTTCTGGCTCCTCTGCCACTCCCATGAGCGCAAGGCGTCCCCTGCCCCTGGCATGACTCCTGCCACCCTGCCCTGATCCCCCCTTCTTCACCTCACTTCCCACCCCGCAATCCCGCGCCACCTGACTGAATCCCATGAAGCCCAGCGTAGCCGACCCCGAGCATCACGTCGATCCAACCGACTTCGCCGTCGCCGAAACCAACAAGGCACTGACCCCGGAATGCAAAATCCGGCTCCTGCGCGACATGATCCGGATCCGCCGCTTCGAACAGACCGCCGGGAAACACTATGAAGCCGGGAAAATGGGCGGCTTCCTCCACCGCTACGATGGCCAGGAATCCATCGCCGTCGGCTGCGCCTCTCTCATGGGCCAGCACGACCACATGATCACTGCCTACCGCAACCACGGCCACGCCCTCTCCGTCGGCATGTCCATGAACGAATGCATGGCCGAACTCTTCGGCCGTGCCACCGGCTGCTCCAAAGGCAAGGGTGGCTCCATGCACTTCTTCGCCCCGGATAAGAATTACTGGGGCGGCCACGGCATCGTCGGCGGCCAGACCCCGCTCGGCGCCGGGATCGCATACTACCTCAAATACAAGGGCCTCAAGGGCTCCTGCATGTGCTTCATGGGCGACGGTGCCGTGAATCAGGGGGCCTACCACGAATCCCTCAACCTCGCCGGCCTCTTCGATCTCCCGGTCATCTACGTCATCGAAAACAATGGCTATTCCATGGGAACCAGCCAGGCCCGCAGCAGCGTCTACAAAAACTGCCTCGCCTACCGCGCCGATGGCTACGACATCGTCTGGGACCTCATCAATGGCTGGGACCTTTACGAACTCCGCGCCAAAATGGCCATCGCCGTCAAACGCGCCCACGAGGAAAGCCGCCCCACCGTCGTCGAAATCAATACCTACCGCCACTACGGCCACTCGGTCTCGGATGCCAAAGCCAAGGTCTATCGCGCCGAAGATGAAATCGAACGCCACAAACAGCACTTCGACCCCATTCAACTCTGGCGGAACCGCCTCATGACCGAGGGAGTTCTCACCGAGGAACTCTACCAGCAGATCGACCGCGAAGCGAAGGCGGAAGCCAACGCCGCCGCAGAATTTGCCGACGCCAGCCCCTTCCCGGAAGTCGCGGACATCACCAGCGACGTCTACTTCGAAGTCGACGAATTCACGGAAGCCGGACGCACGGGCCGCCACTTCTTCAACGACTGATCTCCTCACCCACCCGGCGTCGCGGCGCCGCCGCGCAACCCTGTCCCGCTGCGCCCCTCATCCCCGGAGCCGCCGCCATCCGTTTTCTCTCTCCCCTCCCATGCCTGTCATCACCTACCGCGAAGCCATCCGCCACGCCCTCGATGAAGAACTCGCCCGCGACGAGAACGTCGTCCTCATGGGCGAAGAAGTGGCGCAGTACGACGGTGCCTACAAAGTCACCCAGGGACTCTGGAAGAAATGGGGCGACAAACGCGTCGTCGATACCCCCATCAGCGAAGCCGGCTTCATCGGCATGGGCGTCGGAGCCTCCATGCTCGGCATCCGCCCGGTCATGGAACTCATGTTCTGGAGCTTCGCCTACGTCGCCTGGGACCAGATGATCAACAACGCGGCCACCGTCCGCTACATGAGCGGCGGCAAGATCAACTGCCCCATCGTCATCCGCGGCCCCGCCAACGGGGGCACCAACGTGGGGGCCACCCACAGCCACACTCCGGAAAACTTCATCGCCAATACCCCGGGCCTCAAAGTGGTCTGTCCCGCCACCCCCTACGATGCCAAGGGCCTCATGAAGGCTGCCATCCGCGACAATGATCCGGTCTACGTCATGGAGAATACCCTCCTGTACGGAGAATCCGGCGAAGTGCCGGACGGAGAATACGTCATCCCCATCGGCGTCGCGGACGTCAAACGGGAAGGCGCGGACATCTCCCTCATCGCTCACGGCCGCGCGGTCCTCACCTGCCTCAAAGCCGCGGAAATCCTCGCGGAACAGCACGGCATCGACTGCGAAGTCGTCGACCTCCGCTCCATCCGGCCCCTCGACGAGGAAACCATCTGCAGCAGCGTGCGCAAAACCAACCGCGCCCTCTGCGTCGAGGAAAATAAACCGTTCTGCGGTGTCGGTGCCCAGATCGCCTCGCTTATCCAGGACCGCTGCTTCGATGACCTCGACGCCCCGGTCGGACGCATCAGCGCCATCGACGCCCCGGCCATCTACAGCCCACCCCTCGAAAAAGTCCAGCTCCCCTACCCGGATCAGGTCGTCGAGAAGGTCCTCGCCATGGTCTGACTCCCCCCGGGAGCTTTTCCGCTTTGCCCCCAGTGCCACCGCAGGCAGGGATCCCTTCCCCATGCTCGAGCTTTCGGAGCTGAAACTGCCTGTCGACCACCCGGACGATGCCCCCGCCAGGGAGGTCTTCCGCCTCCTCGCACTCGGACCGGACGACCTCCTCAGCCTCGAGGTCTTCCGCCGTGCCATCGACGCCCGCCACGGCCGCGTCGCCTTCAACTATACCCTTCACATCGCCCTCACGGACGAAGCCCGTGCCCTCCATCACGACCTCAAAGGCGCAGCGAAACTGACCCGCCTCCCGGACCGCCACTACGCGGGAACCGACGGGGTCATTGTCCGCCCCACCCCGCCCCACCATCGACCGGTCGTCGTGGGCACCGGACCCTGCG
>JBIICE010000246.1:0-5627 GCA_044239025.1 Verrucomicrobiales bacterium
GCAAGGACGGCAGTGGCCGTGGCGAGTGCAGGGCTGGCGTCACTGATGGCAGCGTCCCATTTTTTCAGGAAATCCTGCTGCGCGCGTGGCGGGAGCGAGGGGAACGCGTGAACGATGGCGCGGAGGATGGGAAGCGACGGATTGGCGAGCGTGGTGGAATCGTGGAGGGAGGCGATGAGTCCTGGTGGGATGGCGTCTGCGGGAGATTTTCCACTGGCGATGAGCGCGAGGTGGTGAGCGATGGCCGGGAGGTGACTGGAGAGATCCTCCGGGTCGATGTCCTTCCACGGGGTGGGAGGGGAAGTGGGGAGAGCGTCGGGTGGGAGAGCCGCGAGCGCCGGCGGCCATGCCGCGAGGAGGGCGAGGGCCGTTGCCTTGTCTCCGGGAGACAGGGAAGCATCCTGCGGCCATGATACGGCGAGGCTGACGAGGAATTCGCCTGCACCGGGTTGGTTGGTGCGGAGGGCGGCAGCGGCCCAGAGGGCGGTCAGTTTCCAGCGGACGGATGCGTTCGGAACGTGAGTGGCGAGCCATTCGAGGCAGGCCGGGGACAGGAGGTCGGCGGGGAGATCGGGAACGCTATCCGCAGGCGCATGCAGGAACAGAGTGTCGGCCGTGGCAGCGGCGAGGAGGTCGTGGCGGCGGGCCGCGACAGCCATGGCAATGTGGAAGGCCGTGTATTCCGGCGGTGACTTGAGGATGAGTGAGAGGGCGCGGCCCGATTCTCCGGCGGCGATGGCGAGTTGGGTGAGGAGAGGGAAATGGTTATCCGAGCCGTGGCCTTCATCCGCGACGAGACTGGTGAGGACAGGAAGCAGTTCCCGGGCGGTGGTTTCCGTGACGGGAAAGCGCGAGCCAAGGGCCAGCAGTGAAAGGGCCTCGTCCCATGGGAAAGGGAGCTGTCCTTCCGAGTGCTTCACGTGCGAGAGGAAGAGGGAGCGGGCGGTGGCGGCCAGCGAATCCGAAGCGAAAGGCGACGAGCAGAGGGCGAGCGCAGCCGAGAGGCGGCAGGCCGAGCTGATGGATGCGTCGTTGAGCAAGTCTTCCCATGGGAGACCACCCGTGAACCATGCGCGGAAAGCGTCCTGTTCCGGTGGAGGGATTACGAAAGCGAGAGCGCCGGGCAGCAGAGCCATGCGAGCGCCCTTGCTGGCGATGGCTTCGATTTCCGGGGGCAGGGGAAACTTCCAGCGGAGCCGGGTGACGGGATCGGTGGAGCGGGAAGCGAGGGTGGCCGTGACGAATTCGCGCGGGAGGTGCAGCGGGAAGTGCGCGCCCGGGGTGGCCGCCAGTGCGGCACCGAGTTGGAGGCGGGAGAGTTGGCTTTCCGGGGCGTCAGGTGCTGAGAAGAGAGGATCAAGGGCGTCGTTGAGAACGCTGCTGCCCGGTGTGATCGCTGCGGCGGCCATGGCGAGGGCGAGTGATTCCCTGCGGGATTCCGCGGGGGTCTCGGGAGGCAGGTTGAGGATATCGCCGAGCAGGGACCCGAGATCGCCGCTGAGAGGCGTCGACGGATGGGCGACGAATCCGGCGAGGGAGTTGCGTGCCTCGGTGAAGCGGCGGCGCGCTTCCGCCGACTTATCCGTGGCCATGGCTGCGAGAAAAGCCTTGCCGTCGCTGGAGAGGGCTGATCCAGCCGAGGACAGAGTCAGGTCAGGCAGCGAGCGCGACCATTCCGTGGTGACGGCCGGAAACTGCCGGGTCAGTGAGCCCACCGCATTGATGACCTCGCTGGCGGCAGTGGCGGGGTCGCTGAGGAAAGCGATCAGGAGATCGCGACCGTGCGAGGGAGCTTCCGCCGCGAGCGCGGTGGCGAGGGCGGGCCATGGGCCTTCGCGGTAGGGAAGTTCGCACGAGGAAGGGAGGTTCCAGATTCCGCCGAAAGGGCCCAGAGGCCTGAGGAATCGGTCACCTGGCAGAGTTGCGCGGCGCAGCCTCCCGAGGATCGTCCCGTGAGGGAAGGGACGGTCGGCTTTGCCCGTGAGGCAGCGGGTCGCGAAGAGGCAGGCGGTCTGTTTGGCACCGAGTGGAGCGGCGAGGTCGTCGTGCAGGATCGTGAGGGCGGGAATCAGGCAGGGAGGGGAAGAGGCGCAGCAGAGCCGGAGAGCGGCCGTGAAGGCGAGTGGGCCTGCCTCCGCTGGGGAGAGGCGCAGGCTGGAGGGAGGGACAGCGTGAAGCGGGAGCGAGGCGAGGCGGCTGGGGCGGGTTTCTGCGGGCCCGAGGAATCGTTGTGCCATCTGCTGGAGGAACGTGGCAGCGGCTTCCTGGCCATGCGCGAGGGCTGTGAGCGCGGCGGAAGCCGCGAGGGCAGCGCTGGCGGTGTTCACGGCAGGCCAGTCCGAGATGGGTTCCTGCAGGGGAGCGAGAGCTGCCGCGAGTTCATCTGAAAGGTCCGGCGCGATGCTGCGGTCGGTGGCAGCGATGGCGATTTGGATCCATGCCGATTCCGGGTCGGTGGCATGGGCGAGAAACTGGCGGCACGCGTTCCCGAACGAATCCGCAGGAGAGCGGTAGAGTTGGATGAGGGCGGCTGCCGTGGCGGCGGTGGGCGGGTCCGTGAGGCGGTTGGTCAGTTCGACATCGAGTTCACCGAGCGATCCACTGCGCCATGATTCACGGATCGCCACGAGGGCTGACGATTCCCCGACGTAGCCTGATTCCGTGATTTCGAGAGCGGTGTCGGGCCAAAGCACACCGGGTGAACGTCGTGTGGTGGGCGCAGGGACGATGACGATGGAGGCATGGATGGCAGCGGCGCGGAGGAAGGGATCGCGGTCCTGCGGCGGGAGACGCAGGAGTAACGAAAACGATCCGGCGGCGAGGTCGGGAACCCGGCAGGCCCGGGCCAGCAGTTCGGCCTTCTGCGTGCCGGGTGGAGTTTCCCGCCAGAGGACCATGATTTCGTTGCCGAGCCATGGGGCTGGTCGGTTGAGGGGCCATGCTGCCAGCAGAGCGGCGAGGACAGCATGGCGGGTGGGTTTGCTGGCGGCATCGGAAACGATCGGGGATTGCCATGCTCCTTCCTGGGCCGCGGCCGGCAGGGATTGGAAGAGGGCGAGTGCCTCTGATGACTGCTGCCGCTGCAGGGCGATCCAGAACGAGGCGGCGCGGGCGGCAACGGATTCCGGTGCTTCTCCTGGAGCGACCCTGGCGAGCCATGGGGCAGCTTCTTCCGGAAAGCCAAGGAGGCAGAAGAGGAAACCGCGTGATGCCGCCGAGTGGTCGGGGGTACCTGCGATGGCGGCGGCCACCTCCTTGCGGAGGTCATGGCGGGCCATGGATTCGAACCAGGGTGAAACGGCCTTCCAGAGTGGATACCATGAGCTGGGGGCGAGCGAATCAGCGGTGAGGGAAAGTCCTGCCGCCGCGATCGCCGAGGCCGCTTCCGTGCGCTGTCCGGCGTCCACGAGAGCCTCGATGCGTTCCGGGCCGGCCGACTGCATGCGCAGGAGTCTTGTGGCGCGCGGGCTGAGTTTTGCTGCTTCCTCCGTGAGTCCGAGTGCCACCAAGAGAGAAGCGAGTTCCTCTCGGTCGGTTGGTGATCGGGAAGTGCTGCGGAGATGGAGCGCTGCCTCCCGTGCGGTCCGGCGGAGGTCGCCATTAACGCCCGGCATCGTGCCGAGCGCAGCGAGGGCGGCATTTGCGGTGAAGCGGAATTCCGGAGGCAGGGAGAGGGCGAGGGTGCGCTGAAGGCAATCGGCGGCTTTTGCCGGGTCCTCCCGTTCGATGAACCACGAGGCAGCGAGGAGGAGGGCCGCCGGGTCGGTGCCCGCCTGCTGGTGCAGTTCATGGAAGGCGCGCACCTGTTCCGTTTCATCGCGCAGCGGCAGGTGGAGGAGGGCGCGGAGAGCCGGGAGTTTTGTGTGGCGGGCAGTTTCCGCGAGGAATTCCGGGCTGATGGCTGGGCCATCAGGGAAGAAGGCGGCCGGTTCCGAGCAGAGAAACAGCACGCTTTCGGGAACACCCGGCAGTTGTTCCGGGGGGAAGACGAGCGGTGCCTCAAGGGAAGGTGCGTGGTAGGTCTGCGGCAGGCCCCGGGGCTGGAAATCCTGTTCGAGGATGGCCGCCATGCGGGCGGGGTCGCGGCGGCGGACCGCCGACCAGACCAGCGCCGTCAGGAAGTCATCGTGAAGTTCGTCGTGGATGACCGGAGGCAGTGTGAGGTGCTGCTGCCATGCGACGAGGAGATCTTCCAGCTGTGCGGTGGCGGGGGTGGCTGGTGCCTCCGGCGAGGGCGTGCGGTGGCGGGTGGCGGCAAAGACGAGAAGGGCGTCAGGAGATTTCTGTGCCGCCGCGGCAGCGAGGACTTCCGTTTCCCATGGGGCTGGCTGAGGGAGTCTTGCGACGGCCGGCAGGCAGACGGCGACGGCGAAGTCCGGATGGGTGGCGTGGAAGGTTTCCCAAGCCCTTGCCGCGATTGCGGCGCTGGGGGTTTTGGTCTGGTCGAAGGCAATCGCCGCCGCGGCGATGGCGAGCAGGTCATGATTGCCCGGTTCACTGGCAGCGAGGGCGGGCCAGTCGATGGGCGGTGCCCCGGCCACTGGGTAATCGATGCGAGGGATGCGGCTGGCGGTGGCGATCCATGGGTATCCGACCGCAGCGAGGGTGGTGATGACCTCGGAGCGCTTTGCTTCCGATGGTTCGCGTGAAATGGCGAGGCCGACACCGGCGAGGGCGGCGGCGTGGAGGTCGTCGCGCGAGCGGGGGAGCGGGAACGAAGCGTTGATGGCGTTCCCCTCCGGTTCGAGCAGGGCGTCGCGGATACTGAGGGTAGTGAAAAGGTTGGCGGCCTTGCCTGGAAAGCGTGCCGCGAGCTGGCCGTTGAGTTCGTCTGCGGTGGTGGGTGACGGGAGCGTGGCCGCGAGTTTCCGGGCGCGTTCCCCGGTCAGTTCCGTGGTCGTGGACGTGAGGGCAAGGAAGGCAGCGGCGGCCTCCGTGGGCTGGCCGGTTTCGATGAGGAGCAGAGCCGAGAGAAAGCCGAGGCGGTAGTCCGATGCGGTGGCCTCCGGACGTGACTGCAGGACGGCGAGGGCCTCCGTCGGCCGGCGATTGCGCAGGAGAGCGAGAGCGAATTGTTCGAGAGCGTCGGCGTCTGCGGTGGCGGCCGATGCGCGGAGCAGCGCGATGCCATCGTCCCGGCGACCCGATTCGAGGAAAAGCCGTGCCAGTCTTGCGCGCACGACGCCCGAGGCATCCTTTGCGAGAGCAGGTTCGAGGGCCGCGATGGCCGCGTCGCGGTTGCCCTCGCGGCTGTGCAGTTCGGCAATGGCGAGCGCCGTTCCGGGCCGGTCGCCCGCAAGCCGTGCCGCCTCCGTGAGGGCGGCGCGGCGGGCTTCGAAATTGGCGGCGAGCCGATGCAGTTCCGCGAGAGCGAGGAGGTCGTCGACCGGATCCTCGGCACGGCGCCGGCGTTCGCGGAATTCGTCCGTGAGTTCTGGAAGTGTTCCGTTGTCGACAGCGGTTCTGGCCCATGCGGCCAGCCAGCGCGAGCGGGCGGCGCTGTCGCGCGCTTTGTCGTAGAGTGACTGGTAGATGCGCAGGGCTTCCGGCA
Source organism: Verrucomicrobiales bacterium (assembly GCA_044239025.1). Classification (GTDB taxonomy): domain Bacteria; phylum Verrucomicrobiota; class Verrucomicrobiia; order Verrucomicrobiales; family V1-33; genus V1-33. Next base: position 5,552 of record JBIICE010000246.1, read on the forward strand.
GGTTGCCGCTGCGCGCGGCTGCGGCCGCGAGCCGGATGCTGATTTCCTCGTTATCCTTGAAGCGGCCCGCGGAGCT
>JBIICE010000247.1:0-5597 GCA_044239025.1 Verrucomicrobiales bacterium
ACCGCTTCCGGGGCCCGGCTGCAGCCGACCACTGCCGAGAACAGGCCAAGCGCAGTGAACGCAGAGAGGAATCGCGGGTGCCGCTTCATGCCAGGGAAGAACCGGAGATCAGTTGAAGCGCATGACCATTGACAGGAAGCGCCGCGTGGCTTCCCCCCGGGGTGCGGCGAACAGCGGCGCCGCGGGACCGTGTTCGGCGACCTGGCCCGCGGCAATGAACGCGACGTGATCGGCAACGGCCCGGGCGAAGCCCATCTCATGAGTACTCAGAATGATGTCCTGGCCACCGGCGGCGAGTTCACCAATCAGCTCAAGAACTTCCACGGTCATTTCGGGATCAAGCGCCGAGGTTGGTTCGTCGAGGATGAGGATTTCCGGGGCAGCGGCGATCGCGCGGGCGAGTCCGACGCGTTGCTGCTGCCCGCCGGAGAGTTGCGCGGGCAGCTTGTGGCCATGGTCTGTCAGACCGAAACGTTCGAGGCACTGGTCCGCGGTGGCGGCGGCTTCCACGGGACTGCGGCCGTGGACTTTCTCGAGCGGCAGCGTGATGTTGCGGTGTGCCGTGAGGTGAGGGAAAAGATTGAACTGCTGGAAGAGGAAACCATTGCGCCGCCGCCATGCCAGCAGCTTCGCCGGATCTCCGTCGATCCGTTCGCCGTTGATCCGCAACTGACCGGCATCGGGTTGCTCCAGTCCACCGAGAGTGCGCAGCAGCGTGCTTTTCCCTCCCCCGCTGGGCCCGATGAGGGCGAGCACACGGACGCCATTCACGGCAAGCGACAGGTCATCGAGAGCCGCGAGGTCTCCGTAGCGCCTGGTCAGATTCTCCGCATTTATATTCATGGCTACATCTGATAGCGGAACCTCCGTTCCATGGCATGAGCAAAGGCCGCCAGCGGCAGCGTGAGGAGCAGGTAGCCGGCCGCGAGAGGCAGAAACGCTTCAATGCCTCCGTATGTTGCCGAATTGAAAGCCCTCGCCTGCATGGTGAATTCCTGCACCCCGATGACACTGAGCAGGGAGGAATCCTTCACGAGCGAAACGAACTGTCCCGCAAGAGCCGGCAGCACGCGGCGGAGTGCCTGCGGCAGGATGACAAAGCGCAGAATCTGCGGGCGACTGAATCCGACGGCGCGGGCACTGTCGATCTGCCCCTGGGGAATGCTGTCCAGCCCACCGCGCAGAATTTCACTCAGATAGGCTCCGGTGAAGATGGAGAGCAGCGCCATCCCTGTAAAAATCTTTCCTCCGATCCCGATGCGGTCAAGCAGGTCCGCCACGTGACTCTGCGCAAAGATCACGTAATAGCCTATGAGCACAAGGGTCAGCAGCGGCATCCCGCGCACCAGTTCCACAAACGCACGGCTGAACCACCGCAGCGAGCGGAAGGCAGAGCGCTGGCCCGCGACGAGGAGCCCACCAACGAGGCACGATCCGATCAGGGCTCCGGCGGAAAGCTGCAGCGTCACCAGCCAGCCGCGCCAGAGTGAGACGCGGAAATCCCACGCCCGAGACCATCCCCATGCGGTGTCAAGGTTCGCGAATACCCACCAGAAGACCGCACAGACCGCTCCGGCCAGCAGAAGCCCGAGCCCGAGGTCGGCCATGCCGGAAGGCGCATTGCGGTCTCGGGCCATCAGGTGCGGCAGGCGGTGGGCTCAGCGGAAGTACTTCCTGGCATCGACACGCCCCTCCGGTGCCTTGGGAGGCGGAGGGTCACTCTGGTCTGCGGGAGCAGGCGCTGCGCCGGGTTCCGCCTCTGCCTGCTTCGCGGCGGGATCCTTCACAATGGTGATCTGCGCGGGATCGCGCAGCTTGATTTCCAGCTGCCCCTTGGTCTTTCCGTCCTTTCCCTTGTACTCGAAGATGTCGCCGGTGACTGCGATGGTCTTGTCCTTGTAGAGCTTCGCCGGGCTACCGCCCTCAAAGCGGCTGTAGCTTTCCTTCCAGCAGACCACGGTGAATTTTCCACCTTCGAGCGTGAGGAAAGTGATCCCCTTGGTGGACTCGTGTGCGCTGGAAACCCGCCCGGTTACGGTGGCCTTCTGGCCGATCAGCCTGCGCACATCAGCCTCGCGGATCGCTTCCACTTTCGGAAGCGGCGCGGCGTCCCCGCTGCCCTCGGCCGCTTTCGCTTTTGGCTGGCTTTCTTCCTGGGCAGGCAAGCTCCGGGGCAGGCAGACGGCAAGGGCCACACAGAAAAGAACGGGAGCAGGAAGCAGACGGATCATGGCTTCCCATCTGTCATCGCTGCGCTTCCGGCGCGCAACGACCTTTTGCCTGCGGCGAAGCCTCAGAAGTCGATCCCCAGCCGCGTGCCCAGCGCCACGGCATGGCCGACGCGGGGCAAGGCGGATTCGATGTACTGAGCGTCGAGCGTCAGGCGCATCCACGGGGTGAATGCGATGCTGTAGAAGGCTTCACCGCCGGTTTCGCTGCCGATGGGGAGCTGTCCCAGCAGGCCCTTGTCCGACATTTCCTGATGATAGAGACCCACGCCCCAGCGGTCGCGGCTGCGGCCGGGGACGAGCCCGACGCCACCAAGGCCGGCGGCAAAGTGGAAGCTCACCGGGCTGGGGCTGGCATCGGAGAAACCGAGACGCCCGAAGATCCCCCAGCCACGCTCGGGATGGCCGCTCAAGAACTGGAATCCGTTCCAGAAGACGGACCATGCATCCGCTTCCGAGCGGGCTTCGCCTTCCTCGAGGAATTCGGTGAGCACGATGCGGGGATCGCCGGTGACCGCACGGCGTTCCTGTCCGATGCTGTAGGTGGCACTGAGGCCCATGCCGCCGGGACGTTCCCCGAACAATTCATATTCCCAGTCGAGTTCCGCAAGGAAAGTGGTGCCTTCATACTCCTCGAAGGGATTGCTGCCCGCGGTTTCCTTCGTTCCCATGGCGAGGATGGTGGCCCGGAATTCCTCGGATGGTTTCCAGAGGAATCCGCCGCCGAGGGCGGTCTGCGGAAGCTGTCCGATGATCACAGGCGACATCACGAACCCGGTATTCAGGAAGTGGCTGTTTGACTGGAGCGATCCCGCCAGGGGATTGGCATCACCGCCCGCCGTATTGAGGAGACCCCCGATGAGGGCGAACTCCGGATGGACGAACTGGGTGAAGCTGACTTCCGAGAGAGCCCACGCATTTTCTCCGAGTTCGCCCTCGTTGAGAGGAAGCAGGGCATCCGCGTTCACCGGGGAAAGCGTGCCCGCCCTGCGGTTCACGGAGCGGCCTTCACGGCCTTCGAGCCGCACACTCCAGAAGCCACCCTTCCAGAGGTCAGCCTTTCCGGTATCGAGCCGCGCCACGAGATTTCCCGAAACCAGATGAGCCGTGTCGTGTCCTGCCAGGGGTCGGCCACCGGAACTGATTCCCTGGAAGGTGTAGACCAGATTCCGCTCGAACGTGAATCCATGCTCCGCCCAGTTATCGCGCAGCCCCCACAGCGAACCGAGCAGGGTTGAACGCTCCATGATCGGCCCGTGGTAGCTGGGAGCCTTGGCGGATTCCACAGCGGGAGCCTCCGCTTCTTCAGCAGACACGGGGAAGGCAAAGGCCAGAGCGACGCCAAGGATCGGGAAACGGAGCTTCATGGGTACATCGGGCAATTCACGTCACTTCGGGAACAGCAGAATGATTCCGGCCCGGATGCCCCACTCTGGACCGCCGGAAGGAGCATCAAAGTAATAGCGGCCGCCCACAAAGGCCTGCATCGGCTGTTTCCCAACCTTGAAGAGCTGGGAAACAATGAAGTTCACCGGCGCGGTCCACTGATCGCGTTCCCAGTCGTAGGTGCTCTCGGAATTGATCGTGAACGTGGTCTTGGTCTTGGTGATGTACGAGCAGAACGGCTGCAGGAAGGTGGCATTGACATCGGCACGGGCCCCGTCGCCGGCAAACGACCAGATGTGGTTCGCGAGCATGCCGTAGGTCCACGGGCCTTTCTGCTGAAGCGCCAGCGCTGTCGGACCCGCTCCCCATTTTCCGGCTCCCAGCAGATCGTCGGTCGCCGTCGGCCACAGCACCACCGGACCCGCCGCAAGGATCCAGCCATGTACCGGAGCCTTGGGGGAAAAGAAGAAACTCTGGACCGTATCGCCCAGCCCTGATGCGCTGTCGATTCCAGGTGCCGGCGACTCGGCATCGATCACCGGAAGGATCGTCCGCACGATGACGTTCCAGTCGTCATTCAGGCTGAGAGGAACGACCGGCTGCACATTCAGAGTGAAGCGGGTGGCGTCATTCACGCCGATCCCGAAATCCCAGTTCGCCTGGAAAGGAACGGAAATCAGACTGGCGACTGGATTCGCGAGCTGCTGGGCCAGATCCGCGCCCGTACTGGCTGGAGCGGCCGTCGCCGGCGCAGCTGGCTCGGCAGCGGCGGCAAGGGCGACGCCTGGGGTTGCGGTGAGGAGGGCAGCAAGGAGGAATTTCATTGAGGATGGGTTGGCGGTTGGATCGGGGAGGGGGTTTTTGTCAGGAAAGCCACCCGTTTTGCAAGCACGGAAGTGGCCCGCATCGGCACATCACGACCCCGCGGATGGATTCCGAACCCGCCGTGACAGCAGAAAAAAGACCGCAGGCCCGGTCGGCACCGGGCCTGGGGTCTCCACAAAACGCTGGTCCGCGGCGCGGGGCAGCTGAAATCCTCAGTAAAGCAGTCCGCGGCGGCCGCGGAGTTTGTCGTTCACGTTCTCGCGCTTGTCGTAGTAATCTTCAGCACGGTCGGCGGGGCCGTTGTAATGACGGCGGTCAACGCGGTCCTCGCGGCGGTCCATCCGGTCTTCAACGCGGTCGACGCGTCCGGCGGCACAGGAACTGAAGAGGCTGGCCGTGACGGCAGCAAGGAAGAGCAGGGCAGTGGTTTTCATGAGTGCAGATGAAACGTGCGGGGATGTTTGTCAGGCACGAACTGTCCGCGTACACGGGTTGCCGGAGTTGCGCCATGCAACTTTGGTTGCACAGGAGCGTGCGGTGGACGGATCCTGTCCGGCAGGCGTACCATTGCCATCCCAGGACCACCGGGTAAACCCCCCGAACTGCTTCCAGATCTCATGACTGCTCTCCGTTTCTCCACCTTTGTTCTGCTGACCGCGAGCGCTTCCGCGGCCGATTCATGGCCCGTATGGCGCGGCGACAGTGCCATGACCGGAGTCAGCAGCGCCACCTTCCAGTTTCCGCTGAAGCCCGCGTGGAAATTCACGGCGGCAAAGCCTGTGAAAGCGACCGCAGTCAGCGACGGCAGGCACTTCTTCATCGGCGATGGCAAAGGCGTCTTCCGGGCGCTCAAGGCGGAAGACGGTTCGGTCGCATGGGAATTCACCGCCGGCGATGCCATTGAAGGCAGTGCCCTGCTGGTCCGCGATTCCGTGGTCTTCGGCAGCGTGGATGGCAATGTCTATGCGCTGGAGGCAGCCACCGGAAAGCAGCTGTGGCGCTTCACCACGGAAGGCGAGGTGCGTTCCGGAGCCAATTTCTGGAACCGCGAAGGAGCCGCCCCTCTCGTCATCGTGGGATCGTACGACAACCGCCTCTACGCCCTCGATGCCGCCACCGGGGCGAAAGTCTGGGCCGTCGAAACCGGCAACTACGTGA
>JBIICE010000044.1:0-22234 GCA_044239025.1 Verrucomicrobiales bacterium
AGCACGAAGCGACACGGCCTGCGAAGGGCCTCGGTCCACTCATGATTGGAATGGTGACCGCCCAGGAGCTGCGGGATACCGTCGGTGAGGTGGAAGTGCGCGGGCGCACGCCGACGCAGTGGATTGCAGCCTTTGTGGAAGAGATCGAGAGCGACTTTCTGAAGCCATCCGAGCAGGCCCTGCTGGAGACCGTGGCACCGGATGGATCGGTCATCGATCATATGGATGGCCGGACCCTGAATCCCGGGCATGCGATTGAATGTGCCTGGTTTCTGCTGCGGGAGTCGCAGATCCGCGGGGATGAAGGAATGCGGTCGCTGGGCTGCCGGATTCTCGACTGGATGTGGGCGCGCGGATGGGATCAGCGCGACGGGGGACTGCTCTATTTTACGGATCTGCGCGGGCGGCCCGTGCAGGAATACTGGCAGGACATGAAGTTCTGGTGGCCGCACTGCGAGGCGATCATAGCGACGCTGCTGGCGTGGCGGCTGACCGGAGAAGCCCGCTATGCGCAGTGGCACCGGGACGTGCACAACTGGAGCTTCCGGCATTTTCCCGATGCGGAGCATGGGGAATGGTATGGCTATCTGCGGCGGGACGGATCCGTGACGCAGACGGCCAAGGGAAATCTATTCAAGGGACCATTTCATCTGCCGCGCATGCTGTGGTACTGCGCGCAGCTCCTCGGGGGTGCCTGAGGATTCCGGGGAGTGCCCCGGGGAATCAGTCGTCGTCGATGGCGTCCCAGCCATCCGGCATCTGCAGCCCGATTTCCTCGAATTCCCGGCGGGCCCGGGCCGCGCGTTCGCCGCGCCATGTTTCGTAGGCCTCGCGCTGATCCGGGCGGAGAACATCCATGATGGCGGCGTTGCGGTCGCTGCCCGGATCGGCATCAGTCGCGACTCCCTCGATCTGCATGGAAGGATCGAAATCCTTCGAGCTGCGGGCCATGATGGAGAAGACCTGATCCTGCTGGGCCTCGTCGAGATTGACCGTCTGGTGAAGGCGCTGCATGCGCCAGTCGGCTTCCTGCTGGACGCGTCCGGCGCGTTCCTCCATGCGGTCGCGGCGGTAGGCCGTGAGGCGTTCGCCTGCGAGCTGACCTTCCATGAATCCGTCGATGCCATCGTCCCAGCGCTGATTCCTGGTGGCTTTGACGAAGTCCTCGAAGCGGGCGCCATCGGCGAGCACGAGCTGCTGGAAGATCATGGCGTTCTGGTCCGAGCGGTTGCGGAGCCACTGCTCGAGTTCCTTCTGCTGGTCCGGCGAGAGGTTGTATTTGCGGGCGTACTCGCCGGACATGCTTTCGAAGCGGTGCTGTTCGTCCCGTTTCCGGATATTATCGAAGAGCGGAAAGAAATCGCGCAGGAAGGGTTTGGCGGCATGGAAGAGGAGGTTCATGTCGACGGGCCGACCGGCCTTGAGGTCATCGAGTGCCTGGCGGACGCCGCGGCCGAGGGCACTGGCTCCGTCCTCGCGCGGCCGAGCCTGGGCGGGGTCGATTCTGGCGAGCTGCAGCCTCGTTTCGCGCAGGGTATTTTCCAGTTCGAGGATGCGGGCTTCCGGTGAGCCGCCTGGCGGGGGCAGGCTGCCGCGGAAGAGAGTGGCACCGGCAATGCCGACGGCCGCACCGAGGACGAGGAAGAGAAGAGGGCGCATGCGGGGATCATCTCACGAAGATTTCCGTTGTCCACCATCGTGCGGGTCGGCATCATCGCATTCTTCATGACCGCCGCGCCCCCTGCCATCGAGATCCGCAATCTGCGCGTTGATTACGGGGACTTTGTGGCGGTGAACGATCTGACGCTGACGGTGCCGGCGGGTGAGGTTTTCGGGTTGGTGGGGCCGAACGGAGCCGGGAAGACGAGTACCTTCCGGGTGCTGGCGACGCTGCAGACGCCGACGTATGGAACCGTGCGGCTGGCAGGCATCGACATCTTCGAGCAGCCCGAAGAGGCGCGCCGGGTGCTTGGCTACATGCCCGATCTGGCCCCGGTCCCGGCCGACATGAAGGCGTGGGAATTTCTCGATCTGTCCTGCGAGTCGTTTCTGGGCGGCAGCGCGGCCGCGCGGCGGGCGAGGTGGGAAGAATGTCTGGAGCAGGTGCAGCTGGTGGACAAGCGGGAGGCCATGTGCCGTTCCCTGAGCCGCGGGCAGACGCAGAGGCTGGTGCTGGCGAGGACCCTGCTGCATCGGCCCAGGGTGATGGTTCTCGACGAACCGGCGAGCGGGATGGATCCCCTGTCGCGTCGGAATCTGCGGCTCACGCTGCGGCGGCTCGCCGAGGGAGGGACCACGGTGATGGTGAGTTCTCACATTCTCAGTGAGCTGGCGGAGATGTGCACGTCGCTTTGTGTGATGGCCCGTGGCAGACTCCTGTCCTCCGGGACGGCCGACGAAGTGCGGCGCGATCTGGACCGGCGCGACCGCGGGCTGGTGCTCGGTCTGCTGAGCCGGTTGGAGGAAGCGGCGGCCTGGCTGCGCGGGCATGCGGAAGTTTCCCAGGTGGAGCTGAACGGAGAACGGATCAGTCTGGTGTTTTCCGGAACGCATGAATCGCAGGCCGACCTGCTGGCCGGGATGATTGCGGCGGGTTTCCGGGTGACTTCGTGCGAGGAACGGAAATCGAGTTTCGAGGATCTTCTCATAACGGTAGCCGAGCAGAACACATGAACGACGAGAACTTTTCCGGACCGGCTCCGGCGTGGCAGTTGTGGCGCAATCCGATTCTGCGGAGGTTTCTCCGCACGAGGCTGCGGCCGCGGCCACTGGGGGCATCGCTGCTCATCGTCCTGCTGATGACAGGCTTCATCTTCACGATCGCACGGACCATCGGGAAATCGCAGATCGAGTATCACCGGAGTGTCGCGCAGGAGGCCATTGCCGAGGGGCGGCCGGTGCCCGGGGGATTGACCCTGACGATGGAATCGGTCGAGCGGATGAGTCTGCTGCCGCTGCTCGCGGTGCAGGGCTTTCTCCTGTTTGTGATTGGGACGGGGCAGGTGGCGGGCGGGATGACGGCGGATGCCGATGAGGGAACCATGGATTACATGAGGCTGTCGCCGATGACGCCGCTGGCGAAGGTGCTGGGGTATCTGTTTGGTTTGCCGGTGCGCGAGTGGCTGCTTTTTGCGGCGACGCTGCCGTTGACGGCGTGGGGGATCTGGAAGGGGGCAGTGCCGTGGGAGAACTGGGTGCCGGTGTACGCGGTACTGCTGACGGCGGCGGTGCTGTATCATCTGACCGGGCTGACCGCGGGGACGGTGCTGCGGAACCGGCGCTGGGCGTTTCTGGTGTCGATGGGCGGAGTCTTTCTGCTGTACACGGTGATTCCGCAGCTGGCGAATCTGGGGCTGGTGTATTTCGAGTATCTGACGATCATGCCCGTGGTCATGGAGAATCTGCCGGGGTTTCTGCCGCAGTCCGCGGGGATGGCCCTGCGGATGGTGCGGGAACTCGAGCCTGACGTGCGCTTCTTCGGGCTGGGATTGCCCGAGGCGGTCTTCACGGTCTTTTCGCAGCTGGTGCTCTGCTTCACCTTCGGCTTCATGCTGTGGCGGCGTTGGCGCCGGAGCGAGTCGCATCTGCTGGGCAAGGTGTGGGCGACGGGGTTGGCGGGGTGGATTCAGGTGGTGCTGCTGGGCTGTGCGCTGCCATTGATTTCGCCGGGGCTGCTGTTCTTTTCCCGGCGCTTCATGAGTCAGTTCGGCGGCCGGGTGGGGCGCTTGACGCCATGGGAACCGTCGTTGTCCGAGGCGGCCGCGATGATTGCGCTTTATGGAACCGTGACGATGCTGGCCGTGGTGCTGCTGGCGGTGATGGTGTCGCCGTCCCGGGAGACGCAGAAGACCGGGCTGCGGCGGGCGCTCAGGATTACGGCGGGCAAGGTGCCGTTTTTTTCCGATGAGGCCGGGGCGCTGCCATTTGCCGTGGTGATGGCGCTGGCTGGAGCGGCGGGTTGGTGGGTTTTTGCGCAGCGGATCACGGGATCGCACTGGTTTCCGGGGGTGGAACTGCCGGGCTGGACGCCACTGGCGTTTGCGTCCGTGATGCTGACGGCGTCGCTGCTCAGCGTGCTGCTTTACGAGCTGCGGGGGACGAAGGGATTGTTTCTGGCGATGGTATTCGGGGGAGTGGTGCCGTTGCTGGCGGGGGCGGTCATGGTGGCGGCCGGCCGCGATGTTTCCGCGGCATCGGTGTGGGTCATTAGTCTGTCGCCGCTGGTGGCTCCGGCGAATGCCGTGGCGGCGGCGCTGCCTGCGGCGGACTTTGATGTGAGCGACGCCGGGGCGATGCGGCTGGCGGGACCGCGGGCCTTTGTCTTCTGGCAGGGGGTGATGCTGCTGGCCGTGTTCTGGCTGTGGGTGCGGCACCGTGTCGAGCGGCGGGCGGGCCGGGCCGAGGCTATGGTTTTGGCGCCTGGTCCTGATTGAAGATACCGCGGATGCCGCCGAGGGCCCCGAGGACGCCGGTGGCTTCATAGGGCAGGTAGACCACCTTGTTGTCCTTGCCGCTGGTGATGTCGCGCAGGGTATCGACGTACTGGCGGGCAATGAGGTAGGCGGCGGGGTCTGTGGCACTGGAACCGGCGAGGGCAGCCGTGATTTCGCGGATCGCCTGGGCCTGGGCGAGAGCCATGCGTTCCATGGCCTGGGCTTCCCCTTCCGCGCGCAGGATGGATGCCTGGCGGTCGCCCTCCGCCTTGTTGACGGCGGCCTCGCGGATGCCCTCCGCTTCGAGGACAGCCGCTCCCTTGGCACCTTCGGCTGCAAGGATCTGGGCCCGGCGGTCGCGTTCCGCGCGCATTTGTTTTTCCATGGCCTGCTGGACATCGGCGGGCGGGGCGATGTCCTGCAGTTCCACGCGGTTGACCTTGACGCCCCATTTGTTGGTGGCCTCATCGAGGATGACGCCGAGTTTCTTGTTGACGGTGTCGCGGCTGACGAGGCACTGATCGAGGTCCAGTTCTCCGATGATGTTGCGGAGGGTGGTCTGGGTGAGTTTCTCGATGGCGTCGGGGAGGTTGTTGATTTCGTAGACGCTCTTCATGGCGTCGGTGATCTGGAAATAGACGAGGGCGTTGATGAGGATGGAGACGTTGTCGCGGGTGATGACGTTCTGGCGTGGGAAGTCGTAGACGGCCTCGCGGAGGTCGATGCGGTTGGTGCTCCGGTTGAGGTGGACCGTGCGGCCCTGAGGTGCGGCTTCCGTGTGGCGCCAGTTGATGGAGCGGGGGCGGTCAACGAAGGGCCAGATGATGTTGATGCCGCTGCTGAGGGTGCGGTGGTAGCGGCCGAGTCGCTCGATGACCATGGTTTCCGAGTGGCGGACGATGCGCAGACCGAGGGCAGCGAACACCACGATGCCGACGATGAGCAGGAGGAGGATGAAGGAGAGCGGGTCCATGGAAGGGAGGGGGTGGAGATGGGAGGCGGATTCCGGGGAAATGAAGCACAGTCCGGTGCGGCTGCCGATCGAATTCCGGTTCCGGTTTTCCATTGCCGTGGGGTGGCGGCATCGCCATGCTCGCCATCCGTTTTCCGACTGTACTCCCATGAAAGTTTCCCTCAATTGGCTTGCCACGCATCTTGATCTGTCCGGCTGTGATCCGGCTGGGCTGGCGGATCTGCTGACCTTTGCCGGGGTGGAAGTTGAGGACATGGTGACGCGCGGGGTGGCATCCGACCGCATTGTGGTGGGCCGGGTTCTGAGTTTCACGGCGCATCCGAATGCGGACAAGCTGCGGCTGTGCCGGGTGGACGATGGATCGGGCGAGCCGCGGCAGATTGTCTGCGGGGCGAAGAATTTTTCGGAAGGCGACTGTGTGCCGCTGGCCTTGCCGGGAGCGGTGCTGCCCGGGGATTTCACGATCCGGGAGAGCGAACTGCGCGGGGTGCTGAGTCAGGGCATGATGTGCAGCAGCCGGGAACTGGGGATGGGAGACAACCATGAGGGGCTCATGATTCTGCCCGCTGACGCTCCGGTGGGGAGAACGCTGCGTGATTATCTCGGCAGCGACACCCTCATCGAGGTGGAAGTGACCCCGAACCGCCCCGATCTGCTGTCGCACCGGGGCATGGCGAGGGAACTGAGTGCCTTGACCGGTCGGGCGCTGCGGGCGACGGATGCTGGGGTGTCGGGTGCGCTGCGCGAGGCCCGCTCCGAGGAAATAGCGGTCACGGCTGCCGATGGTTGTCCCTTCTACAGCGCGTGGCGGATCAGCGGAGTGAAGGTGGGTCCGTCGCCCGAGTGGCTGCGGCATCGCCTCGAGAGCGTGGGGCTGCGTCCCATCAACAATGTGGTCGACGTGACCAATTTCGTGCTCATGGAGACCGGGCAACCACTGCATGCGTTCGATGCTGGAAAACTGCGTGGAGGGATTGTGGTGCGGCGCGCGGACGAGGGAGAGGTCTTTGCGGCGCTCGACGGCCGGAACTGCGTGCTGGATGCGGGCGACCTTGTGATTGCCGACGGGACTGGTCCGGTGGCCCTTGCTGGGGTGATGGGTGGGCTGGAATCCGGGGTGACGGAAGTGACCACGGAGATTCTGCTGGAAGCGGCCTATTTCCAGACCGGGACGGTGCGGCGGACAAGCCGGAGGCTGGGTATGCATTCCGACAGCAGTTACCGTTTCGAGCGCGGCGTGGATCCGGAACAGGTGGTCGCCTCCGCGCGGCTCGCGGTGCGGCTCATTGTGGAAATGGCCGGTGGCATGGCCTCGTCGGAAGGCCTCACGGTGGGTTCGGTTCCGCAGCTGACCGGCACGGTGGAACTGGACGCGGAGCGCTGCCGGAAGCTGCTGGGAGCCCCGGTTTCCGATGAAGAGATTGATGGCATCCTGCGCCGGCTCGGACTGGAGCGGAGCGCCGCCGGATGGAAAGTCCCGTCGTACCGGCAGGATCTCACAAGGCCGGTGGATCTGATCGAAGAAGTGGCGCGGGTGCATGGGATCGAGAACCTTCCGGCGGGCGGAGCCGCGCTCTTTGCGGAGCAGAGTGCCGCGGACGAGCAGTACGATTTCCGGATGGAGCTGCGCCGCGGACTGGCGGCGCGCGGACTGTGGGAGGCCCAGACCATCAAACTGATTTCCGATGCCCAGCTGGTGGATCATCTGGGGACCAACCCGCAGCCGCTGGTGCCGTTGCCGCTGCGGAATCCGCTGAGCGATGATCTGACGGTGATGCGGCCCGGGGTGCTGCCGGGTCTGCTGGCGGTGGGTGAGCGGAACATCCGGATGGGGCGGAACAGCCTGCGGTTTTTTGAATGCGGGACGGTTTTCAGCGCGTCGGGGGACGGGCGTGCCGTCGAGCGCGACGTCCTCGGGCTATTGATTTCGGGGCCTGCGGTTCCGGCGGCGTGGACCGAGGGCGACCCTGCGGCGGTGGATCTGTTTGATCTGCGGGGTCTGCTGGAGGCGATTTTTCCGGGGGTGCCGGTGAAGTGGAAGCCCGGGCGGCTGCCTGCGGTTCTGCTGGCAGGCGGGAGCATTCAGATGAACGGAAAATCCGTGGGTCAGGGAGGCCGGCTGCATCCCTCCCGGGAGCGGGCCATGGGGTCGCGCTACCCGGTTTTCGTGGCTGAACTCGATACGGCAGCCCTGCAGAAAGCCGTGCAGCGCGAGGTGAAGTTCGAGGAACTGCCGCGGTTTCCGTCGGTGAGCCGCGATGTGGCCATGGAGACGGCGGACGATTTTCCGAACAGCAGGTTCGAAGATTTCTTTGCGGGCCTCAAGGAACCGCTGTTTGCCGGAGCGGTCATTTTTGATGTGTTCAGTGATCCGGAAGGGGTGAGGCTGGCGCACGGGCGCAAGTCGGTGGCCTACACGCTGACCTACCGGGAGCGCGGGCGGACCCTCGAAGGCAGCGAAGTGGATGCCGTGCATCAGCGCGTCCTTGCGGCGCTGACGAAGGCGCTGCCCGTGACCATCCGCTGACATGCCGAGGGACAAGGTCATGGATTCGCACTGCACGTCCAGCGAATCGGGGCCGGTGACGCGCGAACTGCTGGCGTCGGTTTCGCGTTCCTTCTACCTGAGTCTGCGGGTCCTTCCGGGTCCGGTGCGGCATCCATTGAGTCTGAGCTATCTGCTGGCGCGGGCGACCGACACCGTAGCGGACACGGCGGATCGGGCGGCGGCATGGCGGCTGGGTCTGCTTGGGGATTTCCGGAGGGCTCTGGACAGCGGGGCCGGTGCGGCGTTTCTGGCCGAGGCCGCCGCCTGCGCGGCCTCGGTGGAGCATGCGGGCGAACAGGTGCTGCTGCGGAGACTGCCCGAGTGTTTCCGGGAATATGAACGACTTCCCGCCGAGCAGCGTCGGCTCGTGCGGGCGGTGCTGGGGCATATCATCCGGGGGCAGTCGCTGGATCTGGAGAGATTTCCCGATGCGCTGCGGCTGCGGGCGCTTCCGCATGCGGCGGCGCTGGAGGAATACAGCTGGCTCGTGGCTGGCTGTGTGGGAGAATTCTGGACGGCCACCTGTGCCGAGGTCATGCCGCGGTTTGCGGCGGTGTCGGCAGAGGAAATGATCCGCTGGGGAGTGCGGTATGGCCAGGGACTGCAACTGGTGAACATTCTGCGCGATCTGCCCGGCGATGCGCGGATCGGGCGCTGCTATCTTCCCGAGGATGAACTGCGCGCGGCGGGACTCGGCGGGGAACTGAGTTGGCCGGCGGCCGACTGGAGCCCGTGGCATGAGGTGCGGCGGCGCTGGCTTCCGGTGGCCCGTGAATGGCTGGGAAATGCGCGGCCGTACGTGCGGAACCTGCGTTCCTTCCGGCTGCGGCTCGCGGCACTGCTGCCGATGCTCATCGGGGAGGCGACCCTTGATCTGCTTGAGAGGCAGCCTGCGACGGGGGCTCCCGAGGCAGCGAAGGTGAACCGGGCAGCCATCCGGGCGATGCTGCGCCGCGGCATGTGGCTGGCCCTGCGGCCACCGCGGCACTGGTGAGGCCGGGTCAGTCCGTTTTGGCTTTTCTGGAAGCCTTGGCGGCGGGTTTGCTGCTGGCGGCCGGCGCTTCCCTGGCGGCCGGCGCGGGGGCGGCTTCAGAAGATCCGGAGGGGGCTGCCGCGGGGGCACTGTCCTGTTTGGCTGCCGCTTTGTAGCCTTCACTGCGGTAGTCCGTGATGTAGAAGCCTGATCCCTTGAACACGAATCCCGCTCCGACGCCGATCCTGCGCTGAACCTTTCCTTTGCAGCTCTTCTGAGGGCATTTCGTGAGCCGTTTGTCATTCATCGACTGGAAGACTTCGAACTCGTGGCCGCACTGTGGGCAGACGTAATCGTACGTGGGCATGGTGGGGATGGGCAGGAGGGTTGGGGGAGATTCCGGAGGGCGCTACGTTGCCTGTCCGGTTGCGGTTTGCAAGTTCGCCGGGGAAAATCCAATTGTGTCCGCATTTTGAGGGTGCGCGGCAGCGTCGCATGGATACTGGTGCCCGTCCCCCGTCGTTCTCATTTCCGCGCTGTCCGCCCATGAATTCCCTTCAACTCGGCCTCCTGGCTGCCGGATGTCTGCTTGCCGGCTGGTGGCTGGTCATGCGAATCCGCAAGGTTCTCGGAGTCTGGCGTCTCCGCTACTATGCCTTTCCGCGGAAGTGGCTCAAGTACCTGCATGAGTCCGTGCCCCTGTACCACCGTCTGCCGTGGGAACTGCGGTCGGAATTCCAGGACCGGGTGCTCTCCTTCATCGATGGCAAGCAGTTCCGGTATGGCGGGACCCTCGGGGAAGTATCGGAGGAACAGCGGGTCATCACCGCGGCACAAGCCTGCTTTCTGGTGCTGAACCGGGAAAGTGCCAGCTGTTTCGGGAGCATTCTCGGCGTGACGCTCAATGAGGGCATCAGCCCACAGAAGGCACTGGAGGCCGCCACGCCCACGAGGCCATCCCTGCTCTGGGACGGGAAGCGCCGCACGGTACTTGATCCGGCCGACCGCGATCCGGGAATGGTTCCGCTGATTCTGAGGAGAATGGGGATGGAACCGCCCGGTGAACTCAGTGATCCCGACCTGCGGCTAACGGCCTGGGGCCGGGCGCTTTCCGGCGAGCTGCATGATCACATGGGATTCGCGAAGTGCGGGGAGTGGATGGAGCGCTATGGAGCGCCGGGCGATCCGGCGGATTTTCATGCGGCCGCCACGGAAGCCTTCTACATGCATCCCGAGGTGCTGCAGAGAACCGACAGCGGGCTCTATGAGACGCTCCGGCAATTCTACAAAGTTGACCCCGTCCGGTGGAAAGTTCTGACGCACTGAGCCCGGCCCGGCCGGCGGTCGAGGGCCGGACGGCGCTCTGCATACTCTTCTGCATGCATGCGGCCGCGATGGCGGCCTATGCGGTGCCCTTTCCGAATGTACTGGACGCCCACGGCATGCGCGGCTGGCTGTTTCTCGCCGTGAGCACCGGCAGCGTGGCGTCCTTCATTTCTCCGATGGTGGCGGCCTCGCTGGCCGACCGCAGGGTGGCACCCGAACGGCTCCTTGCGGGCCTGACCTTTGTCGCCGGGCTGCTGCTGGCGCTGGTGCACGCCTCCGTGCAGTTCGGCTGGGGGCACCGCTGGTTTCTCGGGCTGATGATGGCCTATGCGCTGGTCAATGCCCCGGGTTTTTCCCTTGTGACGAGCGTGGCCCTGTCGCGGCTGTCGGATCCAAGGCGCGAGTTCGCACCGATCCGGGTCTGGGCGACCTGGGGATGGATGGCGGCATCCTTTCTGGTGAGCCGGGTGTTTCATCTCGACCGATCGCCTGCGGCTGGTTATGTGGGCGCGGGGATTTTCGTGGCCGAGGCGTTGTTCTGTCTGACCCTGAGGCCGACCCATCCACCGCCGGGGCGGGCACCGCGGCGCTGGCGGGACGTCATGGGCTGGGAGGCACTGCCCCTGCTGAAGCATCCGGATCACCGCCTGATTTTCCTTACGAGTGCGGCCTTTTCGGCCGTGATGTCGACCCTGTATGTGCATACCGTTCCGCATCTCAAGGCCGGTGGCGATGCGACTCCGGCGGCGACCATGGCGCTGGCGCAGTTGTGCGAGGGGTTGGCCATGCTGGCGGTTTCCGGTCTCCTGCTGCGCTTCCGCATCAAGTGGCTGCTCACGGCCGGTCTGCTGCTCGGGGTGGCCCGCTACGTACTGCTGGGAACCGACGCAAGGCTAGCCATGGTGGCGAGCGTGGCGCTTCACGGTCCGCTCTTTGTGCTCTTCTACATGACGAGCCAGATCTACCTGGAACTCCGGATCGATCCCGGCATCCGGGCGCAGAGCCAGGCCCTCCTTTCGCTCATGAACAATGGCATCGGAAACCTGGTGGGCTATCAGGTCATCGATGTCTGGTACCGCAGCTGCAGCCGCGGCGATGGCACGACCGACTGGGCGCGCTTCTGGAACTGGCTGGCGGTGGCGGCCGCCCTGCTCACGATGGTTTTCCTTCTCCTCTACAAGGGGCAGCGGCACGTGCGCGCGGGGAAGGAGTCGACCTGACAATGGGGGTATTGCTGCTTTTTGCTCTGTCGGTTTTCAGCTTGCGCGGGATTGCCGCCGGGTGTTTACTTCGGTAATGCGTAGCAACCGACCCGGTGCTGCGCTTCTCAGAGTCCCACCTGCTGCCCCCCAAACAAATCTCTTTATGATCCTCCGCCAGATTGCCCCGATTCTTGCTGCTTCCTTCCTCACCGCGGGGATGGCTTCTGCTCAGACTGCCGTCTCCGAAATGAAGGTCGGCATTGTCGACATGAAGCGTGTCTTCCAGGAATACTACAAGACGAAGGACGCCGAGAAAAAAGTCAACGACGACAAATCAAAGGCCAAGAAGGAACTGGACGACCGCAGCGCCAAGTACCGCGATCTGATCACCAAGTGGAATGATTCTCAGAAGATCCTGCAGGACAAGCTGGTGAATGAGGAACTGAAGCAGCAGAAGGCCAAGGAGGCACAGGGCGTTGCGACGGAAGCCAAGGCCCTCGAGCGGGAGATTGATGAATTCCGCCGCCGCCGCGAGGCGCAGCTCCAGGAACAGGTCATGCGCATGCGCAAGGGCCTGCTCGAGGATATCCGTCAGCGCGTGGAAGAGAAGGCCAAGCGCGACAATTACGATCTCGTTTTCGACAAGTCGGGCATGAGCCCGTCGGGCGTTCCCTTTCTGCTCCACAGCAAGGATGCCGTCGATTTCAGCACGGACGTGCTGGCCGAACTGAACAAAGGAGCACCGGCTGGTGCGGCGGCAGCGCCTCCCACCAAGGGCGGTGCCCTTGATCTGGACGCTCCCGCGGAAGCCGCTCCAAAGAAGTGATCCGTGCGGTGCTCCCGCGCGTGCGACTGCGATCATCTGACTTCATCCGTCCGTGGAACTGACTCTTGAGCAGGCCGCAGTCCTGACTGGAGGGACAATTCTCTGCGGCGAACCCGGGCTTGTACTGCGAGGGTTTGCCGGATTGCGGGAAGCGGCGGAGAGCGATCTCAGTTTCTTCGCCAACGAGCGATACCTCAACGATCTCAAGAAAACGCGGGCGGGAGCGGTGCTTGTTCCGGACGTGTTTCCGGAAGGAGTCGTTGCGGGGGTGGCGCTGATCCGCTGTGCGAATGCCTCGGCGGCCTTTGCGGAGATCGTGAAGCGGTTCGTACCGCCACCGCGGGCGTTTCGTCCGGGCATTCATCCGTCGGCGGTGGTTGATGCGTCCGCGGTACTGGACGCGGCCAGGGTGTCGGTCGGACCCGGTGCCGTGATTGAGTCGGGTGCGCGGATTGGCGAGGGGACGGTCATCGGGCCGGGCTGTGTCATTGGTGAAGACGTGGTCATTGGCCGCGACTGCCGTCTGGCCGCGCGGGTGACGATCTACGGCCGTTGCCAACTGGGCGACCGTGTTTCGGTTCATTCCGGAGCCGTGATCGGGGCGGATGGTTTTGGATATGAATTTGTGGGTGGGCGGCACCAGAAGATTGATCAGGTCGGGATCGTGCAGATCGACAGTGACGTGGAGATCGGGGCGAACACCACGATCGACCGGGCGCGGTTTGGACGGACATGGATCGGGGAGGGAACGAGGATCGACAATCTTGTGATGATTGCGCACAACTGCGTGATTGGGAGGCACGTCATCATTGTGGCGCAGGCCGGCATTGCCGGGAGCACGAGGGTGGCGGATTACACGGTGGTGGCTGCGCAGGTCGGCATTGCGGGTCATCTCGACATCGGCGGTCCGGGAGTGACCTTCACGGCGAAGGCGGGGGTCACGGCCAACATCCGGACGCCGGGAGCGTACATGGGCACCCCGGCTCAGCTCATGAAGGAGTATCAGCACCAGCTCATCATGGTGCGGCGGCTGCCGGCCATGGCGGAGCGACTCCGTGGACTGGAGCAGAAACTGGGAGCGACGGAAAGCCCGTCGGGGGACTGAAAGACAGCGAGCGGGCCTGCCGTTCCCCTTATCGACCGCAGAGTGCGCATTGCCGTTGACGGCACGGGCAGGAAACGCAAGCTGCGGTCGGTCCAGTATCCATTGAACACAAAACACGTATCCATGAAGAAGCTGATTGTCTCACTGTTCACGGCCCTTGCAGCCACCGGTTCCCTGTTTGCGCAGGACGCGAAGCCTGCTGCCTCGGAAGCGACCAAACTCATGCTCGGAGTCGTTCCGAACGTCATGCAGTTCGACAAGAAAGAACTCACGGTGAAGGCCGGAGCCAAGGTCATGCTGCTGTTCCGCAATGAGAAGTGCCCCCTGCAGCACAACTTCCTTCTGCTGAAGCCCGGCAGCAAGGATGCGGTTGGTGCGCTCGCGGACAAGATGCTCACCGACCCCGAAGCGCTCAAGAAGCTCTATCTTCCGGAGAGTGCCGACATTATCGTGAAGCCGACGAAGCTCGTGGGGATTGGTCAGAGCGATCTGATTGAGTTCACGGCTCCTGCGGAGGCGGGCGACTATCCCTATATCTGCACCTTCCCGGGCCACTGGCGTCTCATGAATGGCGTCCTCAAGGTCACCAAGTGATCTGCGCGGGATCGGAGTTCTGCTGATTTACAGGGCGGGGTGCGGCAAGTAGACCGCACCCCGCCTTTTTTCCATCCTGACTGATGTCCTCCGTTCTGATCCGTGAAGCGGTCGCTGCCGACCTGCCGGCCATCAATGCGATCTACAATCACTACGTGGTGAACTCGACCTGCACCTACCAGATTGAGCCGGAGACTGGAGCGTCGCGGGCGGCATGGTTTGCGGGGCGCGGTCCGGCGCATCCGGTGATCGTGGCGGAAGAAGCGGGTGAGGTGCTGGGCTGGGGGAGTCTCTCGCCGTTTCACCGGCGCGAAGCCTTTGCCGGCACGGCGGAGAATTCCGTGTACGTGCATCACGGGCAGCACCGGAGAGGAATTGGCAGCCAGCTGCTTGCCGATCTGCTGGTGCGCGGGCGGGAGCAGGGATTGCACACGATTGTTGCGGCAATTTCCGCCGAGCAGGCAGGCAGCATTGCGCTGCACCTGCGCCATGGATTCCGCGAGACGGGCCGGCTCTGCGAGGCTGGCCGGAAGTTCGGGAAGTGGCTCGATGTCGTTTACCTTCAGTATTTTCCGGCGGGGAACCGAGTGGTCGGGTAGCCCCGGTCCGGAATCAAGGCGCTGTCGGCACGGCCGAAAGCACAGGCGGAGGAGAAAGTTCCTGCCGACCGTGTCTTCCGGAAAGGATTCCGGATCCGCGGGCTTACTGCTGGCGCAGGGCCATTGATCCGGGAACCGGCAGACTGGAATGGCAGCAGGGCGGCTGGACTGCTCCGGCACCAGCTCTCATGGGCAGAGCCACGAGGCGGCGGTTTCCGGGTCGGAAACCGGGCCGACCATGGCGAGGGTGAGATTGCCCGGGTGGAAGAGTTCGGCAGCGAGCTGGTGCACGTCGGACGGGGTCACGGCGCGGAGGCGCTGGTAGTGGTCATCGATTGGAATCCAGCGGCCGTGGAAGAGGAGGCATTCGGCCATGGTGGTCATCTGGGCCCCCGGGGTTTCGAGGGCGAGGCGGCTCGATGCGATGGCGTACTCGCAGGCTTCTGAGAGGGCGCGCTGACTGACGGGCTTCGCGGCGAGGCTGGAGAGTTCCCGGCGGAGGGTGGAGAGGGCGCGTTTCAGTTTGCCGGGGTCCACGCCGGCGAACACGTGGAGGAGTCCAGTTTCGTCGAGAGAAGTTAGGTCCGAGCCGACATCGTAGCAGAGGCCATGATCTTCGCGCAGGGAAGCCCAGAGGCGGGAACTGGTGTTTTCGCCAAGGAGGACGTTGAGCAGCCGGAGGGCCGGGGCTTTTGGGTCTTTCCGGCCGGGTGCGTGCAGGGCCATGGCCAGCTGGACCTGATCGATTTCCCGGTGTTCGGCGACGACCGCGGGCCGGTGGCGCTGGGGTTTGCGGAAGCGGCGCAGTGACGGCTTCCGGCCGACGGGGAAGTCATCCGGTGCGAGGTCGTCGAGGAGTTCTCTGACCTCGCGGAGGGTGGTGCGGCCGGCGACCGAGACGATGGTGTTGCGGCTGCCGAACCAGGAAGAAGCGTGGTGTTTCAGGGAAGTGCTCGTGATGCGGGCGAGGCTTTCTTCCGTGCCGGCGATGGGTCGTCCGAGCGGGTGAGCGGGCCAGGTGGTGCGCCAGAGGAGTTCTTCGACCTGCTGGGCCGGCTGTTCGCGGTACATGGCGATTTCCTCGGAGATGACCTCGCGCTCGCGTTTCACATCGTCGGCGAGGAAGCGGGAATGCCGGTAGATATCGAAGAGGACGTCCGCGAAGCGGGGGAGGCGTTCCGCGGGGCCGCGTACGAAGAAGCTGGTGTGGTCCTCGCTGGTGTAGGCGTCCATGCTGCCGCCGACGCTTTCGGTATCGCGGTTGAGCTGGCGGGCCGAGCGGCGGCGCGTGCCTTTGAAGAGCATGTGTTCGGCGAAATGGGCGAGGCCGCTCTGGTCGGCGGGGTCGTGGCGGCCGCCGACGCCGGTCCAGAGGCCGATGCTGATGCTTTCCATCCAGGGCATTTCGGCGACGCAGAGCGTGCAGCCATTGCGGAGTCTGACGAAGCTGTGGCTGGTCACGGGAGGAGCGCGGTGGCTGTGGCGAGGTCGCCGGGCAGCGTGATTTTGAGGTTGGGGGCAGGGTTTTCCACGAGTTGCACGGGAATGCCTGCGTGAGTGGCGGCCGAGACCTCGTCGGTTACGGAAAGTGAGTCGCGGAGAATTTCCTGGTACGCCCTGCGGATGAGGGGGAGCTGGAAAACCTGCGGGGTTTCCATGGCCCAGAGGTGGGTGCGGTCGACGGGGCCGGTGGCGATGCCATCGGATGTGGCGCGCTGGAGGGTATCCGTGACGCGGTGGGCGGAGGCGGAGGCTCCGGCGGCGGCGGCGGCGGCGATGCAGCGGGAGATCTGGGCTGGCTGGATGAGGGGGCGGGCACCGTCGTGGATGGCCACGAGCGAGGTGATGTCCGGAAGGGCGGAGAGGCCATGCCACACTGAAAGGTGCCGTTCCGGGCCACCGGGCACGGTGCCTTGAAATTTGGCGAGGGGGCTTCCCAGCGTGGCGACCGCCTCGCGGCGGGAGTCGCTGCAGACGACCCAGATGGCATCGATTTCCGGGCAGCTCTGGAAGGCCTCGAGCGTGTGGAGGAGAACTGGCTTGCTGCCGAGCGGGGCGAGCAGCTTGTCGAAGCCCATGCGGCTGGCCGAGCCGGCGGCGACGATGAGAGCGGCGGTCATGAGTCAGGAAAGGTGCCTTGCGACGAGCTGCGAGAGCACCTTGCCATCGGCGCGTCCGGCAGCCCTTTCCTGAAGGACCTTCATGACCTGGCCCATCTGCTGACGCGAGGAAGCTCCCAGATCGCTGATGACTGCGCTGACGAGGGCTTCGGTTTCTTCCGGGCTGAGGGCAGAGGGGAGGAAGCGTTCGAGGACGGCGATTTCCGCGGCTTCCTTGTCCGCGAGATCGCTGCGGCCACCGGCGGTGAACTGCTCGAACGAATCGCGGCGCTGCTTGATCTGTTTGCGGACGACGGCGATGGCGTCGCTGTCGGGGAGTTCCGCATCGGCCCCGACTTTCTCGATGGCAGCGTACTTGATGGCGGACTTGAGCGCGCGCAGCGTCGTCATGGCGTTCTGGTCCTTGTTTTTCATGGCCTCCTTGAGGTCATGCATGATCTGGTCGCTGATGTTGCTCATGGGAGAAGAAGGGAGGTCAATGTGGCGCACGGGCGCAAGGCGTCAATGGAGAGCGGGCCTTGCGTGCCGTGCTGATCTGGAGAGGTTGAGAGTGATGAGAGTGAATGGTCAGGCATGGCGCACGGTATGGCAGCCGGAAGACGATCCGGAGGCCGTTTGGATCATTGATCAGAATCGGCTGCCTTGGGAATTTGCGGTCCTGCGGCTGACGGGGGTGGCGGCGGTGGCGGAAGCGATTGCGGAGATGAGGGTGCGCGGGGCTGGCTGCATCGGGGCGACTGCGGCGTGGGGAATGTGGTTGGCGTCGCGGGAAGCGTGGGTGGGCGGGGCCATCCGGAGGGAGGTGATTCTGCGGGCGGCACAGCAGTTGAAGGCGACGCGGCCGACGGCTGTGAATCTGGCGTGGGCGGTTGACCGGATGGTGGCGGTGCTGAGTGACGGGGCAGGGCCGGTGCGGGCGCGGGAGGAAGCGCAGGCGATTGCGGATGAGGATGTGGCTGCCTGTGCGGCCATCGGGCGGCATGGCCTGGGGCTGCTGCAGGGGCTGGCTGCGGCCAGGGCTGGAGGCGGAGTTCTGAACATTCTGACGCACTGTAATGCCGGCTGGCTGGCCTTTGTGGATCATGGTTCGGCGCTGGCACCGGTCTATGCCGCAGCGGCGGCAGGCCTCAAGGTGCATGTGTGGGTGGACGAGACGCGGCCAAGGAATCAGGGGTCGCGTCTGACGGCCTGGGAACTTGGGCAGCAGGGAATTGAGCACACCATTGTGGCGGACAATGCGGGTGCGCAGCTGATGCAGGAGGGGCTCGTGGACGTGGTCATAACCGGAGCGGACCGGGTGGCACTGAATGGCGACGTGGCGAACAAGGTAGGGACCTTTCTGAAGGCCCTTGCGGCCCGGCATTTCGGGTTGCCGTTTTATGTAGCGATGCCCGTGGCGACCATCGACCGGGCGCTGGCGGCGGGTGTGGGAAGGATTCCGATCGAGGAACGTGGGGCTGACGAAGTTCTCTGGGTGGCGGGTCCGGATGCGGATGGGGTGGAGCGGCGCATCCGGGTGGCTTCGCCTGGTTCCCGGGCTGCCAACCCGGCCTTTGATGTGACACCGGCGGAACTGGTGACGGCCTTCATCACCGAGCGGGGTGTCTGTGAGCCGGATCGGCTGGCGGCGCAGGCGTCCTGAAAAGCGTCAGGGGGCGGGCTTGATTCAGCGGCTGAGGTCGCCCTGGCGGAGGAGACGGAAGCCGTGATTCTGCATGACGGCGGCTCCGAATTCGATGTCTTCAAGGTGGAGCACGAGGGCGGACGAGCCGCCGGGATGCACGAGGAGCGGGTAGGCGAAGTGGATGTTGGTTTCCGCCTGCAGGAAGGCAGTGAGGCACTGACTGAGGCCGTGGGGACCATCCTTGAGCTGGACCACGAGGACTTCGCCGGAACCAAAGGGGATGCCGCGTTCCATGAAGAGGGTTTCGACGGCGTCCGGGTCGCTCACGACGAGGCGGGCCACGGTCACATCAACGGAATCCTGGAGGCTCAGGCCGAGCACCATGACGTGAGCATCCTCAAGGAGCCGGACCACGCTGAGGAGGGCTCCGGCTCGGTTGATGAGGAAAATGGAGAATTGGCGGACGGCGGAACTTCTGGCGTCGGTTTCTGTTTCCATGGAAAGATGGTCGGGGTGATCGGAAGGAACGGCGGGGAGGGGAAGCGGATCGGTTCAGCGCCGGGGTGGCGGAACGATGCAGCGGTTCATGATTTCAGTGAGGATTCCAAGTGAGGCCGTGAGCCGTTCCGGTCGTTCCGTGTCCTGAGGAGTCCCGGGGTCCCAGAGGCGGCTGAGAGCATTGAGGTGTTTGCGGATGGTGCCGCAGGGTTTGACCTCGGCGTCGGCGAGCGGGGACGTGCGGAGGCGCAGGGCTGCGATCCATTCCGGCTTGCCGAGCGGATCGGCTGGGAGATCCGCGTGATTGCGGCAGAACTGGACGGAGATGAACCACGCGCGGATCCATTGTCCGATGGAGGAGAGGTCAGCGAGTGCTTCGTCGCGGTGGGCTGAGAGCTGGCGGCGGTGCTGGCGGACGAGACTGCCGATTTCCGTGCGGAGGGTCTTCCATTCCCCCTCATCGGCGAGGGAGGTCAGTTTCTGTTTGGTGCTTTCCATGCCTTCTGCGATGCCGAGCATGGTTTCGAGGGTGGAGAGGTCGACGAGGAGGTTGCGGAACTTCTGCGCATCGCGCGCTTCCGTGGCGAGTGAGAGGTCGGTGATGAGGGCACCGAGGGAGAGAGCGGCGGCAGCGCGGTCGCGGGGGGCTTCTCCGGAGGGTTCGCGGTAGTACTGACGCCACTGAGGCCGGACGCTGGCGGCGAGGTCGGCGAAAAAGTCGCCGCATTGGTCCGGCAGTCTGGGTGGCTCCGTGGGAACGGCCGGGGTGTCCGAGGCAGGCGCAGGGGGTGGTTGCTGGGCGCGAGTGGTGGGGGCCAGAGATGCTGCCAGGGCGACGGCGAGCCAGAGACAATGCCGGAGAGGAGGCGTCATGGCTGCGGAGCGGAGTGGGTCACGACGGTGTCCTGCCAGCGTCCGCGGATGACATCGACGATGCGTGCTCCCGTGGGGCCGTCGTCCGGTGCGAAGCTGAGGTAGAGGTTGGCCGAGGCCCAGTTGCCGCCGGGAGGCATGAGGTCTGCGATGGCCTGGGAGGCCCGGCTGCTGCTGGCGATCCATGCGGTGATCTGTGGCGGCCCTGAGCGGTGGCGGACGAGGAATGCGCGGAAGCCCTGCACCGCGGGTTGGTCCGTGGCCGGGCGGAGAAACACTCTCATGGCTCTGGGGTCCGGTGACCTTGCAGAGCAGAAGTCAGGCCACGCCACATCGCCGAAAGAGACGAAGTTTTCCCAGTCGACAAGGCAGCGTCCGTCCGATTCGCTGAGGGCGATGGTGGTTCTGGAACCGTCCTTGCCATCGAAGGTCAGCGGGAACCACGGGCCGTGGCCGGTGTCTCTGGGGGGACCAATTTCCCATGAGAGGACTTCGGGGTCGGCACCCTTCAGGAAAATGTGGAAGTGGGCCATGCGCTGCCTTGTGCGCGCGGGGTCGGTCGTGAGGGCCGCGCGTTCGTCCGAGTCGGGCTGGGCGGCGAGGAAGCTGCGGAAGGCGGTGCGGGCTCGTTCCATGCGTTCGTCCATGGTGGCGGCGGACGGCTGCGATGCGGCGGCTGACTTCCCGGATTGCTGCTGTCCGAAGGCTCCGGAGAAGCGCCAGGCGATGGCGATGGTTACTGTGGCGGCGAGGAGGGAAAGCGCGGCGGCCTTGACCCAGCGGCTGCCCAGGGCGTCGAGCCAGCGCAGGCCCGGCGTGGCGAAAAGGTTGTCGAGGACCACTCCGAGTTTGTCCGGGCGGTAGACCGGCTGAGACTGACCGGCGATTTTGCCGAAGGTGGAAGGGGCCGGGCCATCCGGGTCGATCGCTGGTTCGAGATGAGAATTCTGGACCGTGGTCTGAGCGGCGTAGCTGGTCTGGGGACGTGCGACCACCCGGGTGAAGCTGCGGGCACCGTCCGGCGATTTGCGTTCCGTGCGGGTGGTGGGGCGCAGGCGGGCGTCCGGCAGTTGGGATTGTGGCCCGGGCCCTGGCGCGGAATCCGCTCTCCGGCGGGCCCGGCGTCCGGCATCCGGTCCCTGCCATGGTGCTTCCCGGGCGGGAATTCCGGGGCTGGCCGGTTCATCGAAGACGGCATCGTCGATGCTGAAGTCGTCTTCCTTGCGGTTGGGTTGGACGTTCAGGAGGTCCGGGAAGTGTCCGGTACCTTCGGTTGCGCCGTGTGGGCGGTCATCGGGAAGAGGCATGATGTCGGGATCCGAACCTTACCCAACCGCATAGGGCCGGACATGGAGGAATTCAAGACGGATCGGTCTCCAGCGGATGGGGGTGGCGGGCTGGTTCCCGGAGGGGGCGGCTGACCTCCTGCTTGAGGCGGTCGAGGACGCCGTTGACAAAGCGGCCGCTGTCCGGTCCGCCGAGGCGCTTGGCGATTTCGATGGCTTCGTTGATGGCGACGATGGGAGGAACTTCGGTGGCGTGGAACATTTCGAAGACGGCGACGCGCAGGATATTGCGGTCGACGGTGTTCAGGCGCTCCATGCTGAAGTTGGCGAGGGTGGCCGCGATGCGGGCGTCGATTTCGCCAAGGTGCTGCACTACTCCGTCGAAGAGCGAGCGGGCGTGTTTCTGCACGGCTGGGGAGGCGGTATGGAGGCCGAAGAAACCCTCGATGTCCGGAAGGGAACCATCGGCGCAGAAGTCCCTGCTGAAGAGCAGCTGGACGGCCGTTTCGCGGCCTTCGCGTCGTTTACTCATCCTCCTCTTTTCCTTTCGGGCTGGGGTAGGCGGTGTGGAGCTTCTGGAAGAGTTCCGCCATGTTCAGAGCGGCCCGGGCGGCTTCGACACCCCGGTTGATGGTGGTGCCGAGACACCGTTCCTCGGCTTCCTTGAGATTGTTGCAGAGGAGGACCATGTTGATCACGGGGGTCAGGTGGCGGGTGGCCATGGCCTGCAGTTCGTGATTCAGGGCGAGGGTGATCATGTCGGCGTGGCCGGTGTCTCCGCGGATGACAACGCCGAGGGCGATGATGACATCGGCGTGGGTGTGCTGGAGAACATATTCCGCGCAGACCGGGATTTCCCATGCGCCGGGGACCCGGTAGAGGGGAATGCTGGCCGTCGGCATGATCGCGAGCAGTTCGCTCTTGGTCGATTCGACAAGGCCGTTCATGCAGCCTTCGTTGTACATGCTGGCGACGACGGCGAAGGTCTTGCGTGGACCGAGGAGCCGGGGTCTGCGGGGTAAGGTCTGATTGGCCATGGTCTGGTGGGAGGGATGCGGTGTTCCGGGAAAGGGGCGAGCGCAACGGAAAGCCGGAAGCAAATCCCGTGAACTGGCTCACGGTGGGGCGGGCACCGTTCTCTTGACGGCGCGGGGTGGCAGGCTGACGGGCAGGCTGCGCGGGATGGCTGGCCGGAAAGCGGCTGAAGTCCCCGCCGGGAGATCCGGGAAATCCATGAAGCGAGCGGGAGCCTAT